>NZ_CP045202.1:3132500-3462267 GCF_016864195.1 Dechloromonas sp. TW-R-39-2
CCGGGTTTCCCCATTCGGATATCGGGGGATCAAAGCTTCATTGCCAGCTCCCCCCCGCTTTTCGCAGGCTTGCACGTCCTTCATCGCCTGTGATCGCCAAGGCATCCACCACATGCACTTAGTCGCTTGATCCTATAACCTTGTCCTCTCTCGCGAGAGCGGCTACAGGCAAATCTTTGTGCGACCGTTATCCCGACTAAGAAATAACGATCGATGCAATCACAACGTACTGCCAATGCCTCATCAGCATCAGCAATACAACCTTCTTCCAATTTGTTAAAGAGCGTGGCATTTCGTTTCCAAAAGCCAAAGATAAACACCCATGCTTATCTTTAGGTTTTGGTGGAGGATAACGGGATCGAACCGTTGACCCCCTGCTTGCAAAGCAGGTGCTCTCCCAGCTGAGCTAATCCCCGTGTTTAGACGTTGGTGGGTCTGGTTGGAATCGAACCAACGACCCCCGCCTTATCAAGACGGTGCTCTAACCGACTGAGCTACAGACCCTCGTCTGTTGCCACTACTGAACAACCGATAGGTTGTGGGTGCCAGAGATGCTTTCTCTAGAAAGGAGGTGATCCAGCCGCAGGTTCCCCTACGGCTACCTTGTTACGACTTCACCCCAGTCACGAACCCCGCCGTGGTAAGCGCCCCCCTTGCGGTTAGGCTACCTACTTCTGGCGGAACCCGCTCCCATGGTGTGACGGGCGGTGTGTACAAGACCCGGGAACGTATTCACCGCGACATGCTGATCCGCGATTACTAGCGATTCCGACTTCACGCAGGCGAGTTGCAGCCTACGATCCGGACTACGATCGGCTTTCTGGGATTGGCTCCACCTCGCGGCTTGGCAACCCTCTGTACCGACCATTGTATGACGTGTGAAGCCCTACCCATAAGGGCCATGAGGACTTGACGTCATCCCCACCTTCCTCCGGTTTGTCACCGGCAGTCTCGTTAAAGTGCCCAACTAAATGATGGCAATTAACGACAAGGGTTGCGCTCGTTGCGGGACTTAACCCAACATCTCACGACACGAGCTGACGACAGCCATGCAGCACCTGTGTTCCAGCTCCCTTTCGGGCACTCCCAAATCTCTTCGGGATTCTGAACATGTCAAGGGTAGGTAAGGTTTTTCGCGTTGCATCGAATTAATCCACATCATCCACCGCTTGTGCGGGTCCCCGTCAATTCCTTTGAGTTTTAACCTTGCGGCCGTACTCCCCAGGCGGTCAACTTCACGCGTTAGCTCCGGTACTAAATGGTTTTACCCACCCAACACCTAGTTGACATCGTTTAGGGCGTGGACTACCAGGGTATCTAATCCTGTTTGCTCCCCACGCTTTCGTGCATGAGCGTCAGTATCGACCCAGGGGGCTGCCTTCGCCATTGGTGTTCCTCCACATCTCTACGCATTTCACTGCTACACGTGGAATTCCACCCCCTCTGCCGTACTCTAGCCTTCCAGTCACAAGCGCAGTTCCCAGGTTGAGCCCGGGGATTTCACGCCTGTCTTAAAAAACCGCCTGCGCACGCTTTACGCCCAGTAATTCCGATTAACGCTCGCACCCTACGTATTACCGCGGCTGCTGGCACGTAGTTAGCCGGTGCTTCTTATTCCGGTACCATCATCCACACAGGGTATTAGCCCATGCGATTTTTTCCCGGCCGAAAGAGCTTTACAACCCGAAGGCCTTCTTCACTCACGCGGCATGGCTGGATCAGGGTTGCCCCCATTGTCCAAAATTCCCCACTGCTGCCTCCCGTAGGAGTCTGGACCGTGTCTCAGTTCCAGTGTGGCGGATCATCCTCTCAGACCCGCTACAGATCGTCGCCTTGGTGAGCCTTTACCTCACCAACTAGCTAATCTGATATCAGCCGCTCAATCAGCGCAAGGCCCGAAGGTCCCCTGCTTTCCTGCTCACAGAATATGCGGTATTAGCGTAACTTTCGCTACGTTATCCCCCACTGAAAGGTACGTTCCGATACATTACTCACCCGTTCGCCACTCGTCAGCGGAGCAAGCTCCCTGTTACCGTTCGACTTGCATGTGTAAGGCATGCCGCCAGCGTTCAATCTGAGCCAGGATCAAACTCTTCAGTTCAATCCAAAACACTCGCAATTCACTGACGGTAGAATTTTTACTTCTACCTCGATGGATCTCTCCATCCGTGTGATTGCCTTAATACTTTTTTGCGACTTGCGTCGCTTCGCATCAAGGCACCCACACCTATCGGTTGTTCAAATTTTTAAAGATCGCTACCGCGCCGTTTCTTTCGATTCGTCTGCAGCAGAGAAGCGAGATTATGAAGCACTTCCTACATCTCGTCAAGCACTTTCTCACTTCTTTTTTCCTACCAACTTCTTCTTCCCTTCCGCCGGAAACCCCGGCAGCAGCGAAGAGGGCGAATTATATACACACTAAAATCGCAGTCAAGCAGTTCGTCGATTTTTTTCCTATTCGAATCCAAACTCGAACCAAAAGCGCCGCCAGCCAAAAATGCCAAATAGGTATATTATGCCCATGGCAATTTTGCCGTTGTTCGATACAACCTGTAATGGAGAAATCAATGACACAAAATCAACGCGGGTTCACGCTTGTGGAAATAGCCATCGTCCTGATCATCATTGGACTACTACTGGGAGGCGCTCTGAAAGGGCAGGAGCTCATCACGCAGGCGCGCATCAAGAGCGTGGCGGCCGATTTCAGCAACATCACGGTTGCAATCTATGGCTACCAGGATCGCTACAGAAAGCTACCCGGCGACGATGACCTTGCTGACAGTCGCTGGACCAGCCCTCAGGCCGGAAAGGGCAACGGGAATGGCTCCCTTGACGATGGAAGTGTCGCGTCCATCCTGAATTGCGCTGCAGACACAGCCAAAGACTCCGAAAACTGCAAGCTTTGGCAACATCTTCGCCTCTCCGGATTCGTCGCCGGCGACCCCAGCAGCAAAATTGCGCCGCAAAATTCGGCAGGTGGCTTCTTGCAGGTACAGAACGGCGCCCTAGGCAACAACGGGCTGACCATTTGTTCCAGCGGCTTATCTGGAAAAATTGCCGGGGCAATTGACACCCTGCTCGACGATGGCAAACCTGGCACCGGTGCAGTTCGTGGGTCAGACAAAGCGACCGAGCTCAGTACAAAACTGGCAGACTCCGCCGTGTATAGCGAAGACAGTACTGCGGTCTACGTTGTTTGCAAGTCACTTTAATAAAGCGAATCCCGCCACGGCGGGTTTTACTTTTGCAGCAAGCGCTGCTCAGCGGCAGAAACAGCCTCGGGATCACCAAGAACAACGACGACATCCCCGACCTCCAAGCGCGTCTCGGGCGCCGGCTCGACTGCACGAATTCCCCGGCGACGAATTGCACTGACCTCGCAACCAAAACTTTCCATATCAAGCTGCGCCAATGTCTGCCCTATCCCTGCCGCGCCGGGTGCGAGCCATACAGAATGAAGCCGGGACTGATACTCATCATCCTCATCGCTGTCAGAGAGGCCATGGAAGAATCCGCGTAGCAATCGATAGCGCTGGGTTCTGGCCTGACGAATACGCTTCAGCACCCGATTGATTGGCACACCGACCAGCACAAGAGCATGCGAGGCCAACATCAGACTGGCCTCCAGCGTCTCGGGAACAACTTCTGCCGCCCCCGCCTTTGACAGCCGGGCAAGATCACGCTCATCCGACGTACGTACAACAACAGGCAGGTCGGGACGCAACTCCTGCACATGGTGCAAAATCTTTTCCGCCAGCGGCGTATCGTTGATCGTAATGATGACAACACTCGCGCGCATCAAACCAGCCGCCATCAGCGACTCTTTCCGCCCCGAATCACCAAACACAACACTCTCGCCGCCAGCCGATGCTTCCCTGACGCGATCGGGGTCTAAATCGAGCGCTATATAGTTGACACCCTCCTGCCCGAGAAAGCGGGCCAGGTATTGGCCGTTTCTGCCAAACCCACACAAGATCGCATGTTTCTCGGCCCCCATCGACTGAGCAGCAATTCGCGTCAGTTGCATCGAGCGCAATAACCACTCGCTGGCAACAAAGCGCATCACCAGCTTTTCACTGTATTGAACAATGAATGGAGCAACCAGCATCGACAAAACCAGAACAGTCAGCGCAATCTGCTCAACCGACTTGGGTAGATGCATGATTTCACCCAGCAGCACAAAGCCGAATTCACCGCCCGCACAAAGCCATAGCGCCGAGCGGATCGCGTTGCCTGGAGATGCACCAAGGCGCCAGGACAAAACCCCGACCATCAAACTCTTCACAATCAACAACGCGGCCAGCGCCAGGAGTATTTGCCACCAAAGACCGAGCAGAATACTCAAGTCGAGCTTGACGCCGATCGTGACAAAAAAGAGGCCCATCAGCACGTCGCGGAAAGACTTGATGTCCTCCTCCACCTGCAAGCGGAATTCAGTTTCCGAAATCAGCATCCCGGCGACAAAAGCGCCCAACGCGAGGGAAAGACCGGCCAGTTCTGTTACATAGGCCAGCCCCAGCGTAATCAACAAAACATTCAGCACAAACACTTCGGAAGACTTTGCCCTGGCCACAAAATGAAACCACTTGCGCATCAGTTGCTGGCCAAAGACCAGAATGACCGCCAAGACAACAATCGCCTTGAGTAATGCAACGCCCAGCATCATCGCCAGTTTTTCCGGCGGCTGGCTCAAAGAGGGAATCAGGACCAGCAAGGGAACGACGGCAAGATCCTGAAAGAGCAGAACCCCCATCACTTCACGCCCATGAGCTGAATCAAGCTGCATGCGCTCGGCCAGCAACTTGGTCAGCACTGCCGTTGACGACATCGCGAAGACGCCGCCCAGCGCGACACCGAGCTGCCAGCTCAAACCAAAGGAAATGACGATGCCGCCAATCAGCGCCACCGAGAGCAGAACCTGCAGCAGCCCCAAGCCAAACACAATGCGCTTCATGGCATAAAGCTTGGGCAGCGAGAACTCCAGGCCGATCGAGAACATCAGGAAGACGACACCGAACTCGGCAAGGTACTGCGCCCGCGTGACATCTTCCATCAAGTTCAGCGCATGCGGCCCGATCAGACTGCCGACAAGAAGATAACCAAGCACCGGCGGCAGGTTGAAACGGCGAAATATCACCACGGCGAGCACCGAAGCGCCTAATAGCAGAAGGACGAGGGAGAGTGCGCTCAAGGCCGTTTCACGAAGTCAGGTATACTTCGGCCATCATAACCGCAGGCAGCTCATGAACCCAAGCCAAAATCTCCCTCATTTTTCGTCGGAACGCGCTCTGGCTCTGGGTCGGCAAACCCTGAGCATTGAAGCTGCCGCGGTCGACGCATTAATTAATAGAATTAATGACGACTTTGCTCAAGCAGTCGAATTGATTCTGAACAGTCATGGCCGCGTCATTGTCAGCGGCATGGGCAAATCAGGGCATATTGCCCGCAAGATTGCAGCAACCATGGCCAGCACCGGCACCCCGGCTTACTTCGTACACCCGGCCGAGGCCAGCCACGGCGATCTTGGCATGATTACGCGAGACGATGTCCTGCTGGCCCTGTCCAACTCCGGCGAGTCGGAAGAATTGCTGCGTATCGTCCCCCAGATCAAGCGTCAGGGTGCAAAACTAATTTCAATGACGGGTGTAGCAACTTCGACGCTCGCCCGCGAGGCCGACATTCACCTTGATGCTGGCGTTGCCCAGGAAGCCTGTCCACACAACCTGGCACCAACCGCCAGCACGACAGCCGCGCTTGCACTGGGCGATGCGCTGGCCGTAGCGCTTCTCGATGCGCGTGGCTTCAGCCCGGACGACTTTGCCCGCTCCCACCCCGGCGGCTCTCTCGGGCGCCGTCTGCTGACGCATGTCCGCGATGTCATGCGTTCCGGCCAGCAAGTCCCCGCTGTCCCCCCCGAAACAAACATCACCGATGCAATCATTGCAATGTCCCGCGGCGGACTCGGCCTGGTAGCGATTACCGACGAGCAGCAAACCATTCTCGGCATTTTCACCGATGGCGATTTACGCCGAGCCTTTGAAAAGCGCATTGAATTACAGCAAGCGGCCATTTCGACCATCATGCACAGTTCCCCCAGAACCATAGGGCCGGACCGACTGGCTGTCGAAGCCGTCGAAATGATGGAGCGCCTGCGGATCAATGCACTGCTTGTCGCCGATACTGAAAATCGGTTGCAAGGCGCGCTCAATATGCATGACCTTTTTACTGCGAAAGTTATTTAATGGATGCCAACACCCGCGCCGCATCAATCCGGCTGATCGCTTTCGACATTGATGGCGTCATGACCGATGGCGGCCTGCACTACGACGACCATGGCGGAGAACTCAAAACATTCAACGTTCAGGATGGCCTGGGCATCAAGCTGCTGCAGCGCCTCGGCTTTCACGTGGCCATTGTGACCGGAAGAACCTCGGGCGTAGTGGCCTGCCGCGCGGCCGACTTGGGAATCGAACATGTCCATCAAGGCGTATCGAACAAAAAAGCCACGGTCGACAGCCTGCGACAGCAACTTTCGCTCGAATGGTCGGAATGTGCATTCATGGGTGACGACCTGATCGACCTCGCTGTCATGGCCCAATCGGGTCTGGCCATCGCCCCCGCCAATGCTCGCCCCATCGTCCAGCGCCACGCCCATGTCACTACCCGGGCCGCAGGTGGTCACGGCGCCGTACGTGAAGCCATCGAACTCATTCTTGCCGCGCAAGACAAACTCGATATCGCCTTCGCCCCCTATCTTCCATGAAACACTGGCCCAGCCAACTCTTCCCGATCATCCTGCTGGCCTTGCTGGCCGCGCTCAGTTTCTGGCTGCAGAAAACGGTCGACCAGGAAGAGCAGCGACATGACAGCAAGCTGCGCCACGACCCTGATGCGATTGCCGAAAACTTCATTGCACGCCGCTTCAACGAGGACGGACAAGTCAAATATCGCCTGACCGCCCCCTATCTGGTGCACTACCCGGACGATGACAGCTCCGAACTCAAATCACCAGTCTTGACCAGCTACCGCCCCGAGGCACCCCCGGTCACCGTCTCCAGCAAAAACGGCAAGGTCACCTCGAAGGGGGAAACCGTTTACCTGTGGGATGACGTCGTACTCACCCGGGCCGCCACACCCACCCGCCCGGAAATGATGGCACGCATGCCAGATCTGACCGCCAAGCCGGATGCCGGTACTGCCTTTACGAACAATGCCGTTGAAATCACCCAGGGCCAATCCTGGGTCAAGGGCATTGGTGCCAACCTTGACAACAATAATGCCACCCTCGTGCTGCAATCACAGGTAACCGGCCTTTATATCCGACCCAAGGCTTCGAAATGATCCTTCGCATCGCCACCCTCACCCTCTGCACCCTTGTCGCACCACACGCACTTGCCGAAAGAGCCGACCGCGACAAACCCATGCAACTGGAGGCCAACAGAATTTCGATCGATGACGCCAAAAAGATTCAGATTCTCGAAGGCGACGTCATCATCACCAAAGGTACGATGATTCTCAAAGCAGATCGCGTCGTCGTCACCGAAGATAAATATGGTTTCCAGAAAGGAACCGCCTTTTCGGGCAAGGACGGCCTCGCACGCTTCCGCCAAAAACGCGAGGGCAAGGAAGAGTACGTCGATGGAGAAGCCGAACGCATCGAATACGACACCAACAAGGAAGTTGCCGAACTGTTTCATCGCGCCTGGGTCAGGAGCGGTGAAGACCAGGTCAAGGGCGACTACATCTGGTACGACGCAGTCAGTGAAAAATACCTGGTGACGGCCGGCGAATCATCCAATCCGAAAGGCCCACCAGCCCGCGTTCGCGCCGTTATTCAACCGAAAAGCAAGGGCACCCAGCCTGAAACCAACACCAGCCGTGGCGACCGTCTTGAGCTGAAAGGCGCTGGCGGACTGCAAGCTGCGCCCATCCGGGAATGAGCGACAAAACCAGTAGTGGTGCAACGCAAAACAACACCTGAAATACAATTTAGAAAACCACTGCAACACATTGTTTACAAATCGAAAATACAAAATTTGTGCAGTGCACAAATCAAGGGTTGACATTGTAGTATTCACGCCTATAATTATAGACATGGTGCGGTGCAACATCGCTTTAACAAAGTGCGCTGCGACAGCTTTCTGACTGTTTTGCATGACCTTTAATTTTAGGAGATTCACTATGTTCAAGACCCCTGAGCAATTCGCTTCCGCCAACAAGGCAACCGTTGACTCCCTGCTGTCCCTGGCCAACACCGCCCTGGCATCTGCCGAGCGCATTGCTGCCCTGAACCTGAACACCGCCCGTTCGCTGGTCGAAGACTCCGTCTCCGGCGCCAAGGCCCTGATGGGTGCCAAGGACGTTCAGGAAGCCCTGTCGATCCAGGCTTCCCTGGCCCAGCCGAATGTCGAGAAGGCTGTTGCCTACTCCCGTTCCGTGTATGAAATCTCCGCTCAGACCCAGGAAGAAGTTTCCAAGATGGTCGAATCCCAGTTCGGCGATTTCCAGAAGACCGTTGCCGGCCTGCTGGATCAAGCTGCCAAGTCCGCTCCGGCTGGTTCTGACGTTGCCGTTGCTGCCGTCAAGAGCGCCATCGCTGCTGCCAACTCCGCTTTCGACAACATGAACAAGGCTGCCAAGCAAGTTGCTGAAATCGCTGAAGCCAATGTTGCTGCCGCTACCAACGCAACCGTCAAGGCTGTTGGCGCCTCCGCTGCTGCTTCCAAGAAGAAGTAATCAAGCTGTAAAAAGCCCCCGTGAGACCGGGGGCTTTGTTTCATCCATACCCACCAAAATAGACTGGAGAAGATGATGAGCAACCCGAATATCGAACAACTGACCGCCGCCCAAAAAGCCAACGCCGAAGTCATGATGGCCCTGCTGCGCACCGCCTTCAACGGCGTCGAGCGCCTGACCGCCCTGAACATGGCTGCTTCCCGCGAGTTTTTCAACAACACCGTGGCCAGCACCCAGCAATTGATGGCTGCCAAGGACGTGAACGAAATCGCCAAGCTCAACACCACCCTCGCCCAGCCTGGCGCAGAGAAGTGGATGGACTATTCGCGCAATGTGTATGAACTGGTTTCCGAAATGCAGAAGGAAGTGACTTCCGTCATGGAAGCCCAGTACAGCAGCTTCACCAAGAACGCCACCAGCGCTGTTGAAAAAGCCAAGACCTCCGCACCGGTCGGCGGCGATGTGTTTGCCGCCACGATGCAATCGATGCTCAATGCTTCGACCAAGGCTTTCGACAACATGACCGGTATGGCCAAGCAATTGTCCGATATCGCCGAAGCCAACCTGCAAGCCGCAGGCAAGACCGTCGTTGCCAAGCCGGCTGCCAAGGCTGTCAGCGCAACCACCGCCGCAGCCCGCAAGACCGCCGCCAAGTAATCCGGCGTCTCTGCTGCACAATGAAAAGCCCGCAATTTGCGGGCTTTTTCACGTCGACCGCAAGATTCGCCTACGGTCGCCAGACCCAATCAATCTTGCGCGCTTCGATTTCGCAACGAATTTCCTGCATGGCTTGATCGACCAACTGCGGCGCACCTTCAACACCCAGTTCAAGATGCTTGCGCTCCTTGCCGATCAAGGATGGCAGTGAAAACAGACGCAGCGTCGGGTAATCCTTGACGATACGCTCCATCAGGTCGAGCAGCGCACTTTCATAGGCATGCGGGCCGGTCAGCAAAAAAGCCTTTTCAACCTTGCTGTCGACGGGCTTGAACAGATCGGCGTAGAAGGTATCAAGCGCCCATTCGATCATTGGATGAGCCATTTGCGGAAAACCCGGTACGAAATAGTGGTCGTTGGCCATGAAGCCGGGAATCCGGTTGAACGGATTGGGCACGATTTGCACCCCCGCCGGGAAAGTCACCAGTTGCTTGCGCTGCTCGGTAATTTCTTCATTGGCAAAGCGCACCTTGATTTCCTCGAAGCCGACGGGATGCAGTTCCAGTCCGACACCCAGCGCAGCTGCAACCGCCTGACGCGTGTGATCATCCGGCGTATTACCGATGCCGCCACAGGAAAACACCACATCGCCCGCGGCCATCGTACGACGGAAGGTCGCAGCCAGACGCTGGCGATCGTCGCCCAGGTACTCGACCCAGCTCAAGCTCAGGCCACGCGCCCCCAGCATTTCAGCGATCCTGGCGAAATGCTTGTCCTGGCGTTTGCCGGACAGTATTTCATCGCCGACGATAACCGCACCAAAAGTACGACTCATATCCGTTCTCCAACGATAGTGACCAATGCCCCGGCGCGCGTCCGGCGCAGGGACTCCAAGCCATAATGGATGAATGACAGTGCGGCAAGCGCCGGCACCAGCAGGCCGACCACCGGTAAGTGAGCCAAAAGCGCCATGCTCAAGCCGAGCATGAACATCGGCCCCTTGCCTTGAGCCCGAAGGACATGCCACTCCGCATCCGTCGCATGCATCGACAAGGCATCATAGGCAAAGGTCCGGCGATTCAGCCAGGCCATCAGCAACATCGGGACGATCAGCGAAAACCCGGGCACCAGCCAGAGCGGCAAAGTCAGCAACCAGCCTCCGACGAACAAAATTGATGCCCAAACGCTGTTGACCGCAGCAGCGACAAAACTGTCACGCCCCATCGGCGCCACATCCTGATATTCGGTCTGCGCCAGGTGCTTGAGCATCAATGGCAGGATCAGGATGGCGGCAAGCAGCGAGGCCGTCAGGTAGGCGACGGCGAAAATCGCCATCCAGCCCCCCAGATAGGCCAGGATATGCGCCAGCCAGAGCAGCCCCCAGCCGACCAGGAAAGTCATCGGCGGGTAGGCCATCATCTGCTCGACCAGCGCCCCCAGCCCCCAGACGGCCAGGCCGATCGACAACACGAGCGAAAACAGGGCCGGCAGCAGCACATACGCCCAGATTTTCCCCTGGCGCAGGCTAGCCAGCGTACGCATCAAGGCGAGCATTACCTCAGCCATGCTGAATCCCCTCCCATTGTTTCTGCAGGCGCTTGGTCGACACCGGCACCGGCGTCCGCAATTCCTGGGCAAACAGGCTGATCCGCAACTCTTCCATCAACCAGCGGAACTGCTCGATCTGCGGATCGCTGGCGCCCTGCTTGGCGAGTTGCAGAAAACGCCGTTCGTAACTGGTCCACAACGGTGCGTATTCGGCCATCAAACGGACATCGCGTGCCGGATCGGCCTTCAGTTTGTCGAGCCGGACCTGAATTCCCTTGAGATAACGCGGATAGTGCTGCAGACGCTCAAACGGGGTCTCGATGATGAAGCGCTTGCCGAGCAGGCGTTTCGATTGCGCCTCGATATCCTGCGTCGCAGCAGCATGCGCCTTGAAAGCTGGGAGTTTTTTGCTGACGGCCTGCCATTCGGTGAGCACGGCACCAACCATGCGGCAGACTTCCTGCATGATCAGACCAAGACGTGCCTTGGCCTCGGCACAACGCGCTTTGAAGGCGGCGGCATCGGCTGGCAAGGGCTCGCTCAGGCAGGCGCGCTCGAAAGTCAGATCGACGATCTGACGCTTCAATTCCTCGGTCGTACCCAGTGCCATGTATTGCATGCCCATCTGGGTCAGGCCCGGCACGTTCTTGTCGAAATACTTCACCTGTTCGCGGAACTGCAGCATGAACAGGCGGAGCAGGCCGGCACGATGCGCCTCGGCGGCTTCCTCGGCCGAATCGAAAACTTTCAGGCTGACCGTCTCGCCATCATCGGTCAGGCCCGGATAGCCGAGTACGGTCTGGCCGGCGACCGGCACTTCCATCAACTCCGGCAATTCGCCGAAAGTCCAGTCGGTCAGCTTGGTGTATTCCGAAGGCGTCTCGTGCAGCTCGGCAAATTCCTGCTTCGCCTCACGCCCCCAGTCGGCCCGCAATTGGACCAGGCTGCGCCCCATGTCGAGTTGCCGGCCATGCTCGTCGAGCAGTTTGTAGTTCATCGAAAAATGCAGCGGCAAGGCATCCGGCCGGAAAGCATCCGGCGTCACCGCCCAGCCGCGTGCATTCAGGCCGCGTGCCGTCAGGATGTAATCGATCAACGGGGCGATCAGGCCCTGGTTCATCTTGCGATCGTCGTTTGCCACGGTCGACATGAATTCTTCGACAAATTCCGGCACCGGCACCAGCTTGGCGCGGATACGTTGCGGCAGCGTCTTGATCAACTGGACCAGTTTTTCCTTGAGCAAGCCGGGCACCAGCCACTCCATGCGCAGCACCGGGATCTGGTTGAGTTGCGCCAGAGGCAAAGCCAAAGTCACGCCATCCCGCGGCGAACCGGGCTCAAAATGGTAGGTGAGCGCATACTCCGCTCCACCGACCTTGAGGTGATGCGGGAAGGCTTCGGTGGTCACCCCGGCCGCCGAATGGCGCATCAGATCATCCTTGGCCAGGAACAGCAGCTTCGGATTGTCGCGCTCAGCTTCCTTGCGCCAATGATCGAAGGTGGCGCCGTTGTGGATACCTTCGGGCAGTAGGTGGTCGTAGAAAGCGTAGATCAACTCGTCATCGACCAGCACATCCTGACGCCGCTGCTTGTGTTCGAGATGCTCGATCTCGCGGATCAGCTTCTGGTTGTGCTGAAAGAACGGCCAGCGCCTGGCGAAGGCATCGTCGATTTCTTCGCCGACCAGGCCCTGGCGGATGAAGATCTCACGCCCTTCGGACGGCGCCATCGGACCGTAATGAACCCGTCGCTTGGGATTGATCACCACGCCATACAGCGTCGTGCGCTCCCAGGCCGAAACCTGCATCGACTTCTTTTCCCAGTGTGGATCGAAGTAGCTGCGCTTGATCAAGTGAGCGCCCACTCTCTCCAGCCAGTCGGGTTCTATTCGAGCGACACAGCGACCGAAGAGCTTGGTCGTTTCGGTGATCTCGGCCGCCATGATCCACTTGCCGGCCTTCTTCTGCAGTGGTGACGAGGGGTGAATCAGGTAGCGGATACCGCGCGCACCGAGGTAATAGCCGGACTCGTCCGACTTGCAGCCGAGGTTGCCGAGGAGGCCGGCAAGCAGCGCCTGGTGGATGGCCTCGAAGGTGCCGGGAATCTCGTTTTCCTTCCAGCCCAGTTCGCCGATCATGGCGTGCAACTGGCCGTGCACCTCGCGCCATTCACGCATCCGCAAGTAGGACAGGAAATGCGCGTGGCAATTGTCGATCAGCTGCTTGTTCGACTTCTTGTGCTCGACTGCATTCTGGAACCAGTTCCACAACTTCCACCAGCCGAGGAATTCCGACTTTTCGTCGGCGAACAACTTGTGCTTTTCATCCGCCGCCTGCTGGCGCTCCTGCGGCCGCTCGCGCGGGTCCTGCGCCGACAGGCCGGCGGCAATCACCATCACCTCCTTGAGGCAACCGAGATCGCGCGCCGCAACCAGCATGCGGCCGATGCGCGGATCGAGCGGCAAGCGGGCCAGCGCCTCGCCGACCTTGGTCAGGCGGTTTTCGTCATCCAGCGCGCCCAGTTCCTGGAGCAAGGCGTAGCCGTCGGCAATCGCCTTGGGCGGCGGCGGCTCGATGAAGGGAAAATTCTCAACCTCGGTCAGCTTCAGCGACTTCATCCGCAGGATGACGCCAGCCAGACTGGAACGCAGGATTTCCGGATCGGTGAACGGCGCACGGGCATTGAAATCGAGTTCGTCGTACAAGCGAATGCAGACGCCGGCCGAAACCCGGCCGCAACGCCCGGCCCGCTGGCGCGCCGCGGCCTGCGAAATACGCTCGATCTGCAACTGCTCGACCTTGTTGCGATACGAGTAACGCTTGACCCGGGCCAGACCGCTATCGACTACGTAGCGGATACCCGGCACGGTCAGCGAGGTTTCGGCGACATTGGTCGCCAGTACGATGCGCCGCGCCCCGGATGGCTTGAAAATGCGGTCCTGGTCGCCGGCCGAGAGACGCGAGAACAGCGGCAGGATTTCGGTATGCGGCGGGTGGCGCTTGCGCAGCGCCTCGGCCGCTTCGCGGATTTCACGCTCGCCGGGCAGGAAAACCAGCGTATCGCCGGGGCCGAGGCGGGCCAGTTCGTCGACCGCATCGGTAATCGCCTCGTAGAGATCGCGCTCGTCGTCTTCCTTTTCCAGATCGGAAATCGGCCGATAACGGATGTCGACCGGGAAAAGCCGTCCGGAAACCTCAATCACCGGTGCGCCGCTGAAATGCTGCGAAAACCGCTCGGCATCGATCGTCGCCGAGGTAATGATCACCTTCAGGTCGGGGCGCTTCGGCAGCAGTTGCTTGAGGTAGCCGAGCAGGAAATCGATGTTCAGGCTGCGCTCGTGCGCCTCGTCAATGATGATCGTGTCGTAGGCGCTGAGATAGGGATCGGACTGCGATTCGGCGAGCAGGATGCCGTCGGTCATCAGCTTGACCCAGGATTCCGCGGTCGACCGATCCTGGAAGCGGATCTTGACGCCAACACCGGCACCGACCTGGGTTTTTAATTCCTGCGCCAGACGCGTCGCGACCGAACGCGCCGCCAGCCGGCGCGGCTGGGTGTGGCCGATCAGGCCGGCTGCACCGCGCCCGAGCTCAAGACAAATTTTTGGCAACTGCGTCGTCTTGCCCGAACCGGTTTCACCGCAAACAATCACGACCTGATGCTTCTTGATCAGCTCGGCGATCTCGCTACGCCGCTCATTGACCGGCAGATCGGCCTGGAATTCGGGTTTGGGCAATGCCGCCTGGCGCTTGAGCAGGGTGGCACGGGACTTTTCGAGCAAGGCCGCAAAGTCCGCCTGCAGTTTTTCGCGTTTTTCACCCGTAGACCGCAGCATGTTGCGCTGCATGCCGCGCAGGCGGCCAAAATCAGATGTCAGACAGAGCAGGCGTTCGCCCGACTCCTGTCGTGTTTTTCCATGCTCGTTGTGTTTGGCCATTACCTGGAATGCGCTCACCGGCACATTCAATTCCTGCAAAAGTTAAGCCGCGAATTTTGCAGGAAAATTCCGGCTTAATCCATGTATTGAGCGGCTTCCTGGAAAAAGCTCAGCCGCGCTTTTTGCCGTAGGTCTTGAACACCCACTTGGCGTCACGCCCGGCACGCTCCAGCGTGCAGATTTTCGGATCATCGTCGTGCGGGGAAAAATACTCATCCTCCTGCGCCTGCATGACCATGCGTATGGCCGCTTCGTCGCTTATTTCATAGCGCTCGGTAATCTGGGTCGTAACTTCATCGAGGTGTTCCTCGTAGGTCATGGTGGCGCTCAAGCGAATATCCTTCGTCAATCAATCAAAACACCGGCCTTTGGCCGGCAAGGCAAGCAGAAGTTCAAGACCAGATGCGCGTGGCGCCAACGGTCAGCAGCCCCAGGTAGGTAGCGGTCAGCGAACCAGCCAGATGCAGGGAGGCCAGGCCGATCGCCCAGCCGGGCTGGCCCGCCAGCATGCGCTCGACGACTTCGGCGGAAAAGCTGGAGAAAGTCGTCAGGCCGCCGAGAAACCCGGTAATTGCAAACAGCTTGAGCGCAGGAGGCAGGCCAGAGTTGAGGTGGAACACGCCCACCGCGACGCCGATCAGATAACCGCCAATCAAATTGGCCGCCAGCGTGCCAAGCGGAACGGCAACAAAGATCGGATTCAGGCCCACGCCCAGCAGCCAGCGTGACCACGCCCCCAAGGCTGCGCCCAAACCTACCGCAAAAAATCCAGAACCTGTCATCGCGCCCCCTAAGTAGAGCCTTATTTTACCTGCGGATGACACCGCGCCTGCATCGCCAACACCTCGCTTTGCTCGGCTTGCTGCTATATTGAAGTCAAACATTCGGAGAAAATGTCTTGAACGAGGGTCTCGAAGCCGGTTTTCACAAGCCGCCTCCCATCATTCGCCTACTTCTGGCCGGCATGATTCTGGTCAGCCTGATCGTTACACTGACGATCTACGAAACCTATGCCCGGCGCGAGCGCGCCTTCCAGGACAGCGAGCGCAACCTGGGATTGCTGGCAACGGCGCTGGCCGAATACACCGAACGCACATTCCAGTCGATCGACGTGCTTTTGCACAATATCGAATCAGATCTTGCGCAAATCGACCTCAACACGCCGGCCGGTGTCGAAGAGGCAACACGCATGCTGCGCCGGCGCACCGCCGATTTCCCGGCCGTCAATTCGATCAATGTCGTCGGCGCCCGTGGTGAATTGCTCACCAGCTCATTTGCCATTCCCTCGCCGCCGCCGAATTACAGCGACCGTGAATACTTCATCGATGCGCGTGACGGCATCGGTGAAAACAGGGTTCGAATCGGTCGCCCGATTTTTGGCAAGAAAACAAAACGCTGGGCGATCGCCTTCACGCTGCGCCGTGAAAATCGCCGTGGTGAATTTCGCGGCGCTATTTATGTTGGCCTCGATGTCGAAAAACTCACCGACTATTACCGTAGCGCCATCCCCTTCGAAGGCGGCGCAGCGGCACTCTACCGGCTTGATGCGCGTTTGCTGGCACGCTATCCGCTGGTCCCGGATGCCTTTGCCAAGGATTATTCGGAAATCGATCTGTTCCGTCATCACCAGCCCCGCGCAGCCAACGGCTTTTACCGTGCGATCAGCTCGATTGACGGGGTACCGCGCAGCGTTGCCTATCGCACACTACCCACGCACGGGCTAGTGATCAATGTATCGGCCAATGAAGAAATCATCAGTGCGACCTGGCGACGCAGCCTCTGGCTTCCGGGCACGATAGGCGTCACCGGGCTGCTGATTGTCCTCGGCTTGCTGCTTGCCATCTTGCGCCAGCGACGCAGCCAGAGCGCCCTGCACGAGCGTATCGCCTGGCAAGCCAGCCACGATGCCAGCACCGGCTTGCCCAACCGCTTTCTTTTCGAAGACCGGCTGCACAAAGCGATGCAGGCTGCGGAGCGTAAAAAACAATCACTCGCCCTGCTGTTCATCGATCTGGACAATTTCAAGCGGATCAACGACTCGCTCGGCCATGCCACCGGCGATGAGGTTTTGCGTACGGCGGCCACCTGGTTGCGAACCTGCGTTCGTGAAAGCGACACCGTGTCACGCTTCGGCGGCGACGAGTTTGCCATCCTGCTCCCCGAGGTTGCCTCGGTTGAAGATGCAGGCGCCATTGCTGGCAAGATTCTCCAGCAATTCAACGAACCGATGCGCTTTGCCGAACGCGACATCCGCGTCACGAGCAGCATCGGCATCAGCCTTTTCCCGCAGGATGGCAGCGACCCGACCCAATTGATGGCCAGCGCAGATGCCGCCATGTACCGGGCCAAGGAAAACGGCCGCAACCTGGCCTGCATGTATGACCAGGACCTGGCGCGACATATCCGCGAACGCATGGAACTGGAGGACTGCCTGCAGCACGCGCTGGCCAACAATGAGTTCCAGCTCGCCTTTCAGCCGATCATGGACACCCGGAATCACCGGGTCTTTGCCGCCGAGGCCTTGTTGCGCTGGCACCAGCCCAGCCTCGGCCTGATCAGCCCGGAGCGTTTCATTTCCCTGGCCGAAAGTACCGGACAGATCGAGGCCATCGGTGAATGGGTGCTGCGCGAAGCCTGTCGGCAGGCTGCTCAATGGCCTGAAAACAACGGCCATGCGGTGGCGCTGGCCGTCAATCTGTCACCTCGGCAGCTAGCGCACGCCCACTTTGTCCGAACGGTGAAACAGATACTGGATGAAACCGGCATTCCGGCCAGCCGCATCGAACTTGAAATCACGGAAAACCTGCTGATCACGCCCAACACCACGGCCAGCGACAATCTGGCCGCCTTGCGCGAGATGGGGCTAGGTCTGGCGATCGATGACTTTGGCACTGGTTATTCCTCACTCTCCTACCTGTCCCGCCTGCCGGTCACCACGCTCAAGGTGGACCGCTCCTTCGTCGCTCGGCTGGAAAGCAGTCCACAAGATCTGGCCCTCACCAAAGCGATCATCATGCTGACCGAGGGATTGGGATTGAAAACCATCGGCGAAGGCGTCGAAAGCGAAACACAATCTGCTACGTTGCGGCAGCTTGGCTGCCATCTGCAACAAGGCTATCTGTTTGCCAGACCGCTTCCGGCCACACAATTTGCCGACTGGCTGAAAAACAGAGGCTAAGTCCAAGCCAGCCGAACGATGCGGCCGGCACAGGTTAAAATGCGCAGATTATTCTTCAGCACCACCCCGAGATGACTGCCCCCAACGACAAAGCTGCACCGGCTCCGGCCGCCAATTTCATCAAGAACATCGTCGAAGCCGACCTTGCTGCCGGCAAGCATGCCCAACGCCACTGGGCCGGGCAGCCCGGCACGGCCGCCGACCACGCCGCAGCGCCGCTCGATGCCGCCAAGCTGCGCACCCGCTTCCCGCCCGAGCCAAACGGCTACCTGCACTTCGGCCACGCCAAGTCCATCCTGCTCAATTTCGGCCTCGCTCAGCAATACGGCGGCCGCTGCCACCTGCGTTTCGACGACACCAACCCGGAGAAGGAAGACCAGGAATACGTCGATTCGATCATCGATGCCGTCAAATGGCTGGGCTGCTCGTGGGAAAAGGACGGCGAGACCAACCTCTACTACGCCTCCAATTATTTCGACTGGATGCTGCAATGCGCCGAGGCCTTGATCGCTGCCGGCCATGCCTACGTCGATAGCCAGAGTGCCGACGAAATGCGCGCCAACCGCGGCACGCTGACCCAGCCCGGCAAGAACTCGCCTTTCCGCGACCGCTCGGTGGCCGAGAACATCGATCTGTTCAAGCGCATGCAGGCCGGCGAATTCGCCGACGGCGCCCACATCCTGCGCGCCAAGATCGACATGGCCGCACCGAACATCAATCTGCGCGACCCGGCCATCTACCGCATCCGCCACGCGACGCACCACAACACCGGCGACAAGTACTGCGTTTATCCGATGTACACCTTCGCGCACCCGATTGAAGACGCGCTGGAAAACATCACCCACTCCATCTGCACGCTGGAATTCGAAGACCAGCGTCCGTTCTACGACTGGCTGCTTGGCCGTCTGGCTGAAGCCGGCCTGCTCCAGCGCCCGCTGCCGCAACAGATCGAGTTCTCGCGCCTGAACCTGACCTACGTCGTGCTCTCCAAGCGCAAGCTGATCCAACTGGTCGACGAAAAGCACGTCAACGGCTGGGATGACCCGCGCATGCCGACGCTGGTCGGCGCCCGTCGTCGCGGTTATTCGGCCGATGGTTTCCGCCTGTTCATGGAACGCGTCGGCGTCACCAAGAACGATTCGCTGATCGACTATGTCTTGTTCGAAGATGCCATGCGCGAGGTGATGAACGAGTCCGACCAGCGCCGCATCGCCGTGCTCGACCCGGTCAAGCTGATCATCGACAACTACCCTGAAGGCCAGGTCGAGGAGTGCCACGCACCGAATCACCCGCTGCATCCGGAACTCGGCCAGCGCTCGATTCCGTTCAGCCGTGAGCTGTGGATCGAAGGCGAGGATTTCATGGAAGTCCCGAGCAAGGGTTTCCGCCGCCTCTTCCCGGGCAATATGGCGCGCCTGCGCTACGGTTACGTCGTCGAATGCACCGGCTGCGACAAGGATGAAAATGGCAAAGTTGTCGCGGTGCACTGCACTTATTTGCCCGAAACCAAGTCCGGCACGCCGGGCGCCGATAGCGTCAAGGTCAAGGGCAATTTGCACTGGGTTTCGGTGGATCACGCCTACACCGCAGAAATCCGCCTCTACGAGCGCCTGTTCAAGGTGCCGGCGCCCGGCGCCCGACGCGAAGGCGATGCGCCGGAACTTGAGCGCAATTTCCTCGACGACATGAACACCGACTCGGCCCAGACCATCACCGCCCAGCTCGAATCCAGCCTGCGCGATGCTCGACCGGAAGAGCGCTTCCAGTTCGAACGGCACGGCTACTTCGTGGCCGACCGCGTCGACTCGAAGCCCGGTGCACCGGTCTTCAACCGGGCCGTGACGCTGAAGGATTCGTGGGGCAAGGCCGGGGCCTGACCCGGCTGATCGCAACCCGGCATGCCGCCCCGCGACGTCGCCCAACTCGGCCAGGTTTTCACCCCGGCCAATGTCGTCAGTTTCATGCTCGACCTGTGCACGAACACCGGTCGGGCACTGGAACCGTCGGCGGGTGACGGTGCTTTCTTCAATGCGCTGAAAGCACGGCAAGCCGATTGCGTCGGGATCGAGATCGACCGACGCGTCGCCCCGCAAGGCGCCCGCGTGCTCGATTTTTTCGATTTCCCGTTGAACGAGCAGTTCGACAGCATCATCGGCAACCCGCCCTACGTCCGTTTCCAGGATGTCGCGGTCGACACCCGGGAAAAGATGAAATCCGAGCTGTTCGATGGACGCAGCAATCTGTTCCTGTTCTTCATCGAAAAATGCATCCGCCACCTCAAACCGGGCGGCGAGCTGGTTTTCATCGTGCCGCGCGAGTTCATCAAGCTGACCGCCGCCAAGAGGCTCAACGCCTGGCTGTACGCCCAGGGCAGCATCACCCATTTTTACGAAACCGGCGATGTCCGCGTTTTTGGCGACCACACGCCGAATTGCGCCATTTTCCGTTTCGAAAAGGGCAATTTCAATCGGCGGATGGCCGATGGACGAACCTTCACCGAAGTCGACGGCCAGTTGATGTTCCTGCGCGACGACTATCGCGTGCGCTTCGCCGATGTCTTCATGGTCAAGGTCGGTGCCGTTTCCGGGGCTGATCACGTGTTTACACACAGTGCCGGCAACATGGAATTCGTCTGCTCGAAAACCGTCGAAACCGGTGAAACGCGACGCATGCTGTACGGCATCAAGCATCCGCATCTCGACAAACATAAAACCGAACTGCTCGCCCGCCGCGTCCGCAGTTTCGATGAAAGCAACTGGTGGCAGTGGGGCCGCGCCTTCCCGATCAGCGAGCAACCGCGCATCTACGTCAATGGCCGGACGCGCAAGCCGGAACCGTTTTTCCTGCACGACTGCGACAGCTACGATGGCTCCATCCTGGCCCTGTTCCCGAAAAATCCTCGCATCGCCCGGCGCGACCTGATCGAATGCACGATGATGCTGAACAAGGAAGTGGACTGGCAGGAACTCGGTTTCGTCTGCGACGGTCGATTCATCTTCACCCAGCGCAGCCTGCAAACCTGCCTGCTGCCCGACAAGTTTTCCCGTTATTTACCGTCTGAAGCGAAAAAGGACGCCGCATGACCTTCACCCAAATGCTCGCCGCCGCCTGGCAAAAGAACAACTCCCTGCTCTGTGTCGGTCTCGACCCGGACCCGGCCAAATTTCCCGCCCATCTGAAAGGGCGTGACGATGCGATCTTCGAATTTTGCGCCGCCATCGTTGATGCAACGGCTGATCTCGTCTGCGCCTTCAAGCCGCAAATTGCCTATTTCGCGGCCCGCCGCGCCGAAGACCAGCTCGAAGCACTGATCGCCCACATTCACGAAAAGCATCCGGGCATCCCGGTGATTCTCGACGCCAAGCGCGGCGACATCGGCTCGACCGCAGAGCAATACGCCGTCGAAGCCTTCGAACGCTTCAAGGCCGATGCCGTCACGGTCAACCCCTATATGGGGCGCGATTCGGTCGATCCCTACCTGGCTTACCCTGACAAGGGCGTCATCCTGCTCTGCCGGACGTCGAACGCCGGCGGTTCCGACCTCCAGTTCCTCGACGTCGGCGGTGAAAAGCTCTACGAGCGCGTCGCCCGCCTGTCGGCCGAAACCTGGAACACGAGCGGCCAGACCAGCCTCGTCGTCGGTGCCACTTTCCCGGCCGAAATTGCCCGTGTCCGTGAAATCGTCGGTGACATGCCGCTGCTCGTCCCCGGCATCGGCGCTCAGGGCGGCGATATCGAAGCAACGGTCAAGGCCGGCCGCACAGCCAATGGGACCGGCTTGATGATCAATTCGTCACGCGCCATCCTCTACGCCGGCAAAGACGAGCACTTCGCCGCAGCCGCCCGCCAGGTGGCGGCAGAAACCCGCGACGCGATCAACCGCTTCCGTTAAACGGTCAAGATCATGGAATTCGACCTGAGCCAGACACCGCCCATGCCGGCCTTTTACCTGCTGGCCAGCAATGCCATCCAGCCACGGCCGATTGCCTGGGTCAGTACGCAAGGCACCGACGGCATCAGCAACCTGGCACCGTTTTCCTTCTTCACCATTGCCTGCGTCGCGCCGCCGGTACTCAGCCTGACCATCACCTGGCGGCGTTCGAGTACCGGGCTGTCGCCGGAAAAAGACACCCTGCGCAATCTGCGCGAAACCGGCGAATGCGTCATCAATATCGTGACCGAACCACTCGCCGGGGTAATGAACCAGAGTTGCGGCGACTATCCGCCGGAGATCAGCGAAATCTCGGCGCTCGGCATCGCCACGGTCCCGAGCACGCAAGTGACGCCCCCCGGCGTTGCTGCTTCGCCGGTACGTTTCGAATGCCGCCTGCGTCAGTTGATCCCGCTCGGTGACGGCCCCGGTAGCAGCCATGTTGTATTGCTCGACGTCATCCACGTGCACGCCGACGATGCGGTGCTAAGCAAGGACATGATCGATCCCGACAAGCTGGCATCGATCGGCAAGCTGGGCGGCGACGGCTACACCAGCACCGAGACCCGTTTTTCCCTGCCCCGGCCGATCATCGGCCAATAACCCAGCGAGGAGAGCAACATGCGCATGGATGATTACCGCGACAGTGACAATGTCGAAGATCGCCGCGATGGTGGCGGAGGCATTGGGCGTGGTGGCGTCGGGATCGGCGGCATCGTGCTGGCCCTGGTGGTCAGCTATTTCACCGGGATCAATCCGCTGACGCTGCTCGGCGTGATGGAACAAACGCCACTCGCCCAGCACAGCGCACCAGCGGCCCACAAACCGCCGGCCAACGATGAAAGCGCCCGCTTCGTTTCCCGCGTACTCGCTTCGACCGAAGACGTGTGGACCGACAGTTTCCGGCAGAACGGTCGCCAGTACGAGGCGCCGAAACTGGTTCTCTTCTCCGGCTCGACGCCCACCGCCTGCGGCACCGGCCAGTCCGCCATGGGCCCGTTCTACTGCCCGGGCGACCGCAAGGTGTACATCGATCTGGCTTTCTATCGCGAGCTGAAGGATCGCTTCCACGCCCCCGGCGAATTTGCCCAGGCCTACGTCATTGCTCACGAAGTCGGCCATCACGTGCAAAACCTGCTCGGCATTGCCGACAAAGTGCATCAGGCGCAGCAACGCACCGGCAAGGCGGAAGCCAATGCCCTCTCGGTGCGCATGGAACTGCAGGCCGATTGTCTGGCCGGCGTCTGGGGCAAACGAACTGACACGATGAAAAAAGTGCTCGAACCGGGCGATCTCGAAGCCGCCCTGAATGCAGCCTCGGCAATTGGCGACGACCGGCTGCAACAGCAAGCCCAGGGCCGCATCGTCCCGGAGAGCTTCACACACGGCAGTTCGGCCCAGCGCGTCCGCTGGTTCAAGGCCGGCTTTGAAAGCGGCGACATGAACCAGTGCAACACCTTCAAGGCGGCACAACTCTGAACCGCCACCGCCAACACCTGAGCAGTGTGCTGCTGCTCGCCTGGGCCGGCAGCAGCCTTGCGCTGCCGCAGCACGCGCCAGTCCCCGGCGGCGTTGCCGTCGTCGATCTGGGTAACGCCGTACAAGCCCCCGAGGCGCGCTGGGGTGAACAACCGCTCGCCGTGCTGCGCGACAACGGACGCTGGTTTGCGTTGCTCGGCATCCCGCTCGACACGCTACCTGGCGAACTGGAAATCAGCATCACCAACGGCGCAAGCATCAGCCGACGCAGCATTGCCATCGGCCTGAAAAATTACCCGGAACAGCGCCTGACGATCAAGGACAAACGCAAGGTCGAACCCGCTGCGGAAGATGTCATCCGGATCGAGCGGGAAAAGAAAATCAGCGAAGAGGTCAAGCGTCGCTTCAGCCAGGAAACGCCACAGACCGATTTCACGCTGCCCGCCAGCGGCCCGCTTTCCTCCCGCTTCGGCCTGCGCCGTTTTTTCAACGGCCTGCCACGCAACCCGCACGCCGGGCTCGATGTTGCTGTTGGCACTGGCGCCCCGATCAAGGCACCGGCCGATGGCACCGTGGCCAATACCGGCGATTATTTTTTCAACGGCAATACGGTTTTCCTCGACCACGGCCAAGGTTTGATCAGCGCCTACATGCATCTGTCACGGCTTGATGTCCGTCCCGGTCAACGTGTCAAAAAGGGTGAAATACTCGGCGCGGCGGGGGCCACCGGTCGCGTTACCGGACCCCACTTGCACTGGGCCGTGATCCTCAACAACACGCCGGTCGATCCGGAACTCTTTCTCAATCGGCCATAAAGCCGATTCGGTCCGGCAAATCGGTAGACCGTGAAAAACCGGATCATCCACCTCCAGCGCAGCGCGCCGGCCAAGCCGGACGAAGGACAGCCGTGCAACGGCTGCGGCATCTGCTGCGCCCTTGAAACCTGCCCGGCTGCACGCATACGCTTCCGGCAGGTCGAGGGGCCATGTCCAGCACTGGAATGGTCAGATGCTGAACGACGCTACCACTGCGGCCTGCTCCTTCGACCGACCCATTACCTGGACTGGTTGCCACGCTTTTTCGCCCCTCTGGCGAGCCGTTTGTTTACCCGCTGGATTGCCGCCGGCCAAGGCTGCGACTGCAATGCAGAGGTTTTTGATCAACCCTGAGCAAGCGCTGCGGTCAACACCATTTCAACGCGAAATCCGGGATTGGCCAACCGGGCCTGAACACAAGCACGGGCAGGCGCGCAGCCGTCCGGCAACCAGGCATCCCAGACGGCATTCATTGCATCGTAATCGGCCATATCGGCCAGGTAGATGGTGACCATCAGCAAATGGGCCTTGGTGCTGCCCGCCTGAGCGAGCAGATGATCGATGCTGGCCAGCAGGTTCACGGTCTGGGCCGTGATGTCAGCCTCCAGATTGGAAGGCACTTCGACCAGATACACGGTGCGATCATGCACCACGCTGTCGGAATAACGGCGAGTCGTGCCGTAACGTTGAATGGTCATCTCTGGTTCCTGAAAGCAGGAAGCCCATGCGTTTCATGGCATGGGCTTCGGTTACTGCACCCCGGCACGTCTGGCTGGGGTAGTCGGCATTACGCCGTTATGGAGTACTACACGGTAATCTCAAGAAAAACTTCCTTTGACAACGGCCATAGAATCTCCTGCAACGCAGCTTGTCCAGCCACTGCGTGTCGGGCTTGCTGCTAACTTCGACACAAGTCCAGATTATCACTTTGCAGGAAAAAAGCCATAGTCTTTTTCGCTCATTTTCTGCCGCAATTCATTTCGGATGAGATCGTTTGTTCATTCGTTCAGGATGGGTGAAAATGGCAGGATTCGTCGACCGAACCGGACCCATGGACAATCTGATCAAGGATACCGTGACACTGGAGCTTTCCTGCTGGCTGGAACCCGGTGCCGACATACCCGGCTGGGACATCCTCAAGGGCAGTCCATTCGGTGCGACCCTCGCCGCACCGGAAGGTGGCGAGCCAACGCCCGGCGACCAGTTGATCACCGTCCAGAATTATTTCGCCGAATATCATCTCGAATACTTCCGCCAGCGCCGCTACAACCATTTCCCCAGTCGCCTGCACGCCCTGCTTCTCTTTGCGACCCGAACCGACGCAATGACATTCCGGGCCAAGCACCCGCAACGCGTCTTTGGCAAGAACCTGCTCTGCGCCAAGACCAAGGGGGCTTACATTTGTTCTTTCCACGATGCGAGCTGGCTGGATTACCTGCGGCTGCCGCACAGCCTGTCGCTCAGTGCGCTGGATGAAGTGGCCGAATATTACTGGTCGGGCAAGACCGTCGAGGAAGTCGGCCTGACTTTCATGAACGAACGCTGGGTTGAACCCCCCGTCATCGAAGCCCTCTACCAGGGCACCCTGGAAACAACAGCCGATCCGAACCAGTCCGGCTGGCTGCCCGGTTTCCGCTAAAGGAATTGCATGCGCCGCATTGTCACTATCGTTGCCCTGATCGTCGCCCTCGGGCTGGCCTACGCCTGGCTCAGCCGACCGAAGCCGATCCCGGTCGTTCTCAAGGAAGTCGCCGAAGGCAAGGTTGAAGCCACGTTGGCCAACACCCGCGCCGGCACCGTCGAAGCCTGCCTGCGCACCAAGCTGTCGACCATCATCGGAGGACGGATCGAATACCTCGGCGTCAAGGAGGGCGATAAGGTCAAGAAAGGCCAATTGTTGCTCAAGCTCTGGAATGACGACCAGCAAGCCCAGGCCACGCTGGCTCAAACGCAAGTTGCGCTGGCCGGCCGACGGGTCGATGAGGCGTGCCTTGTCGCGGTCAACGCAGAAAAAGAGGCCAAAAGGCAGGCCGATTTACGAGCCAAGGGCTTTGTCTCTATTTCACGTGAAGAGGCTGCCCGCACCGATGCCGAGGCGCGTCGGGCCAGTTGCGAGACGGCCAAGGCCGATGTCACGCAAGCCGAAGCCAAGTTCCGCGCCACCCGGGTCGAACAAGGGCGCGTCGCACTGTACGCCCCCTTCGACGGCACGGTCGCCAAGATTGTCGGCGAACTGGGCGAATACTCGACGCCCTCGCCACCCGGCGTTCCGACTCCGCCGGCCATCGACCTGATCGACGATAGCTGTCTTTACGTCAAAGCACCGATGGATGAGGTGGACGCCCCTAAAATCAGCCAGGGACAGCCGGTTCGCGTCACGCTGGACGCCCTGCCGGGCCAGCAGCTGAGCGGCAAGGTCAGGCGCATCGCCCCCTTTGTTTCGGCCGTTGAGAAACAAGCGCGCACGGTCGATATCGAAGTCGACTTCCACCAACCGGAAAACACCGGGAAGCTGCTCGTCGGTTACAGCGCCGACGTCGAAATCATTTTGCAGGCACGCGACAAGGTGTTGCGCATTCCGACTGCCGCGATCCAGAGCGGAGGGCGCGTGCTGGTCTTCAACCCGGAAAGCGGCAAGCTCGACGAACGCAAGATCAAGGCGGGCCTGGCCAATTGGGAATTCACCGAGGTGCTTGACGGCTTGAGCGCCGGAGAACGCATTGTCGTCTCGCTCGAAAAAGAGGGGATCAAATCCGGGGCCAGCGTGACGCCGGATGACAAGACACAGGGCAAATAAATCGATGGCCCTGATCGAACTGAAAAACATCGAACGCACCTTCCAGCTCGGCGATGCCGCGGTCCACGCACTCTCGACCCTCGATTTGACGATCTCGACCGGCGAATACGTCGCCGTGATGGGCCCCTCCGGTTCGGGCAAATCAACCCTGCTCAACCTGCTCGGCCTGCTCGACCGGCCCAGCAGCGGCACCTATCAGCTCGAAGGACGCGATGTCACCACCCTCTCGCCGGATGAACAGGCGCAGGTGCGCAGCCAGCGTATCGGCTTCGTTTTCCAGAGTTTTCACCTTGTACCGCGGTTGACCGCAGCAGAGAACATCGCACTGCCGATGACCCTGGCCGGCCTGCCGCTCAAGGAGCGCAATGCCCGGGTCGAGCAGGCGCTGCTCGATTTCGGCCTGGAACATCGGGCCGACCATCGCCCTGACCAGCTTTCCGGCGGCCAGCGCCAGCGTGTTGCGATTGCCCGGGCAACCATCATGCAGCCGGCGCTGATTCTGGCCGACGAACCGACCGGCAACCTTGATCGCCACACCGGCGATGAAGTCGTACATTTGCTTGAGGCCCTGAATACTCGCGGCGTCACCCTCATCGTCGTCACCCATGACCCGTCGCTCGGCGCCCGTGCCGGACGCCAGCTGGTCATGGAAGACGGCGGCCTGAAACAGGACAGCGCCCGCCCTTGAGCATGCGTCCCGCCGACATCCTCCGCTTCGCCCGCGATGCAGCCACCGGCTACCCGATGCGCACCAGCCTTTCGGTACTGGCCATGTCGATCGGCGTCGCCGCCGTCGTCATCCTGACTGCGCTGGGTGATGGCGCACGACGCTACGTCGTCGGCCAGTTTTCCTCGATCGGCACCAACCTGGTCATCGTGCTACCCGGCCGCTCCGGCACCGGCGGCTTCAACCCGGCCAACGCGATCACCACCACGCCGCGCGACCTGAGCATCGACGATGCCGGCAGCCTGCGCCGGGCGCCGGCCGTAAGTCGCGTCGCACCGCTCGCAGTCGGCACTTCGGAAATCAGTTTTGGCGGTCGCCTGCGCGAAGTCATGGTGGCCGGCTCGACCAGCGAATTCATTCCGATCCGCAATTTCGAACTGGCGCAAGGCGTCGGCCTGCCGGATGAAGACTGGAATCGCGGCACCGCCGTGGCTGTCATCGGCGCCAAGATTCGCGATGAGCTTTTCGGCAATGCCGCAGCCGTCGGCCAGCTGATTCGTGTCGGCGACCGTCGCCTGCGCGTCATCGGCGTACTCAAGCCGGTCGGTCAAGGGCTGGGCATGAACACCGACGAACTGGTCATCGTGCCGGTTGCGCTCTCGCAGGCGATGTTCAACACCAATACCCTGTTCCGCGTTCTGGTCGAAGCCAAAAACCGCGAAGTCATCCCCGAGGCCAAGGAACAGGTGATGGATATTCTCAAGCTGCGCCACCGCGGCGAGGAAGATGTCACGGTCATCACCCAGGATGCCGTACTCGCCACCTTCGACAAACTGCTCGGCGCCCTGACCCTGGGCGTCGCCGGTATCGCCGCGATCAGCCTGGCCGTCGCCGGCATTCTGGTGATGAATGTGATGCTGGTGGCCGTCACCCAGCGAACCGGTGAAATCGGCCTGCTCAAGGCGCTCGGGGCAACAGCGCAAACCATCCGCCTCGCCTTCCTGACGGAGGCCGCCATGCTGTCGGCGCTCGGTGCCTTGCTGGGCTATGCTCTCGGCCAAGCCGGCGCTTTCGCGCTGCGCCAGATTTTCCCGGTCTTTCCAGCCTATCCGCCCAACTGGGCGGTGATTGCTGCCTTGCTCACGGCACTCGGCACCGGCCTCCTTTTCGGCCTCCTGCCGGCCCGACGCGCCGCCCGGCTCGACCCGGTGCAAGCCCTGATGAAGCACTGAGCATGCGCTTCGCCGACACCCTCCACCTTGCCGTTCGGGCCATTACCGCCCAACGCCTGCGCAGCTTCCTGACCTTGCTCGGCATTGCCGTCGGGATTGCGGCGGTGATCCTGCTCACCTCGATCGGCGAAGGCATCCACCGCTTCGTGCTCGGTGAATTTACCCAATTCGGGACCAATGTCATTTCCATTTCGCCGGGCAAGACGAAAACCGGCGGATCGACCTCCGGCTTGCCATCGAGCGCCCGGCCATTGACGCTCGACGATGCCCGCTCGCTCGAACGACTGCCGCACATTCTGGCCGTCACGCCGAATGTCCGGGGCAATGCCGAAGTGGTGGGCAATGGACGGACGCGACGGACGCTGGTCTATGGCGTCAACGCCAAATTACCGCAAATCTTCCGGTCGACCGTGCAAAGCGGCCAATTCCTGCCCGATGATGATGAACGGAGCGCCCGTGCCTTCGTCGTCCTCGGCAGCAAGCTGAAAAACGAATTATTCGGCAGCGAGAATCCGCTTGGCCAACGTCTGCGCATCGGCGGCCTGCACTTTCGCATCATCGGGGTAATGGCCCCGAAAGGGCAATTCCTCGGCATCGACCTTGACGATACCGCCTTCATCCCGACCGTTCGCGCCCAGGAACTGTTCAACCGCGAAGGCGTCGACGAGATCAATATCGCCACCGAAGAAGGCATTGCTTCGGCCCGGATTGGCAGCGGCATCAAGACACATCTGCTGGCACGCCATGGGCGCGAGGATTTCACGATCACCTCCCAGGAAGAGATGCTCAAGACGCTGTCCAACATCCTGAACGTCCTGACCATGGCCGTCGGTGCGCTGGGCGGCATTTCGCTACTGGTCGGCGGCGTCGGGATCGTGACCATCATGACCATTGCCGTCAGCGAACGGACGAGTGAAATCGGCCTGCTGGTTGCTCTCGGCGCCCGGCGACGGACCATCTTGCTGCTTTTTCTCGGCGAAGCCGTAGCGCTCTCGGCGATTGGCGGCGGTTTTGGCCTGCTGCTCGGCATCGGCCTGGCCCAGGCGATTCACTTCGCCCTGCCTGCCCTGCCGGTACACACCCCGCTCAGTTTTGTGCTGCTCGCCGAAGCTGTGGCAATCGCCATCGGCCTTGCTGCCGGCGTTCTCCCGGCCCGACGCGCAGCCCGACTCGACCCGGTCGAAGCACTGCGGACAGAATGACGTGGTAAAGTTCCGGGCATAATTTTCATAACCCCGAGGAAACAGCAATGACGTATTACATCGAAGACCTGCAACCCGGCATGAGCCACACCATGGGCAAAACGATCACCGACGCCGATATCGTTCTGTTCGCTGGCGTTTCAACCGACACCAACGCCGTGCACCTGGACGAAGAGTTCGGCAAGAGCACCCCGTTCGGTGGCCGCATCGCCCACGGCATGCTGTCCGCCAGCTTCATTTCCGCTGTCCTCGGCGCCCATTTGCCCGGCCCCGGCACCATTTACCTGGCCCAAAGCCTGAAGTTCAAGGCCCCGGTTCGCCCCGGCGACACCGTCAAGACCACGGTCACCGTCAAGGAAGTCATCGCTGCCAAGAAGCGCGTCATTCTCGACACCATCTGCAAGGTCGGCGAAACCGTCGTGATCGAAGGCGAAGCCACCATCATGATCGGCAACAAGCCGGCCTGAGCCTGATTTCCGGCCAAGAAAAAGCCCGGTACGATGACCGGGCTTTTTTTCGTCTGACGGCAAATTAGAAAGCTTCGTCAGCCCGCAGGAAACGCCACTGCCCCTGCTCCAGGTCACCCAGCCGGACACGGCCGATACGCACCCGCTTCAAGCCGATGACGCGCAAGCCGACCAGTTCGCACATGCGACGAATCTGGCGCTTCTTGCCTTCCTTCAGGATGAAGTGCAGCTGATCTTCGTTCAACTGCTTGACGCGCGCTGGACGCAAGGGCTTGTCGTCCAGCTCCAGGCCATGATTGAGCAATTCCAGACCATTCGGAATCAACTCACCGCTGACGCGAACCAGGTATTCCTTTTCAACCGTGCTTTCATCGCCGATCAGTTTCTTGGCGACACGGCCATCCTGCGTCAGGACAAGCAGCCCCGTCGAGTCGATGTCCAGACGACCAGCCGGCGCCAGACCACGCAGCATCCACGGCTTGAACTCCGGGTCGCCCGACTGGACGAGCTGGGTTTCAAGCGAAATCAGCGTCACCGCCGGCGTACTGCCCGGCTCCGGCTGACCGGACACATAACCGACCGGCTTATTGATCAGGATCGTCACCTGCTTGGCCTGATCGGCCTTGGCTTCCTTGGAAATGGCGATTTCAGCATCCGGCCCGATACGCGAACCGAGTTCGCTGATCTGCTGGCCATTGACGAAAACCCAGCCACGCTCGATCCACAGATCAGCCTCGCGGCGCGAACACATGCCGCGCTCGGACATTACCTTGGACAAGCGGACGCCCGTCGGGGCCTCACCAGGCGGCAGCTCGGGACGCGGCGCCTTGACCGGCACATCCTTGACCGGAGCGACTTTCGCGGTCGACTGCGCGGCCGGGGCTTTTTTCACCGGCCCGCGCGACGGCGTGCGAACCACCGGCGAACGATTCACCGTCAAAGTGCCGCTTGGCGGCACACGCGGCGTCTCAGCCTTGGCCTCAGGCGCGGGGCGTGACCGGGCAGCAGGACGCTCGGCCGGCTTTTCGGCCGGAGAACCGGCGTCGACCGCAGCACCCGGCTTGCGCCATTTCGCCCAGGGATCGTCCTTGTTGAAATCGCTCATTGGACAGCGAGGAGTTCAACCTCGAAGACCAGCGTTGCATTCGGCGGGATAACACCACCCGCGCCGCGCGGACCGTAGCCCAGTTCGGACGGGATGGTCAGCTTGCGCGTACCACCGACCTTCATGCCCTGGACACCCTCGTCCCAACCGGCGATCACATGGCGCATACCGAGCGGAAACTGGAAAGGATCGGCGCGATCCTTGGAGGAGTCGAACTTGCTGCCATCGGTCAGCCAGCCGGTGTAATGGACGGTCACGTAATTGCCAACCGTGGCTTCCGTACCTTCGCCGACAACGGTGTCTTCATAAACAAGGCCGGAGGCCGTGGTGATTTCAGCCATGAATAGCTCCTTTTGCAAAGACGAAAAGTCTACCACAAGGCAAAGACAAGGCTTTGACTTCGCTGCATTTTTCCGTATAATGCGCGGTTCTTTGTAGCACCTTTTGTATTATTTTCGGAGTCCAACCCATGTATGCGGTCATAAAAACCGGCGGTAAGCAGTATCGCGTTACCAACGGTCTAAAACTTAAAGTAGAACAGATACCGGCAGACGTTGGCGCAGAAGTTACCCTTGACCAGGTCCTCATGGCAGGCGAAGGCGAGTCGGTAAAGATCGGCGCTCCCTTCCTTGCTGGCGCCACCGTTAAGGCAACCGTGATTTCCCACGGCCGCCACGACAAGGTCAAGATCTTCAAGATGCGTCGTCGTAAGCACTACCAGAAGCATCAAGGCCATCGTCAGAACTACACCGAATTGCGCATCGACGCGATCGCGGCCTAAGTTCAAGGAGCTAATAAATGGCACACAAAAAAGCAGGCGGTAGTTCACGTAACGGCCGCGACTCACAAGCCCAACGACTGGGCGTCAAGCGCTACGGCGGTCAATTCGTCCTGGCTGGCAACATCATCGTTCGCCAGCGCGGTACCGAATTCCACCCGGGCGAAAACGTTGGCTGCGGCAAGGATCACACCCTGTTCGCACTCAAGGATGGCGTGATTCAGTTCTCCATCAAGGGCTTGAAAAAGCGCCGCGTGGTGACCATCGTTCCGGCCGCCGAATAATTTCGGCTTGGCGGAAACAAAAGCCCTATCCGCCGGATAGGGCTTTTTTGTTTATTGCCCTGCGTATTTGCAGCACCCATCCAAAGTACGCACAGCAATAAAATTCATGCCCGACCACTCGGGCAGCCCAAAGCGGAAAGAACAGACATGAAATTCATCGACGAAGCCAAGATCTACGTAAAAGCCGGCGACGGCGGCAACGGCGCGGCAACATTCCGTCGCGAAAAATACATCCCGATGGGCGGCCCGAACGGTGGCGACGGCGGGCGCGGCGGCAGCATCTACGTCATTGCCGACCGCAACATCAACACCCTGGTCGACTATCGCTACACCCGGAAATTCATCGGCAAGCGCGGCGAAAACGGCGGCGGCGCAGACCAGTACGGCGCCGGCGGTGACGACATCATCCTGCGTATGCCGGTTGGCACGGTCATCTACAATCAGCAGACCGACGAAATCGTTGCCGATCTCTCCGAACACGACCAGAAAATCCTGATCGCCCAGGGCGGCAAGGGCGGTCTCGGCAATCTGCATTTCAAATCCTCGACCAACCGCGCTCCGCGCCAGAAAACCAACGGCGCACAAGGCGAAGAGCTGGAACTGCGCCTCGAACTGCGCGTCCTGGCCGATGTCGGCCTGCTCGGCCTGCCCAATGCAGGTAAGAGCACCCTGATTCGCGCCATCTCCTCTGCTCGCCCGAAGGTTGCCGACTATCCCTTCACCACACTGCACCCGAATCTTGGTGTCGTCCGCGTCGATGACGAGAAAAGTTTCGTCATGGCCGACGTTCCTGGCCTGATCGAAGGCGCCGCCGATGGCGCCGGTCTCGGCATCCGCTTCCTCAAGCACCTGCAACGCACACGCATTCTGCTGCACCTCGTGGATATCGCACCAATCGACCCGGACTCCAATCCGGTGCGCGATGCCAAGGCAATTGTTGGCGAACTGGTCAAACACGACCCTGAACTGGCCAACAAGCCGCGCTGGCTGGTCCTCAACAAACTCGACCTGATTCCCGAAGAAGACCGCGAAGAAGCCGTCAAGAACTTCCTCAAGGCCTACAAGAAAGCTACCAAATACGACGGCCCGCACTTCCCTATTGCGGCAATCAACGGCGAAGGAACCAAGCCCCTGATTTACGCAATCAGCGAAGCACTCGAGCAAATGGCCCGCCCGGAAATCGGCGACCTCGACGACAACGACGAGCACAGCGACGACATCCCCGCCAAAGACAACGCCTGACACAGAACCACCATGCACACCACTCGCCTCGCCTCCGCCAAACGCCTTGTCGTCAAAGTCGGCTCCGCCCTGGTCACCAACAATGGCGCGGGATTGGATCTGGCCGCCATCGATGACTGGGCACGCCAGATCAGCGTACTGCGCCAGCAAGGCAAAGAAGTTGTGCTGGTTTCCTCCGGCGCAATCGCCTGCGGCATGCAGCGTCTCGGTTGGAGCAAGCGCCCGAAATCAGTGCACGAACTGCAGGCCGCCGCAGCGGTTGGCCAAATGGGGCTGGTTCAAGTCTACGAAGGCGCTTTTTCGAAATACGGCCTGCAAACCGCCCAGATCCTCCTTACCCACGACGACCTGGCCGATCGCAAACGCTACCTGAACGCCCGCTCGACGCTAACCACGCTACTTGAACTGGGCGTCATCCCGATCATCAACGAGAACGACACCGTCGTCACCGACGAGATCAAATTCGGCGACAACGACACGCTGGGCGCACTGGTCGCAAACCTGATCGAAGCCGAAGCCCTGATCATCCTGACCGACCAGATCGGCCTCTTTACCGCCGACCCGCGCAAAGACCCGAATGCCACGTTGATCAGCGAAGCCACCGCCGGTGACGAAACACTGGAAAGCATGGCTGGTGGCGCGGGCTCCTCAATAGGCAAAGGCGGCATGATCACCAAGGTAATCGCCGCCAAGCGCGCCGCCCGCAGCGGGGCACACACTGCCATTGCCAGCGGACGCGAAAGCGACCCGATCATTCGCCTGGCCAACGGCGAACCGGTCGGCACCCTACTTGTCTCGCAAACCCAACCGCTCGCAGCCCGCAAACAATGGCTGGCCGACCACCTGCAACTGGCCGGGCGCCTGCTGCTTGATGATGGCGCGGTCAACGCCCTGAAATCTGGGAAAAGCCTGCTGCCAATCGGCGTGATCGCCGCCGAAGGTGACTTTGAGCGCGGCTCGGCAGTCGCCTGCATCAGTCCTGAAGGCCATGAAATTGCACGCGGCCTGAGCAACTACGGCAGCGGCGAAGCAAGACTCATTGCACGCAAATCAACCCCCGAAATAGAAGACCTGCTGGGCTATGTTGACGAACCGGAGATCATCCATCGCGACAATCTGATCCTCGTCGACTAAGCTGATTCGATGTACAAAAGCCCCGGACAACCGGGGCTTTTTTTCGCCTGCAGCCAAGAGACCACCGACTCAACCAACCTGGAAGCACCAATAGAAAAGGGCGCCGAAGCGCCCTTTCTTTGCACTAACTGACTTGCGTCAGATTAGAACTGGTGACGGATACCAGCGGTAACGCCTTGCTGGAAAGCCGAGCCAGAAGCGGTGGTGCCGCCGTTGGATGCATCAGCCACGCCCAGGATGGTGCCCTTGGTGCCACGGGTAGAGTTGGCATCGATCAGGGAGTAGGCGGTGTAGAAGTTGGTGCGCTTGGACAGGTTGTAGTCGAAGCCAACAGCGTACTGGGTAGCATCGCCACCAGCTTGCTTGTTGCCGTCAGAGTAAATGACGGAAGCCTTGATTGCAGCCTTGCCGATCGGTGCGGTCAGACCCAGCATGTAGTTGTTCAGCTTGACATCAGATTGAGCAGCAACGTAGTCAACAACGGTGTTGGTGTACAGAGCGGCGATCTTGACAACCTTGGCATCGAAAGAAGCGCCGAGGTCGATGGTGTCAGAGGTCTTGATGGTCGGAACAGCGGAACCGACGGCGATGCGGTGGTAGTTCAAACCAGCAACAACCGGACCAGCAGCGTACTTGGCGAAAACGGCGTAAACGGTGTTGTTCTTGGCGTTTTCGGAAGCGTTTTCGGTGTTGGCAGCAGCAGCGGTACCCAGGGAACCAGCAGCGTTGGAGTAGGCAACGGTCACATCGAAGCCGCCGAAGTTCGGGGAGATGTAAGCAACAGCGTTGTCAACGCGAACGGAGTCGATCAGGTTGGCAGCAACAGAGCCGGTATCGCCAGCGCCGTAGACGTTGCGGTACTGACCAACGGTACCAGCAGCGAACGGATCCAGGGAGGAAACGAAGGAGAAGTGCGGGGTGTACAGACGACCAGCAACGGCGGTACCGAAGCCACCGGCCAGACCGACGTAAGCTTGACGACCGAACATGGCGCCGCCCTGACCCATCGTGCCTTGGTCAAAGTTGAAACCTTGCTCGAGCAGGAAAACAGCCTTCAGGCCGTTGCCCAGATCTTCCGTGCCCTTGAAGCCCAGACGATTGCCAGCGGAGTTGCCGGTATCGATGGTGGAACGGGTGTGGTTGCCGACGGAGCGGTTTTCAGCATCCCAACGGTAGGAGTAGCCAGCATCGACGGAGCCGTAGATGGTGACGTTGGTTTGTGCGAAAGCGGCGGTAGAAGCCAGGCCAGCAACAGCCAGAGCGATAATTTTCTTTTGCATCTTGAAAATCTCCTTAGTGGTTAGTTTTTAATCTGATCTTGCGAACTGATTAAGCTTTACCTCTCGGATATGAGAAGTTGGGCTTGATTGTCGCAAAGAGCGGAAGACTGTAGCAACGGGTGTTTGAAAGCCCACCCTGCTTACTTGGCATTTTGTTGTTTCGGCGCAACACCCGATCAGGCAAAGAGGCGGGACAGCTCGACGCCCGGCTCCGGCGCACGCATGAAGGCCTCGCCGACTAGGAATGCATCGACGCTGTTGGCGCGCATCAGGGCCACGTCTTCCGGTTTGATGATGCCGCTTTCGGTAACCACGATACGACCCGCCGGGATGCGCTCAAGCAAACCCAAAGTTGTATCCAGCGTCACCTCGAAGGTTCGCAGGTTGCGGTTATTGATACCCAGCAAGGGCGTTTCCAGTTGCAGCGCAGCTTCAAGCTCCTCGCCGTTATGCACTTCAACCAGCACGGCCATGCCGTAACGATGCGCCAGCGCTTCGAGCGATTTCATTTCAGCCAACGTCAAGGCTGCGGCAATCAGCAGGATGCAATCCGCCCCCATCGCACGCGCTTCAACCACCTGATAGGCGTCGACCATGAAATCCTTGCGCAACACCGGCAAGGCACAAGCGGCGCGCGCCGCCTGCAAATACGCCGGCGCGCCCTGAAAATACTGCTTGTCAGTCAGGACGGACAGGCAGGCCGCACCGTGCTGCTCATAACTGCGTGCAATATCGGCAGGATGAAAATCCGGACGAATGACCCCTTTGGAGGGACTGGCTTTCTTGATTTCGGCGATAACCGCCGGTTGACCGCAGGAAATCTTCTGGCGAATCGCGCCGACGAAATCGCGCGGTTCAACCTGGGCAGCAGCTTCCGACTCAAGGACAGAGAGGGGTTTGAGCACAGCAGCGACAGCAATTTCTTCATGCTTCGTTGCGATGATCTTGTTGAGAATGTCGCTCATGCGAATTGCCTGCTGGTTTTGATGAATGCTTCAAGACTGGCACGGGCCGCGCCGGAGGCGATCATTTCAAAGGCTTGCGTCACGCCCGCAGCCAGGGTTTCAGCTTGCCCGCAAACATAAATGCTGGCACCGGCATTCAGGGCCACGATATCGCGAGCCGCACCGGGCTGGTTGTTCAGCGCGCCGAGCAGCATCGCCTTGGATTCTTCGACATTGGCGACCTGCAGAGTGCGCGGATCGTGCACCGGCAAATTGAAATCTTCCGGATGAACTTCGTATTCGGTCACTCGGCCATCTTTCAACTCGCCAATCAAGGTACGGCCCGAAATCGAAATTTCATCCAGGCCTTCGCGACCGAAAACCGTCAGCGCCCGCTGGCTGCCCAGGCGCTGCAATACGCGCACCTGAATGCCGACCAGATCCGGGTGAAAAACCCCCATGACTTGCTGCGGCGCATTGGCTGGATTGGTCAGCGGCCCAAGGATATTGAACAGTGTACGCACGCCCAGCTCACGACGAACCGGTGCGGCATGCTTCATCGCGCTGTGGTGATTCGGGGCGAACATGAATCCGACGCCGGTTTCAGCCAGACACTGCGCCACCTGCTCCGGCGACAAACTGATATTGACACCGAGCGCCTCCAGCACATCGGCACTGCCCGAGGAACTGGATACCGAACGGCCGCCGTGTTTCGCAATGCGTGCGCCGGCTGCGGCAGCAACGAACATCGCTGCGGTAGAAATATTGAAGGTATGCGCCCCATCGCCGCCTGTGCCGCAAGTATCGACCAGGCGACTGGTATCAGCCACCTCGACCTTGGTCGACAACTCACGCATGACGCTGGCGGCAGCGGCGATTTCGCCGATGGTTTCCTTCTTGACGCGCAGACCGGTAATGATGGCCGCAATCATGACGGGAGAGACTTCTCCACCCATGATCTGGCGCATCAGCGAAACCATTTCATCGTGGAAGATTTCGCGATGTTCGATAACGCGCTGCAGCGCTACTTGCGGAGTCATTGCTTGTGTTCCTCAAGGAAGTTTTTCAGCAGATCATGACCACGCTCGGTCAGGATCGATTCCGGATGGAACTGAACGCCCTCGACGGCCAGCGTCTTGTGGCGTACGCCCATGATTTCGCCGTCATCGGTCCACGCCGTGATTTCAAGACAATCCGGCAAGCTCTCGCGCTCAATGGCCAGCGAGTGGTAGCGAGTACAGGTCAATGGATTCGGCAGCCCTTTGAAAACACCGATATCTTTATGGTGGACCGGGGAAACCTTGCCGTGCATCAGTTGCTTGGCGTGAACAATCTTGCCGCCGAAGGCTTCGCCAATCGACTGATGACCGAGACAGACGCCGAGCAGCGGAATCTTGCCGGAAAATTCGCGAATCGCGGCCAGCGAAATGCCCGCCTGGGCCGGCGCGCAAGGGCCGGGCGAAATTACCAGATAGGCGGGATTGAGCCGGGCAATCTCGGCCACGGTGATGGCATCGTTGCGATAAACCTGAACATCCTGCCCAAGCTCGCCGAAATACTGGACGATGTTGTAGGTAAAACTGTCGTAGTTATCGATCATCAGCAGCATGCTGTTGATTCCTTGCTTGTTTTGTCAGCCCCGAATTCTACATTAAAGGACTGCGCTGAGCCGGGGCTGGGGTTTTCGATTAAAATGCGGCCTTTCCCGCCGGATAGTCCCATGAGCGCCGCCATTTCCATTCCCCCGCACAGCCTTTCCATCGTCGTTCCGTTCTACAACGAGGAAGACAATATTGCCTCGCTGGTCAAGCGCGTGCATGAAGCGCTGGAAGGCTACGATCACCCCTGGGAACTGGTGCTGGTCGATGACGGCAGCAGCGACGCCACCGTCGAGCGCGCCCTGCAATCGGCCAAGGAATATGGCCCGCACGTGCGCATCGTCGAACTGACCCGCAACTTCAAGCAGACCGCCGCCATGCAGGCCGGCATCGATGCAGCGCGCGGTGACGTGATCGTGACGATGGACGGCGACCTGCAGAACGATCCGGTCGACATCCCGCGCATGGTCGCCCGCCTGATCAACGAAGACCTCGATCTGGTGGCCGGCTGGCGCCAGAACCGCCAGGACGGTCTGTTCCTGCGCAAGATTCCGTCCAAGATCGCCAACAAGCTGATCGCCCGGATGACCGGTGTGCATCTGCGCGATTACGGCTGCAGCCTCAAGGCTTTCCGCGGCAGCGTGATCAAGAGCGTGCGCCTGTACGGCGAAATGCACCGTTTCATCCCGGCCTGGCTGGCCACTGTGACCACTCCGCGCCGCATCGCGCAGGAGCCGACGACGCACCATGCGCGCACCGCCGGCGTTTCCAAATACGGCATTTCGCGCACTTTCCGCGTCATTCTCGATCTGATCGCAGTGTACTTCTTCATGCGCTTCCGCGCCCGCCCGGGCCACTTCTTCGGCGGCATCGGCCTCGGGCTGACCGGCCTTTCCGGCCTCGTGCTGGCTTGGCTGGCCTGGGTCAAATTCGGTCTGGGCGAAGCCATCGGCGGCCGTCCGCTATTGATCGTCGCAATTGGCGGCCTGATTGCCGGCGTGCACTTCATCACCACCGGCGTGCTGTCCGAATTGCTGGCCCGCATCTACTTCGAATCCGGCACCATCCGCTCCTATTCGGCACGCCCAGAGCGAGCGCTGGCGGCTGACGAAGGCTGGCACAAATCAGCGTGAATGGCGCGGTCGACGCCGGATTTCCACAAAAATCCGGCATCAAATTACTCGTCGGCCTCGGCCTTGCTCTGATCGCCTGGCGCATCTGGGTCGTTTCGCAGCTCGGCATCACGCTCTACATCGACGAAGCGCAATACTGGACCTGGGCCCAGCACCTCGACTGGGGCTATTTCTCCAAGCCGCCCGGCATTGCCGCGCTGATTGCCGCTTCAACCGCGCTGTTCGGCGACGGCCTGCTCGGCACCAAGGCGCTGGCCATGCTCTGCTACCCGGCGGCAGCCGCCGCCTGCTGGGCCATTGCCCGTCGTCTCTACGACGAACGCACGGCCTTCTGGTCGGCCGTCGCCGTTCTGACCTTGCCGATGTTCTCCTGGCTCGGCCTGTTCGTCTCGACCGACGCGCTGCTCACCCTGTTCTGGACCCTGGCCCTGCTTGCCTACCTGCGCGCGCTGGACAGCGACGCCTGGGCCGACTGGCTGCTGCTTGGCGCCGTCTGCGGCCTCGGCCTGCTCTCGAAATACACGATGGCCGCCTGGCTCGGCGCCGCCTTCCTGCACCTGCTGGCCTTCCATCGCCCGCGCCTGACCTCGGCCAAACCCTGGCTGGCGGCCGGCCTGGCGCTGGCCATTCTGTCGCCCAATCTTTACTGGAACGTCGCCAACGATTTTCCGACGCTGAAGCACACCGCCGACATCACGCTCAACAAGAAAGCCGGCGGCGGCTTCAAGGCACTGGGCGAATTCTGGGCGGCGCAATGGATTTCCTTCGGCCCGATCCTCGGCAGCGTATTTTTCATTCTGCTCGCCCAAGTCCGCCAAAGCTGGCGCGACGACCGGACCCGCCTGCTGCTCTGGTTCGCACTGCCGCTCTGGGCCGTCGTTTCAGCCCAGGCGATGAAGAGCAGCGCCAACGCCAATTGGGCGGCACCGGCCTTCGCCCCGGCCGCCATTGCCGCCGTCGCCTGGCTGCTACAACGCAATCGGCAACGCCTGCTGATCATCGGCCTGGCGATCAATATTGCCGTGGTCGGGCTGGTCTATTACTGGCCCCAGGTGCTGGCAACATTCAATGTCCAGAATCCGGCCAAAAAGAGTCCGTTCAGCCGGGCACAAGGCTGGGACGAACTGGGTCGCCAACTGCACCCGCTGCTCCAGGCCAATCCGGATGCCGTGCTGATCGCCGACAACCGCACCCTGCTCGCCCACATGCTCTACGAACTGCGCGACCTCAAACCGGCCGCCGCCAGCTGGAATCCAAGCGGCATCGCCAGCGACCATTACAAGCTGACCACCGACCTGCGCCCGTGGATCGGCAAGAATGCCATCCTGATCACCCAGGACCCGGCCGACCAGATTGCCAGCCGCTTTGCTGCGGTCGACAAGCTGGCGACACTGAAAGCGCCGCTCGACAGCCAGACGACGCGCGACATGGATGTTTACCTGCTCCGTGACTTCAAGGGCTATTGAACTTCGCTTCGCACTGGCCGCTTTCGGCCTGCTTGCAGTGCTCTTCGTGGCAGCGCCGCAGATCGACCTTGCGGCCAGCGCGCTGTTCTATCGCGGCAACGGCCTGTGGGCGCTGAATCGTGAAGACCTGTGGCTGGCCATTCCTTATCGCGGCTTGCCATGGCTCGGCCAGGGCTTGCTGGTTTCGCTGCTGTTGCTCTGGCTGCTCGGTTTTTCAAAGCGTTTCCCGACTATCCGCGCCCGCCGCCTGACTTACGGATTCCTGCTCGCCGGCGCGCTGGCCGGGCCGATCCTGCTGGTCGACGCAACGCTCAAGGAACATTCCGGACGGACCCGGCCGGTCAATATCGAGCAATTCGGCGGCAACAAGCAATTCACGCCGGCGTTCATCCCGGCCGATCAATGCCAGCAAAACTGTTCGTTTGTCAGCGGCCATGTCGCCACGGCTTCGTTCATCATGGCTTTCGGCTGGCTCGGCGCGCCGGCCGTGCGGCGTCGCTGGCTGCTCGCCAGCCTGGCTTTTGGCGGCCTGTTCGCGCTGGTCCGCATGGTGCCGGGCGGCCATTTCCTGTCCGACACCGTCTTTGCCTGGTTTGCGACCTACTTCAGCCTGTGGCTGACCGAGTTGCTGTTCGGCAAGCTCGGCTGGCTGCCGCGGCGCTCAGATTAGGCCGTACTTCTTCAGTTTGTCGTGCAGCGTCGTACGCGCCACCTTGAGCGCCTCGCTGGTTCGCGCAATATTGCCTTCCTGGCGCGTCAGTTCATTGGCGATCAACACCCGCTCGTAGTTTTCCACTGCTTCGGTCAGCGACTGCGCGGCGCCACTGCCGCCCAGCTCGACCTTGTCGCGCCCGATACCCAGCGCGTGGCAGTCGGCGGCATTACGCAATTCGCGGATATTGCCCGGCCAATCCTGCGCCATCAGCTTGCGCAGGTGGGCCGAGGTCAGCTCCGGCGGCGGCCGGTTGTAGCGCTTGGCCGCCTGGAGCAGGAATTCATCGTAGAGCGCCGGAATGTCTTCGCGCCGTTCGCGCAGCGGCGGCAACTCGATACGCACGACATTGAGCCGGTAATACAGGTCGGCGCGGAATTTCTGCTGATCGGACAGCAGCTTGAGGTCTTCCTTGGTCGCCGCCACCATGCGGCATGAAACCGGGATCAGCTGATTCGACCCGAGCCGCTCGACGACGCGCTCCTGCAACACGCGCAGCAGCTTGATCTGCATCGCCATCGGCATCGACTCAACCTCGTCAAGGAAGAGCGTGCCGCCGCTGGCGTGTTCGATTTTTCCGATGCGCCGCTTCTGCGCCCCGGTGAAAGCGCCCGGCTCATGGCCGAAAAGCTCACTATCGAGCAGGCTGTCGGCCATCCCGCCGCAATTGAGCGCGACGTAGTTTTCCTGGCCGGGACGCGACAGGTCGTGCAGACAACGGGCGACCATTTCCTTGCCGGTCCCGGTTTCGCCGAAAATCAGCACGTCGACCGCAGCATCGGCGACATCGAGAATCAACTGGCGAACCTTGGCCATTTGCGGTGAGCGACCGATCAGGCGGGCTTCAAGATCATCGCGATGATCGAGGCGACGCCGCAGCGACTCGACCTCCAGCACCAATTCGCGCTTTTCCAGCGCCCGACGCACCACCTCGACCAGATCGCCGGTCGAAAAAGGTTTCTGCATGAAATCGTAGGCCCCGGAACGCATCGCCTCGACCGCCAGCGTGACATCGCCATGGCCGGTGATGATGATCACCGGCAGGTCCGGCGTCAGCTCGGTGACCCAGCGCAACAAGGCCATGCCGTCGATGCCGGGCAAGCGCATGTCGGTCACGATGATGCCGGGAAAATCGGCATCGATCCGGCGCTGCGCCTCTTCGGCCGAAGCCACGGCCTCGACGGCGATGCCGGCCAACTGCATGGCCTGTTCGCACCCCAGGCGAACATTCGGATCATCTTCGATCAGCAGAACGGAGAGTTGCGGTTTCATCGTTATTCCTCAGCCACAGAATCGCCGGAAAAGGCCGGCAGCAGAACGACAAAGCGCGCCCCGCCGCCGGGTGCCGGACCAGCCATTAAATCGCCCCCGAAGTCGCGCAGGATATCGCGCGAAATGGCCAGCCCGAGGCCCAGCCCTTCGCCGGGTTGCTTGGTTGTGAAAAATGGTTCGAACAAATGCTCGAGCGCCGCTTCGGTAAAACCGCTGCCGCTGTCACTGACGGCCAGCGCCAACTGCCCGGAAGAGGCGCGCTCGACCGAGAAGCTGAGGCGTCGTTCCGGCTCGTCGGCCATCGCGTCGATCGCATTGCCGATCAGGTTGACCAGCACCTGCTGCAAACGATTCTGGTCGCACCAGGCGATCCATGAATCCGGGCCAAATTGGCGGTCGACCGCGACATTCTGCTTACGCAGGCGCTGCTCGAACAAGAAAAGCGCGCTGTCGACGGCTTGCCGCACATCCACCGCCGCCGGCACGGCCGGTGATTTGCGGGCAAAGGTCTTGAGCGGGGTAATGATGCCACCCATCTGTTCGGTCAGTTGTCCGACGATGCCGAGGTTCTTTTCGGCCGTCGCCATATCGCCGCGATGCATGAACTCGACGGCATTGGCCGACAAGGTGCGAATCGCCCCGAGCGGCTGGCTGAGCTCGTGCGTGATGCCGGTCGCCATCTGGCCGAGCACGGCGAGCTTGCCGGCCTGGACCAGTTCGTCCTGCGCGGCACGCAGGGTTTGCTCGGCCCGCTGACGTTCGGCCACCTCGCGCTGCAGCCGCGTCACGGCGTCGGAAAGATCGGCGGTACGCGCCTCGACATTACGTTCCAGCTCCTGGTTGGCCTGCTCAAGCATGGCTTGCGCCTCTTCCCGCCCGCGCTGCAAGCGCCGTCGCTGATTGAGATAAAGCAGCCAGAGCAGCAGGCAGCCGCTGGCCGCCGTGGCCAGCGCAGCATGCGTCGAGGCCTGGATCATTACCGGGCGCAAATCCGAAAACACCACGATGCGCCAGGCCGTGCCGGGCAGATGGCGACTCAGCGCCAGATAGGAACGCGCCCCCTGCAGCGGGCCGCTATCCGGTTTCAAGTGTTTTGAAAGACGAACTACCGTCCCCTCCTGGGCAGCATCGATCGCAATATCGAGCGAGGTCGTTCCCAACGCCTGACCGGCGAACTGCTCGCGACTGACCTTGGCCAGCACCTCGGGCGACTTGGGCTGGATCGTGGCATAGCGCCATTCCGGCGGCGAAGCGAGCAGGACGATGCCGTTGTTGTCGACGATCAGCGCCGGCGCCTCCTGCGCCAGCCAGCGACGCTCAAGTTCGCGCAGGCCGGATTTGACGACGGCAATGCCGATCACCTTCCAGTCATTCAGTTCATCGCGAATCGGCAAGGCGAAGTAATAGCCGACTTCATTGCGTACGTTGTCGACCGCGTAATGCCGCTCCGGCATGCCGGCCACCGCGCCCTTGAAGAAAGGCATGTAGGACAGGTCGGCATCGAGCATGTTGCGTGAAAAAATCCAGTCGCTCGACGCGACCACGCGGCCGCGCGTATCGAGCACGAAAATCGCCGGGCCACCGAGATGGTCATTGAGTTTCTGGAGGAAACGATTGGCCGCCGGCTGCAGCACATCCTGCTTTTCCTCCGGCGCACGCAACAGGGCGAGCACTTCGGGGTTCAGCTCGACGGCGCTGGGAATCGACGCGTGCCGGGTAACTTCGCTATCGATCGCCGCCGCCAGCACATCGAGCTGGTGGCTGGCTTCGTCGCGCATCTGGCGAAACCCCTGACGTTCGGAGGTTTGATAAGCCAGCAAGGCGGTCAGCAGGAACAGAACCAGCATCGCCGCCACGCCCAGGGCGCGGTGCGGCCGCTGCAGGCTGACCGGAATGCTCGGCGGGGAATCAGTCATGGAATGGGCGGCCATCGGAAGGCGTCATTGTAACCGTGGATTTTTGCCCGGAAACGCGGTTGACCGCGATGATTGCCGCGACCGGAACAAATCGGGTCGCGGCGGCCATGATCAGTGCTGCAGGATCTTGGCGAGGAACTGCTGGGCGCGTTCGGAGCGCGGGTTGGCGAAGAAGGCATCCTTGCTGTCGTCTTCGACGATACGGCCGTGATCCATGAAGATCACGCGATGCGCGACACGCTTGGCGAAGCCCATTTCGTGCGTCACGCACATCATGGTCATGCCTTCCTGCGCCAGCTCGGTCATCACGTCGAGCACTTCGTTGATCATTTCCGGGTCGAGCGCCGAGGTCGGCTCGTCGAACAACATGCAGATCGGGTCCATCGCCAGTGCCCGGGCAATCGCCACGCGCTGCTGCTGGCCGCCGGACAACTGGCCGGGGAACTTGTGGGCATGCGCCTTGAGGCCAACGCGGTCGAGCAGCTTGAGCCCCTTGTCCATCGCTTCTTCCTTGCTGCGCTTGAGCACCTTGATCTGGGCAATGGCCAGATTCTCGGTAATGCTCATGTGCGGAAAGAGTTCGAAGTGTTGGAACACCATGCCGACGTGGGAGCGCAGCTTGGACAGATTGGTTTTCGGATCGCCAACCGAGGTGCCGTTGACGATGATTTCACCGGACTGGAACGGTTCGAGACCGTTGACGCACTTGATCAGCGTCGACTTGCCCGAGCCGGACGGGCCGCAGACAACGACCACTTCGCCCTTGTTGACCGTGGTGCTGCAATCCTTGAGGACATCGAAGGCACCGTAATTCTTGCTGACATTTGCAATCTTGATCATGGAATGACTCCTTGAGGCGGGCCGTCAGGCCGGATGATATTTTTTCTGGAGACGCTTCACGAGCTGCGAAGCGGAGAAGCAGATAACGAAATAGATGAGGCCGGCAAAAAGCAGCATTTCAACCAGTCGACCGTCGCGATCGCCCACCTTGTAGGCGGCGCCGAAGAAGTCGGCCAATGCCGAGACATAAACCAGCGAGGTGTCCTGGAAGAGGATGATCCCTTGCGTCAGGAGCAGCGGCACCATGTTGCGGAAAGCCTGCGGCAGGATCACCAGGCGCATCGCCTGGCTGTAAGTCATGCCGAGCGCGTAGGAAGCGCCGATCTGACCCTTCGGCACGCTCTGGATGCCGGCCCGGATGATTTCGGAGTAGTAGGCCGCCTCGAACAGCGCAAAGCCGATCATGGCCGAGGTCAGGCGCATGTCGGTGCCGCTCGGCAAGCCGAACAGTTGCTCAAGCGCCTTGGGCACGATCAGGAAGAACCAGAGCAGCACCATGACCAGCGGCACGGCGCGGAACAGATTGACATAGCCGGCGGCGAACAAGGAAACCGCCTTGATCGGCGACAGGCGCATCATGGCCAGCAAGGTGCCCCAGACGATGCCGATGACCACGGCGAGCGCGGTGATTTCCAGCGAAATCTTCATGCCGTCCCAGAGGAAGGGCAAGGCGCCGGGAATCGAAGACCAGTCGAATTCGTACATGTTATTTGCCTCCGATATAGCCAGGCACGGCAATGCGGTGCTCGACCTTGCGCATCAGGAACATCACGGTCACGTTGATCAGCACATAGGCGATGGTCACCGCGATGAAGGATTCGTAGGGCTGCGCCGTGTAATCGACCAGTTGGCGCCCCTGGGCAGCCAGTTCAAGCAGACCGATGGTCGAACAGACGGCGGAATTCTTGAAGATATTGAGGAACTCGGAGGTCAGCGGCGGAACGACCAGGCGGAAGGCCATCGGCAACATCACGAAACGATAGGTTTGCGGCAGCGTGAAGCCGAGTGCCAGACCGGCATTCTTCTGCCCCTTGGGCAGCGAATTGATGCCGGAGCGAATCTGCTCGGCGACGCGGGCGCTGGTGAACAACCCCAGGCAGACCATGGCCGCGAGGAACTGCTGGAAGACCGGATTCGACTGCTTGTAGGCATCGCCAATCGCGGTCGGCAACAATTCGGGCAAGACGAAATACCAGATGAACAGCTGGACGAGCAGCGGAATGTTGCGAAAAAGCTCGACGTAGGCAGTCGCCAGACCAGCCAACACTTTGTTCGGCACGGTGCGCAGCACCCCGACCAGCGCACCGAGCAGCAAGGCCAGGACCCACGCGGTCAACGACAGCGTGATGGTCATTTTGAAGCCGGCCAGCATCCAGCCGAGATAGGTGTCATCACCGCTCGCACTTGGCTGCAGGAAAACGCCCCAGTTCCATTGGTAATTCATCGTTGAATCCCTCATTGATCGCCGGCCTCAAGGCCGGACATATTGCTCTGGACGGTACCGAGTCAGCCCGGCACCGCCTTGTGACCTGCTCAGTACTCCCAGAAAATACGCTGCAATTCCTTGCTGTCATTCGTTTTAGTCAGCGCCACCGCCGCCAGGATGCGTGCCTTCTGCGGATTGAGATCGTGCGCCACGACCCAGTCGTACTGGTCATCCGGCTGTTCGGCATTGCGCAACACAAAGCCGCCGGCATTGACGTGCGAAGAACGGATGATCTGCACGCCCTTGCCGCGCAATTCACGCAAGGCCGGTACAACCCGGTTGCTCACCGAACCATTGCCGGTACCGGCATGAATGATGGCCTTGGCACCCTTGTCGGCAAAAGCACGATAGGCCGTGTCGGTGGTATTGCCGTAACCGTAGGCAATCTCGACCGGCGCCAGGGCGTCGATTTTTTCGATATCGAACTCGGAATTGGCGGTGTGGCGCTTGGCCGGCAGGCGGAACCAGTAGTTCTTGCCTTCGACCACCATGCCGAGCGGACCCCACGGGCTCTTGAATGCACCGGTCTGGATATTGATCATTTTGGACACATCGCGACCGCTGTTCAGTTCGTCGTTCATCGCAACGATGACACCCTTGCTACGGGCATCCTTACTGGCAGCGACGCCAACGGCATTGAACAGGTTGAGCAGGCCGTCAGCCGACATCGCCGTGCCCGGACGCATCGACCCGACGACGACGATAGGCTTGTCGGTCCGCACCACCAGATTCAGGAAATAGGCCGTTTCCTCCAGGGTATCGGTGCCATGGGTCACAACGATGCCGTCGACATCGCCTTGCTTGGCCAGTGCGGCGACACGCTTGCCCAGCGTGACCAGATGCTCGTTGGTAAAGCTTTCGGAGGCAATCTGAAAAACCTGTTCGCCACGCACCTCGGCCACATCGGCCAGGGTCGGAATACCGGCGATCAATTTGTCGACCGGCACCTTGGCCGCCTGATAGGTCGCGCTTTTGGCGGCATCCGCGCCGGCCCCAGCGATGGTTCCACCGGTCGCAAGAATCACGACATTGGGCTTGGCGGCGAAAGCAGGAACGGCAGCAACACAGGCTGCGGCAACCAGCAGGCAGCGGGAAAGAAAACGATTCAGCATGACAATACTCCTGGGGTATCTCTGTAGGGAAATGAACGGCCGGCCCTCACACGCGGTGCCGGCCGTTCACAAGGCCGTCCGGCTTATTCGTAAGCCTTGTCGTTCGGTGCCTTGAACAGTGCCTTCATGTCGTCCGACATCGGCATCTCAAGATTCAGGCCCTTCGGCGGAATCGGGTTCATGAACCACTTGCTGTAGATCTTGTCGGCTTCGCCGGAGGTCATCGCTTTGCTCAGCGCAGCATCAACCACCTTCTTGAAAGCCGGATCTTCCTTGCGCAGCATGCAGCCGTAGGCTTCCTTGGATTGTGCGGTACCGACCACCACCCAATCAGCCGGGCGCTTGGCCTTGGCCATTTCACCGTAAAGCAGTGCGTCATCCATCATGAAGGCAACGGCACGGCCGGTTTCCAGCGTCAGGAAGGCTTCGCCGTGATCCTTGGCGGAGATGATGTTCATCTTCATCTGCTTGTCTTCGTTCATCTTGCGGATCAGGCGCTCGGACGTCGTGCCGGCGGTGGTCACCACGTTCTTGCCGGCCAGATCGGCAAAATCGTTGATCCCGGCGGTCTTCTTGGCCATCAGCTTGGTCCCGATGACAAAGATGCTGGTCGAGAAACCGACTTGCTTCTGGCGCTCGGTATTGTTGGTTGTCGAGCCACATTCGATGTCGACCGTGCCATTCTGGATCAGCGTGATGCGGTTGGCCGAGGTCACCGGCATCAGCTTGGTATCGAGCTTGGCCAGCTTCAACTCAGCCTTGACGCCATCAACGACCTTGAGCATCAACTCGTGCGAGTAGCCGATGACTTGCTGCTTGTCGTCGTAATAGGAAAAAGGAATCGACGATTCACGATGACCCAGCGTGATGCTGCCGGTGTCCTTGATTTTTTTCAGGGTCGCGGATTCCTGGGCATGGGCCGGCAGGGTGGCAGCCGCGCCGAAAGCGGTAGCAAAAGCAGCAACAAAAGCGATACGTTTCATGAATTGTCTCCTGTTAAATGAAGAGGCCGGAGGCCGGCGACGACACCTATCACTACGCAGGAGGCGTGCCACCCCAAACGCAACAAAAAACAAAGAACAAGCCATTGATTTAAAACGGGATTAAAAGCACGCCGGCAGCATAGGCGTCGGATTTCCGACAGCTGGCCAGGCGAGCCATCGGAAATCCGTCACTTTCCTTGGGCCACCAGACTTGCCGAGTGCCGCGGTCGACACAAAAAAGCCGCCCAAATCGGGGCGGCTTTTTGCTGGTTTGCCGAGCAATACTCAGTCGATCCGGGTATCCAGCCCCTGCTCGGCCAGTTCGGCGGCGCGCAGCACGGCACGCGCCTTGTTCTGCGTTTCCTGCCATTCGGAATTCGGATCCGAATCGGCGACGATACCGGCACCAGCCTGAACGTGCAGCTGCTTGTCCTTGACCACGGCGGTACGGATCGCAATTGCCAGATCCATGTCGCCATGGAAACCAAGATAGCCGACTGCACCGGCATAAATACCGCGCTTGACCGGTTCGAGTTCGTCGATGATTTCCATCGCCCGCACTTTCGGCGCACCGGACACGGTACCGGCCGGGAAGGTCGCCTTGAGCACGTCGAGTGCATCCAGCCCCGGTTGCAGGCGGCCTTCGACGTTGGAGACGATGTGCATCACATGCGAGTAACGCTCGACCAGCATGTTCTCGGTCAGTTTGACGCTGCCGATGCGTGCGACACGGCCGCAGTCGTTGCGCCCGAGGTCGAGCAACTGGGTGTGTTCGGCGCGTTCCTTCTCATCGGCCAGCAACTCGGTGGCCAGTGCGGCATCTTCTTCCGGCGATGCGCCGCGTTTACGCGTCCCGGCAATCGGCCGGACAGTGACGCGCTCGCCTTCGAGACGGACCAGAATCTCAGGCGATGCGCCGACGACATGGAAATCCTCGAAATCGAAGTAGAACATATAGGGCGACGGGTTGAGGCTGCGCAGGGTGCGGTACAGCGCCAGCGGACTGGCGTGGAACGGCTTGGTCATGCGCTGCGACAGGACGACCTGCATCACGTCGCCTTCGGTAATGTATTCCTTGGCCTTGAGGACGGCCTTCTTGAACGCGGCCTCGCCGAAAACAGAGACTGCTGCCTCGGATTGGACCGGCTGCTCACTCGGGATGGTGACCGGCGTGCGCAGTTTGGCGAGCAGCTCTTTCAGCCGCGAACGTGCTTTCTGGTAAGCACCGGGAAAGCCCGGTTCGGCAAAGACAACCAGCGTCAGCTTGCCCGAGAGGTTATCGACGACGGCGATTTCCTCCGATAGCAGCAGGCCGATATCCGGCGTTCCCAGATCGCCCGGCTTTTGGGTCCGGGTCAGGCGCGTCTCGACGTAGCGCACCGTATCGTAGCCGAAGCAACCGACCAGACCGCCGCAGAAGCGCGGCAGTCCGGCTTGCGGTGCGGCACGGAAACGCTCCATGAACTTTCCGATGAATTCGAGCGGATTGGTGTCGTCCTCACGCTCGGCAATGCGGTTGCCGGTCAATACCAGCACCTGGTGACCATGCACGACGATGCGCGTCGGCGAAGCCAGGCCGATGATCGAATAGCGCCCGAAGCGTTCGCCCCCCTGCACCGACTCCAGCAGATAGGTGTAAGGGCCGTTGGCCAGCTTGAGGTAGATGGAAAGCGGCGTATCAAGGTCGGCAAACGTTTCCAGCGTGACAGGAATGCGGTTGTAGCCTTGCGCGGCAAGCGAATTGAATTCGGTTTCAGTCATGGGGAAGCCTCGGAAATGACAGGGTGCTGCGTTCTGGTGCATTGCGCCGGATCGGCGCGCGAAAGGAGATCAGGGGCGCCAGCGACGCCAACCATGCCAATCGTTCCAGAATTGCAGAGTCGTCATTTGTGATGGAGGTCTTTGAAAGTAAGGGCTTGCCGGTAGGCGGCGAGCAGGTCGGATACTAGCGCATCGCAATCGGCGCTGTCCACCGGCTCCCCCTCGTTGTAGCCGTAGGGGACGGCGTAGGCCGGGCAACCGGCGGCGCGGGCGGCTTCGATGTCGTTTTTTGAGTCGCCAATATGCAAATTGAAGCGCGGCTCGATGCCCATCTGGCGGCAGGCGTGCAGGATCGGTTCCGGATGCGGTTTCTTGTGCGCCGTCGTATCGCCGGAAACGACGACCTCGAAGTAATGCCGCATGCCGACATGCTCAAGCAGTGCTTCGGTGAACATCGCCGGTTTGTTGGTCACGATGCCGAGCTTCAGGCCGCTCGCCTTCCAAACTTCAAGACCTTCGCTGACGCCGGGGTAAATCCGGGTCAAACGACCGTTGACCGCAGCATAGTGCTTCTTGAAGGACTCGATCGCCGCCTGTATCTGCGCATCCGACGGTGCCTGCCCGCCATGCGTCAGGCAGCGTTCGACGAGCACAGCCATGCCCTTGCCGACAAAGCTGTGCACTTCGGCCAGCGTACGCGGCGGCGCACCGATTTCCTCCAGCATCAGCCGGCAGCCTTCGGCCAGGTCGGCGATGGTATCGAGCAGCGTACCGTCGAGATCGAAGGTAACCGACTGGAAATGCATCAGACCTTGCCCAGTTCGCTGCGCAGCGCGCCGATGATCGTGTCGTAGCGATGCGGGTCGCTGTCCTTGCCGGCACCATAGACGGCCGAACCGGCGACGAAGGCATCGACGCCGGCACGAGCGATTTCGGCGATATTCGTGACATTGACGCCACCGTCGATTTCCAGACGGATGCGACGGCCGCTTTCCTTCTCGTAGGCGTCGAGCTTGGCCCGCGCCTGACGTGCCTTGGCCAGCGTGCCGGGAATGAATTTCTGCCCACCAAAACCGGGATTGACGCTCATCAGCAGGATGACGTCGATCTTGTCGAGCACGTAATCCATGTAATCGAGCGGTGTTGCCGGGTTGAAAACCAGGCCGCCCTGACAACCGGCATCACGAATCAGCGACAGGCTGCGGTCGACGTGATCGGAGGCTTCCGGGTGAAAGGTAATGATATTGGCCCCAGCCTTGGCAAAATCGGGGATGATGCGATCAACCGGTTTGACCATCAGATGCACGTCGATCGGTGCTGCGGTACACGGGCGAATTGCCTCGCAAACCAGCGGCCCGATGGTCAGGTTGGGAACGTAATGGTTGTCCATCACGTCAAAGTGAATCCAGTCCGCCCCCGAGGCGATGACGTTGGCCACTTCCTCGCCCAGTTTGGCGAAATTGGCGGACAGAATGCTCGGTGCGATCACGAAATCTTTGGCAGACATGGTACTTCCCTAAACAAAAACAGACGAAATTATCCCATGCCCAACGCCAACAAGTACCGAATCACGATTCATCCTGTGCCGCAATTCATTCCGGAACAGTCTGACCCGGACAACGACCGCTACATTTTCACCTACACCATCACCATCACCAATGTCGGCGAAGTTGCGGCACAACTGATCTCACGCCACTGGATCATTACCGACGCCAACAACGAGGTGCAGGAGGTCCGGGGCCTGGGCGTCATCGGCAAACAGCCGCTGCTCAAGCCGGGTGAAAGTTTCGAATACACCAGTGGAACGGCAATGCCGACGCCGCTGGGGACGATGAAGGGGACTTACCAGATGGTCGCCGAGGACGGCACCCATTTCGAGGCCGAGATTCCCGAATTCGTACTCGCCACACCGCGCGTACTGCATTGAGCCTGAAGCACAGCTATACGTTGATCGCGCCGTTTTACGACGCGCTACTGATCCGCGCCACGCAGGGCGCCCGGCAACGCAGTCTTGCTGCACTGCCACCGACGCCGGGTCGGATTCTGCTGGCGGGGGTTGGCACCGGGCTCGACCTGCCGCACCTGCCCGCCGCCCATCAATACATCGGGCTGGACCTGAATCATGCAATGCTGCGCCGCAGCCTGCCGCGCGGTGCTCATCGCGACTATGCTGCGACACTGGGCGACGCCCAGCGCCTGCCCTTTGCCGATCACAGTTTTGATGCGGCAGTACTGCACCTGATCCTGGCCGTCGTGCCGGAACCGGCCGACTGTCTGGCGGAAATCGCCCGGGTCGTTCGGCCGGGCGGCAGCGTGCTGATTTTCGACAAATTTCTGCGTCGCGGCCAAAACGCCCTGCTGCGTCGGATGGCCAACCCGCTGATGCGGCGCATTGCTACACGACTCGATGTGGTCTTTGAAAGTTTGCTCGATGCCAGGCCGGAATTCAGACTTGAGAGCGACGAAGCGGCACTGGCCGGCGGCTGGTTCAGGATGATCCGGCTGCGTCGGATCTGAAACGCTCAGCCCTCGACTTCGTCCTTGCCCAGCGCATCCTCGATCCAGGCAAGCAGCAAGGTATAGGTCACCGCCAGCGCCACCGGACCAACGAAAATACCGATCAGGCCGAAGCTCAGCATGCCGCCAATCACGCCGGCAAAGATCAGCAACAGCGGCAAATCGGCGCCACGCTTGATCAGCATCGGACGCAGAAAGTTGTCCAGCGTACCGACGATCAGGCTCCAGACCAGCAAGGCAGTCGCCCAGCCGGTATCGCCGGTCCAGTACATCCAGCCAACCGCCGGTAGCAGGACCAGCATCGGACCGACCTGGGCGATACAGAACATCAGCATCAAGGCCGAAAGCAAGGAGGCGAACGGCACGCCGGCAATCGCCAGACCCAGACCACCGAGCACCGTCTGGACAATGGCCGTGACACCAACCCCCAGCGCCACGCCGCGAATCGCCTGTCCAGCGAGAATGATCGAGTTTTTGCCACGCTCCCCGGCCAGCCGGCGACCGAAACGCAGCACCATGCGGGCCGCACTCTCACCACCGGCATAGAGAATGGCCGCGATAGTCACGACCAGCAGGAACTGGATCAGCATGCCGCCGAGGCCACCCACCTGAGCGAGTACCCACTTGCCGGTATCGGCGGCATAGGGCATGACTTCCGTCATGATGCCGGCGGTGCCGGCCGCGGCTAGCTGACGCCAGGCGCTTGCCAGCTTTTCACCAAACAAGGGCAAGCCGGCCACCCAGTCCGGCGGCAAAGGCAAGCCATTTTCGGCCAGCGCCCGACCTGCTGCGGTCAACTGTGCTGAATGCCCGGAAATGGTATCGATCGCCAGCCACAACGGCAAAATCAGCAGAAGCAGCATACCGAGCGACATCAGGACAATCGCCGGCAGACGTCGATTGCCAAGGCGCTGCTCAAGCGACTTGAACACCGGCCAGGTTGCAACAACAATCATCGTCGCCCAGACCGTGGCGGCCAGAAAAGGGCGCAACACCCACAGCGACAGACCGATCAACCCCAGAATGCAGAGAATGGCCAGCGTATTGCGGGCCAGATCACGGCGGATGTCGGTGGCCATGGGCGTTTGATCAGCTACGGTAGTCGGCGTTGATTAACTCAACACACTGATTTAATGACGATTTATTAGATGCCAATTTTGACAAATACCCGCACATATACCCGCTTTCCTATTCGCTGCCCATTTTTGTATGAAGTCATTTTACATACCAAAAGCAAAAGCCTATCGTTCTAAGGATAGGCTTTCGTAACGAAAGCCCCAGCATTAGCTAGGGCTTCGGCACAATCACGCGAGAGGAAAACCGCGCTTGCGCTGCCGGGGTTACTTCGAGCCACTAACCGGCTGGGCTTTCCGAAAATCAGTTTGTCAGCATTGCGCTTCGAGGTTTGCTCGGATTTCGTCGAATTCCTGTGGCGTAATTACTTCATAAATCGGGCCGTGTAGATCAGGGCGCTTCGCCAGCCACTCGCGCAAGCTGTCGGCATCGGAATAGTGAATGGCAGGTCGCCCATAGTGAAGATCAGTTTGATACCAAACTCCGGGAGCAACTTCTTCGCCTTCGGCCTTGGCCCAGTCCGATACCGGCAGGCAGGTAACCATCTTTTTGTTATCTTCCGGCCGATGTTCGGCCTCAATCGCTGCCAGTCGTTTCGATAGCGTGCGGCTCATCGTGCAGCCTCCAGCATTTCAATACGCTGTTCAAGGTCGCTGGTTTCGATCATCCGGCCAAGAATTTGCAGCACATTCGCCAGCCGTGAAACATCGGCAACAGATCGCTTCCCGGCTTTGCCTTCACGGTAAAGGCGAGCGAGTTCTACACGCACATTTTCTGCCGTTTTGAGAGGCAATCGCATTCGGGTAGGGGGTGAGGTATCAATGCCCGTAGATTCGGCTTCTACGACGTTGCCATGTTGGTCAAAGGTCGCCATTTAACCGCCCCCGTCAGTTGAACCGCGCGTTCAACTGCGCCGGTAGATTAACGGCACGTTTCGCCACGCCTTGCAGATCGAAAGGAATACGCAGGGCCGTAACGACAGGCTTTGCATTCAACTGTTGTGCGGTAAAGCCAGCATCGAAATAGGGTTGCTGCATCGCCTCGATCTTGCTCACGGCTGCGGCATAGCTTTCTGCTGCTTGTTGCACGTCCTCGATAAGCGCGGCCATGCTGGCGTGCGTTCTCTGGAAGTGGTCGGCTGCCTGCTTCTTACACTTCGCCATATCGGCTGCCTCGGCCTCAGCGATAGCCGTATAGGCTTGCTGCTCCTTTACTCGCAGTCGCTCGATGTTTCGTTCCAGCTTCAGGCGGTCGATTTCCAAGCGGTCTAGCTCGTCATCGCCAGCGCCGTTAGCGATGCGCTGCTTCCAAACGTGCCGGGCTTGTTCAAGTTGCTGTTCTGCCAATTGGCAAGCGTGCATTGCACTAGCATGGGATTTTTTCAAGTTTTCGATACTCATTATTTGATCCCCATATTGCGCTCGCGCTCAGCGTTGATCTTCTCAATCATCTGAATCGTGCGTTGTTTTGATGCGTAGCTGCTGCCTTGCCTTGCAATTTCAAAATCTCGCTGGGCTTCGGCAAGCGTATCCCAGCCGTAAGACTTTCCAGCCAGAAGGCCGGTTTTACTATTTTGATTATTCATTTAATTTTCCTTTGGTGGTTAATTTACGCCATTTGTCAGCGTTTAACTGATTATATCATTTATTAGAATGGCAAATTAACAGGCGGCATTGAGCGCAAATTGCCGATTTTGAATGGCATTTTTAATTGTTGAATTAGTTGTATGTGCGTATGAGAGTAAAAGTGTAATACCTATATATAAACTTTTTATCTCATACACACATACAACAATTTCAATTAATTAGCCTTCCTGTGGATAACTCTATGCCGCCAGTGCTTTGATTGCCTCGAAGCGTTCGGCGCGCTCCCGTGTAATCCGTTCGGCATGTTCGCTGAACATCAAGTGCGCTTGCGGATTCACAAGGAATTTGCCGTCTGATTTCCTGCCGCGTTTGCCGGGCTGGTTCTCGGTAATATCTGCAAGCCATCCCAGTTCGATTAGCAGGTCTAGTGCAGCTTCCGGCGTTTGATCGCTCCGGCCTCGCCAGTCTGTTGCATATCGCGTCAGGTCGCCACGCTGGAAGCGTTCCCAGCCTTTACTCAGGATTGCTTCGGCAGCAGACCGGACAAGATGCAGCACGTCGCCAGCGCCTCGGTCGAGGATTAGATAAACAGCCTCAGAATGCCTATACAAAACGCGCAGAATGCGTTTGGCTCGCTCAAAGGTATCAATGCTTACCTCGGCTAAGTATTCGCCATTTACGGCGCATTCTACGCAGTGCAGACCGAATGCCAGCCGGCCAAGAAAGCCCGGAAACTTATCGAGATGTTCGGCGAGCCGTTTTGCTGGCGTGCGTGCCGTGATAATCCGTATTTGGTTGAGATAGTCGGCGTGGCCTTTACGTGCATCCGGGGCCAACTTCGCCTTTTGCTCAGTGAATATACCGGCATCGTTCCATTCCTGAATTCGGCTGAATATATTCTGAATCGTTGCTGCGGTCAGCAAGCCATGCGTTGATTCATAATTAACAATATTCGGGGGCGAAATTTGATAAACGAGGAAACGCTGATAAAGGCCATCGGCACCGCCACCTGTTTTACGAAACAGATCAGCCAGCACATCAGGTTGCATCCCGGCGATAATGCCCACTGAGAACTGCTCGATAAACATCGGCGCAGCCTTGGCTCGATTGACGGTTACGCTGCCACCATCAAACGCTTGCAGGAAAACGCCACGATCTTTGCCGCCCCCCGCGTTGCCGTAAGCATCAAGCTGTCCGATAAAGCGAGTGATTTCATCGTGGAACAAATTCACGCCTTCGGGGTTGTCAATCAGCAGCTTTGCCAGTGCCTCGGTCGTCGTGTCGTCAGCGTGGCGCTGTCGCCACCGTGGGCGGGTATCTCGATTGCCTGCCGCGTGTTCGGCTTGGGTGCTCTGCGACGATTTAAGCATCTCAGCATTGATTGCCTCAGCGAAGCGTCGAGAGGCTTTCATAATCGGAGACTTCCCAGCGCCAGACTTGGCCACAAGGCCCAACCATGCGAACGCTGGAACCTCAAAGCCCGGTGCAATCTCCATTCTGGCCCGGTGGTCAATATGATTGCACGCGCTGATTAGCGTCAGCAGGCTGTATCCACCTACGTCGAACCCAGATGCAGCGCTGCATTCATTTGCGTATTTGGCAAATGGTGCAGGCAGGCAGTCCAATGGCAATGGCGGCACCGGCTGTTCGGCGAATACATCAACCGGCATCGTCCATTCGAGGGTGGTTAGCATTTCCTCAGCCAGGTTGTCGAGGGTGCTCAGTGAGCGTTCAATTTCATGCATGATGCAACCCCGCTGCGGTAACGCCTGCCTGAATGCGGCTGGCTGCCTCTATTACGCGCACAAGGTCGCAGGATGAAAGCTGTCCATCATTCGCTATGATTCGTGCAGCAGCGGCCACCACAAGGGCTTCATGGCCGATTGCTCGCAGCACGTCAGCAGCAGGAAATGGGCGGCGCTGTGATTTTCCGGTGCTCTCTCGCGGGGGAAACAGGTCGGCAATGTCCATGCCCACGGCGGCAACAATCTCATGCACCGAGCACCCGGCGAAGCAATGCACCAAAACGCGGCCATCATCGCCTTCGGCAATGCTCAGGCTCGGCCCTCGGTCTTCATGTGAGGGGCAGCAGGCTTGCCACTTTCCCGGCCCGGTGCGGCGCACCTTATCAAGTTTTGAAATGAGGTTGTCGGCAATCATTTCGCCACCTCGTAGTTTCGCCAGATTTCAAGGCGTTGCCGAAGGTGAGAATAAGCGTACATTCCGACGTACTCACAACCCATGAATTGATGGATTACAAAAAATCCATTCCCATCGGCTACGTATTTATCAATTGCTGCCTCAATTTGACGTCGAATAAATCCAGTCTTGCGAAGGTCTGCAATCAATTGCGAGTATGTCGCCTTATCGCCGTGAGCCTTCACGTTGAGATCAATTAGGATAGGCAACTGCGACAATGCTTTGTTTGCGGTAGAATTGCGGTGTGAATTCTTTTGGGGCTGTGCCGACTCGGTGCGGCCTTTATTTTTGGTTATCATCATTCGCCCTTATGCAGCCTTCCGACTGTTTTCAATCTGGGCAACTAGCCATTGATTTATTTCCCCTTCAATCCAACCGACTGATTTAGCACCAAGTCGAATACAAGCCGGGAAATCTCCGGTACGCATATGAGCGTAGATTGTTGAGCGGGACAACCCGGTACGGGCTTCGACCTGCTTACGGCGCAGGATATTTAATGCAGAATTTACTTGGTTTTTCATTTGAGAACACCTTGAACGTTGCCGTGAAGTAACGGCATGTATTGGATTTTCTCGGAATCACCAAAAACAGAAGAAGACGGATAGCATTGCACTATCCGTCACTATTTAATTCTCTGTGCAAAACCCTTTTGAATCTTATTTTGAATACTCCAAGATTTTTTAACACCCTCCACCTGTAGAGCATCATCGTTTTTACGGTCAGGGAAGTCTCTATTTAGCTCAATCAGGGCAACCTTTGCGACAGCATCGTCCTTTGAAAGACCTTCCGTTTTCCTGAACCGCTCGACCATAGCCCAGCGCCACGCATTCTTATTTGAGGGGCTCTTTATATCGGCCACACCAAAAGCCACGTTTCTACCTTCACCACGACAAAGAGCAAGCAAACCGTACCCCAGCCACTTCATCACCTCTGGCGGCAATGGCCTCTGCTCGATCAAATGAACCCCAGCCGTCGCAAGTAACTCAAGCGCCTCAGCATTACTGCCATTTAACTTTTCGAGCATTGTTTTTCCCACAATCAAGCCCTCCGCATTGCAATAACATCACCACCAGCCATACATTCATTAAGCATACCCGCCCACCAAGTAAGCAACTCAAACCGCTCCGTGATTAACTTCGCGTGATTGTATGCAGCACGAATTTTGTTGCGCTCTTGGTGCGCCAAGCAAAGCTCAATCGCTTCACTGCGGAAGTCTTCACCGTTCTCCAATTTCGCACCGTTCGCCGCTGTCGAGAAAGTTCCACGGATACCGTGCGGCGTAAATTTGCCTTCGTATCCAGCCCGTCGAAACAGATCTCGGATGGCCTCAGGGGACATGCTCTTCTTTCGATCTGATCTGTGTGGAAAGACGAACTCAAGCGAGCCAGAAAGCGGCTGCATTGATTTGAGAACATCAATCGCGGAATCGGACAATGGAACAACGTGGTCTTGCTTGCCCTTCATCCGCTCGCCAGGTATTGCCCATATCTTTTGATCAAAATCGATTTCCCCCCACCTTGCACCAACAACCTCATTCACACGGCAAACGGTGAACCACATCAGCATCACGGCTGCTTTTGTCGAATATTCACCAACAGCACCATTCACCGCTCGCAGGAAGTCACCTATCTGCTTTTCCGTTTTCAAGATCGCATGATGACGAACCTGTGTCGGGGTCTTAATCGAGCGGCGCAAAGGGAAGCAAGGATCATCATCACGCCTAAGATTTACGACCGCAAAGCGGAATGCGCCACCGATCCACGTTTGCAATAGCTTGGCCTGTGTCGGGCTTCTTTTTGCTACCTTCTTCAAGGTGTCGAGTACGTGCGCCGGCTTAATATCCTTTACCGGCAACTTGCCCAGCGATGGGAATGCGTCAGCCTCTAATCGTCTCTGAACATTTGCGGCGTACCCTGCCGACCATTCAGACGCGTTCGACAGCATCCATTCTCGCGCCACACCTTCGAACGTATCGTTTAACTCGTTCGCTCTGACGATTCGATCCAGCTGCCTCTGTCGGCTGGGGTGAATCCCTTTTTTGACCATCGCCTCCGCATCATTACGAACGAGACGCGCTTCTTTCAGGCTCATTTCCGGATAGGTGCCGATGGCGTACATATTTTCCTTGCCACCGATTCGGTAGCGATAGCGCCAAGCCTTCGCGCCGTTCGGTTTGACCTCCAAACACAGCCCATGCATATCAGCCATTCGGTAGAGCTTTTCCCTTGACTGAGCGTTCTTTACAGCGGTATCTGTGAGCATTTTTCGCACCTTCCTATGGGTATAAATCTCTGTACCCGCTTTCGAGCCACAAGAAAAGCCAGTACATACCCGCTTTTATACCCGCTTTTTAATCGGAAGTCAATGGAACACCCCGGAACACACAGGCGTAAAAAAACCCGCAATAATGCGGGTTTCAAGGAATATTCCGGAACACGCCGGAACTAGCGTTTTACTAGCTACGGTAGTCGGCGTTGATCTTGACGTAGTCGTAGGAGAAGTCGCAGGTATAGACCTTGGCCTGCGCAGCGCCCCGACCGAGATCAACCCGCACCGTGATTTCCGCCTGGGCCATCACGCGTGCGCCATCCTCTTCCTTGTAGGCGGCGGCACGTCCACCTTTTTCGGCGACCAGCACGTCATCCAGCCAGACCTTGACGCCATCGACGTCGAGATCGGCAATCCCGGCGTAACCGATAGCCGCCAGGATGCGGCCGAGATTCGGGTCGGAGGCAAAGAAGGCCGTCTTGACCAGCGGCGAATGACCGATGGCGTAACCGACCTTGCGGCACTCTTCGACATCCTTGCCACCTTCGACGGCGACGGTAATGAACTTGGTGGCGCCTTCGCCATCGCGCACGATGGCCTGGGCCAACTCGACGGAAACAGCGATCAGCGCCGCCTTGATCTCGGCCCAACCGGCATCGCCGGTCGATTTGAAACTGGCGCCGGACTGACCGGAAGCGATCATCACGAAGGAGTCGTTGGTCGAGGTATCGCCATCGACCGTGATGCAGTTGAACGACGCATCGGCCGCTTCCTTGACCAGCTCGTCGAGCAACGGCTGGGCAATGCCGGCATCGGTGGCGACAAAACCGAGCATCGTCGCCATATTCGGCTTGATCATGCCGGCGCCCTTGGAGACACCGGAAATGGTCACTTTTTTACCGTTGACCGTGACAACACGCGAGGCTGCCTTGGCAATGGTGTCGGTCGTCATGATGCCGTGCGCAGCGTTGTACCAGTTGTCCGCCTTCAGATCGGCCTGCGCCGCCGGCAAACCGGCCTTGATGCGCTCAACCGGAAGCAGTTCGAGAATGACGCCGGTCGAAAATGGCAGCACCTGGTCGGCGGCGATGCCAAGAATGGCCCCTACGGCTTCGCAGGTTTCCTGCGCCGCCTGACGACCCGGCTCGCCGGTACCAGCGTTGGCGATACCGGTATTGATCACCAGCGCACGAATTTCCTTGCCACCGGCCAGATGGTTGCGGCAAAGCTGGACCGGCGCAGCACAAAAGCGGTTTTGCGTGAACACGCCAGCCACAGAACACCCTGCATCCAACGCAACCAGCGTCAGATCGCGGCGATTTTTCTTGCGAATTTCGGCTTCGGCAACGCCGAGACGAACGCCCGGCACGGGAAAAAGTTGATCGGCAGATGGCGTGCTGTAATTGACTGGCATTCTCGTGGCTCCAAAAGCATCAAGGCACCGCGTGGGTGCCTTGGGGGGGTCAGGACAGTTTTCCGTGGCAATGTTTGTATTTTTTACCGCTACCGCAAGGACAAGGGTCGTTTCGGCCAACCTTCGGGCCGGCATCCGATGGCGCGGGAACCGCCGCCTCGTCGGTCGAACCTTCCAGAGCCTCATCATAACCGGCATGCTGGTATTGGACGTTCTGGACATCGGCATGCGGCGCCGTTTCCTCGACGTCTTCCTGCGAGCGAATCTGTACGGTAAAGAGAACGCGGGTCACTTCCTTGCGAATCAGGTCGAGCAGGCCTTCGAAAAGCTCGAAAGCTTCGCGTTTGTATTCCTGCTTCGGATTCTTCTGGGCATAGCCGCGCAGGTGGATGCCCTGGCGCAGGTGATCGAGGGCCGCCAGGTGCTCGCGCCAGTGCGTATCGAGGCTCTGCAACATCACATTGCGCTCGAATTGCTGGAAAGAGTTGTTGCCGACCAGATCGATCTTGGCCTGGTAAGCCTGATCGGCCTCCAGAGTGATGCGGGCCAGAATCTCTTCGTCGGACAAGGTCGGCTCGCTCTTGAACCATGCGGCGACCGGTGCGACGATCAGCAACTCGGCCGCCAGCGCACGCTCCAGGCCTTCCATGTCCCATTGTTCCTCAACCGACTCGGCCGGCACATAGGTCCGGAAAATATCGCCGATCACGCTGTGGCGCATGGCGGTAATCGTCTCGGAAATATCCTCGGTTTCGAGCAGCTCGTTACGCTGCTGGTAGATCACCTTGCGCTGGTCGTTGGAAACGTCGTCGTATTCGAGCAACTGCTTGCGAATGTCGAAGTTACGGGCTTCGACCTTGCGCTGAGCCGACTCGAGCGAACGGGTGACGAGCGGATGCTCGATCGCTTCGCCTTCCGGCATTTTCAGCTTGTCCATGATGGCGCGCAGGCGCTCGCCGGCAAAGATGCGCAACAAGGGGTCGTCGAGCGACAGGTAGAAGCGAGAAGAACCGGCATCGCCCTGGCGACCGGCACGGCCGCGCAGCTGGTTGTCGATCCGGCGCGATTCGTGACGCTCGGAACCAATGATGTGCAGACCACCGGAAGCCAGCACCTGATCGTGCGACTTCTGCCATTCGGCGCGCATTGCTGCAATGCGGGCTTCGCGCTCGGCTTCGGGCAGCGATTCGTCATGCTTGATCGCCGAGGTTGCCTTTTCGATGCTGCCGCCCAGCACAATGTCGGTACCCCGACCGGCCATGTTGGTGGCAATCGTGATCACCCCCGGTCGACCGGCTTCAATGACGATTTCCGCTTCGCGGGCATGCTGCTTGGCATTGAGCACGTTGTGCGCCAAGCCTTCCTTGTCGAGCAGGCTGGAAAGCAACTCGGAGGCTTCGATCGAGGTCGTGCCGACCAGCACCGGCTGGCCGCGTTTGGCACAATCCTTGATATCGGCAATGATTGCCGCGTGTTTTTCGTCTGCGGTCTTGTAGACCAGGTCGTTCATGTCCTTGCGCACCATCGGACGATGCGGCGGAATGACAACCGTCTCCAGACCGTAGATCTGGTGGAATTCGTAGGCTTCGGTATCGGCCGTGCCGGTCATGCCGGACAGGCGGCCGTACATCCGGAAATAATTCTGGAAAGTGATCGAGGCCAGCGTCTGGTTTTCCGACTGGATCTGGACGCCTTCCTTGGCTTCGACCGCTTGGTGCAGGCCATCGGACCAGCGACGACCGGCCATCAGGCGACCGGTGAACTCGTCGACGATGATGATTTCGCCATTCTGCACAACGTAATGCTGATCCTTGTGGAACAGCGTCAGGCCACGCAACGCTGCATTCAGGTGATGCATCAGCGTGATGTTGGCCGCGTCATAGAGGCTGGCGCCTTCAGCCAGCAGGCCGTGTTCAGCCAGCAACTGCTCGGCATGCTCGTAACCGGCTTCGGAAAGATGGACCTGATGGCCCTTCTCGTCGACCCAGTAATCGCCTTCGGCCTTTTCTTCGGCAGCGCGGGTCAATTTCGGCACGACATCCTTCATCCGTAGATAAAGATCGGTGTGATCTTCAGCCTGGCCGGAAATGATCAGCGGCGTACGCGCTTCGTCGATCAGGATGGAATCCACTTCGTCGACAATCGCGAAATTCAGCTGACGCTGAACGCGTTCGCCCGGCGTGTACACCATGTTGTCGCGCAGGTAGTCGAAACCGAATTCGTTGTTCGTGCCGTAGGTGATGTCGGCTGCGTAGGCTGCCTGCTTGGCCTCGTGATCCATCTGCGACAGGTTGACGCCGACGCTCAGGCCGAGGAAGCGGTGCAGACGTCCCATCCACTCCGCATCGCGGCTGGCCAGGTAGTCGTTGACCGTAATGACGTGCACGCCCTTGCCGGAAATGGCATTGAGGTAGGCCGGCAGCGTGCCGACCAACGTCTTGCCTTCACCGGTACGCATTTCGGCGATCTTGCCGTAATGCAGCACCATGCCGCCAATCATCTGGACGTCGAAGTGACGCATGCCCAGTTCCCGCTTGCCGGCCTCGCGGACCACGGCAAAAGCCTCGGGCAACAGGTCGTCGAGCGATTCACCGTTGGCGTGGCGCTGACGGAACTCGTCCGTTTTCACCCGCAGCTGCTCGTCGCTCAGTGCTTCGAGCGAAGGCTCAAGCGCGTTGATACGCTTGACGGTCTGGGAATATTGTTTAACGAGCCGATCGTTGCGGCTGCCGAAAATCTTTTTGAGTAGGCCGGATATCATCGCGATGAAATGTGGTTGCGCGGGGTGCGGCAAAGCGCGGATTCTAGCACGCTCCCCCGGCATGACGATGACGACCTAAATCAAGGGTTTAGAATAAGCCGCTCAACGCCGTTTGAGTTGTGCGAACTCACTCCCCTGCTTGAGGAAAAGTGCCGGATTCTGGGCTACCCCCAGCATGCGCACCTCGAAGTGCAGATGGGCGCCCGTCGAGCGCCCCGTATTGCCGACCGCCCCCAGCTGCTCGCCGCGACGGACCAGCTTGCCGGCCGGCACATCGACCCGGGAAAGATGAGCATAACGAGAAACCAGCCCTTCGCCATGGTCGACCTCGACCAGATTACCGAATTCAGCATGGTAGGCGGCCGAAAGAACGACGCCATCGGCAGCGACGACAACCGGCGTACCGATTTCGGCATTGAAATCTATCCCTTCGTGCATGGCACGCAAGCCGGCAATCGGATCACTACGATGGCCAAACGGCGAGCCATAAGCTGCATTCTTGACCGGCAGTGTCGTCGGCAACAGGCGCTCCTTGACGCGCTTTTCGAGCAAGCGTGATTCCAGAACAGAAAGGTCGTCGGCGCTATGCTCGACATTTCCCGCCAGTCGGTCGATTTCCCGCTGCAACTCGGCAGCCGTCATCGGGGCAGGCACGTAGGGACCGCCTGCACCCGACGGTTTTCGCGGTGGCACCACGTCGAGCTTGATCCCGACCACGCCGGCCAGACGCTCGCCCAGGGTATCAAGCTGGACCACCTTGGCTTGCAACTCACCGAGACGCGTCGCCATGAGCAACAGGTTGTTGCTCAGATAATCCTGCGTCTTCTGCGTTTCTTGCTGTTGCAGCGAAAGAATCAGTCTTTCAACCACCGGCAGACGCCAATGAACGGACAACCACGAAAACAGCAGCGAGGTCAGAACCACCAGGAAAATAAAGAGAGCCAGCCCCGCAACGACATGACGAGGCATAATGGTGATCGTTCGCGCTGCTTTCAAATGACGCGAAACCAAAATAATCTGCATTGAAACTCCTCCATGTACAACGGGCCTGAGCATTACCTTGACAGCGACGCCAACGCCAGCCGGCTGATGGCTCACGCACGTCTGTTGCTCAAGCTCTCGCGCCGCTTCGAAGCGATTGCCCCGGCGGGGTTTCGCCACGCTGCACGCGTTGCCAATTACAAGTCGGGGAAAATTATTATCCACGCCGATAACGGCGCGGTCGCTGCCAAAATCCGCCAGATGAGCCAGCGTTTATGCAGCGAGTTATGCAAAGGTGGGGCGCAGTGTAACGAGCTCGAAGTAAAAGTTCAACCCCGCGAAAATCTTTTCCAATCAACACCTTCAACGCAAAAGCCACTCTCCAGCACGGCCTGCGAGGTGCTGCGGTCGACGGCAGAAAACATGCCGAAAGGCTCTTTGCGCGCGGCAATCGATGCCTTGCTGGCAAGCTCGGCAAAACGGGAATAAAGGCCACATCGCGGGGCATCAGCCGCACAAGGCAGGCCGAAAAAATCTCAGGAGAACAATTCAGGCAAGAAGCTGGCGCACGCAGGTAGCGCTGGAGTCCCCGCCAAAAAAGCTCGGGACATCGCTCTCGGGAACAGCGGAAGTTCGGCGAATTTCCTGCTGAATCAGGCGGGCTGGTTCAGCCAGCGCGTCACGCCGGCCGGGGCGTTTTCAGCCTGCTCGAAAGTTGCGAACTCCCAGGATTCCTGGTGATTCAGCAATTCACGAGCCAGCTGGTTATTCAGCGCATGACCGCCTTTGTGCGACGAATAGGCGGCAAGCAGCGGGCTGCCAAGCAGATAGAGGTCGCCAACAGCGTCGAGAATCTTGTGTTTGACGAACTCATCGCCGTAGCGCAAACCGTCCTGGTTCAGGACGCGAAATTCATCAAGCACGATGGCATTTTCCAGGCCACCACCCAGCGCCAGACCGTTTTCACGCAGGTATTCGACTTCCTGCATGAAACCAAAGGTGCGCGCCCGGGCCACTTCGCGGGTGTAGGACTGTTCGGCGAAATCGATTTCAGCCTTTTGGGCCGACTTGTCGATTGCCGGATGGTTGAAAACGATGGAAAAAGCCAGGCGATAACCATCGTAAGGCTCGAAACGGGCCCATTTGTCGCCATCGCGAACTTCAATTGTTTGGGTAACGCGAATGAATTTCTTGGCCGCGTTCTGTTCCTCGATGCCAGCCGACTGGATCAGGAAAACGAACGGCGCAGCCGAACCGTCAAGGATGGGCACTTCCGGCGCATCCAGGTCTACCCAGGCATTGTCGATACCGAGACCGGCAAAGGCCGACATCAGATGTTCGATGGTGCCGACTTTCACCCCGTCCTTTTCAAGACAGGAGCACATGCGTGTATCACCCACCATGAAGGCACGGGCCGGGATATCAACAGGCTCCGGCAAATCGACGCGACGGAAGACGATGCCGGTATCGGGCGCGGCCGGGCGCAGGGTCATATTGACCTTGACGCCGCCATGCAGGCCAACACCTGAGGCGCGAATAACTGTCTTGAGCGTGCGTTGCTTGAGCATGCAAGTGCTTGAATAATTAGGGGAGCGGCGCATTGTAACACAACGCGCCGCCGCCTTTTTCAGAGAAGTGGCAAGCGATCAGTCTGCTTGTTTGCGCAGGAATGCCGGGATGTCGTAACGGTCGACTCCGCTGTTGGCCAGCGCTTCAACCGTGACATTGCGCTTGCGCACAACAGCCGGGACATCGGCGATCTGGTTGTAATCGATGGCCGGGGTGCTCGAGAAGCCGACGGCATCGTGCGTACCGGTGGCTGCCATGACCGGCGTATTGATCACTTCGAACGTCTGGCGATTGCGCACGGCAACGGCCTGGCCGAGACCGGTGGCAACGACGGTGACGCGCAGCGAATCGCCCATCAATTCGTCGTAGACCGCGCCGAAGATGATGTGTGCGTCTTCAGCAGCGAATGCCTTGACGGTATTCATCACTTCGTTGACTTCCTTCATCTTCAGACCGCCCTTGGCTGCTGTGATATTGACCAGCACGCCCTTGGCACCGGACAGATTGACACCTTCGAGCAGCGGCGAAGCCACGGCCTGTTCGGCCGCGATGCGGGCGCGGTCGACACCGGCGGCAGCGGCAGAACCCATCATCGCACGGCCCATTTCCCCCATCACGGTGCGGACGTCTTCGAAGTCGACGTTGACCAGACCCGGGTAGGTAATGATTTCGGCAATACCGCCAACAGCGTTTTTCAGCACGTCGTCAGCCGCCTTGAAGCAATCGTCGACATCGGCATCGTCGCCCATGACTTCCATCAGCTTGTCATTGAGGATGACGATCAGCGAATCGACGTGCTTGGAGAATTCGGCAATACCGGCTTCGGCGGACTTCATCCGCTTGTTGCCTTCGAAACTGAACGGTTTGGTCACGACACCGACCGTCAGGATGCCCATTTCACGGGCGATTTCAGCCACGACCGGCGCTGCACCGGTACCTGTGCCACCGCCCATGCCGGCGGTGATGAAAGCCATGTGCGCGCCTTGCAGTGCGGCACGGATGTCTTCGCGATGCTGAATGGCCGCTTCCTGGCCCTTTTCCGGCTTGGCGCCAGCACCCAGGCCACTCTCGCCGAGTGACAGCTTGCTCGACGCTGCATTGCGGCCGAGCGCTTGTGCGTCAGTGTTGGCGGCAATGAATTCAACGCCGTTCACACCTTCGCGAATCATGTGCTCGATAGCATTGCCACCGGCACCGCCGACCCCGAACACTTTGATGATCGTGCCGACTTCTTCGTCCTTCTCGATGATCTCAAACATGACTACCTCCTCTGAAAAACCGTTAAAAATTGTTTAGAAATTCTTGGCAAACCACGATTTCATACCGACCAGGACATCCTTGATGCCCTGCTTGTCCTGAATTTTCTGGCCCCGTTTACGCTGGGCCTGCGCTTCTAGCAGCAAACCGAAAGCAGTAGAAAACCGCGGGCTCTGCACGACATCGGCCAGGCTGCCCGTGTATTTCGGGTTACCCAGGCGCACCGGCATGTGGAAAATTTCTTCGCCCAGTTCGACCATGCCCGGCATGACGCTGGCGCCACCGGTCAGCACGATGCCGGAGGAAAGCACTTCCTCGAAACCGGCGCGGCGCAATTCGTTCTGGATCAGTTCGTACAATTCCTCGACGCGCGGCTGGATCACATCGGCCAGCGCACGGCGGCTCAATTTCCGGCTTGGGCGGTCGTCGACCCCGGCAACCTCCATCGTCTCGGCAGCGTCGGCCAGTTGCGACAGAGCGCAGCCGTACTTGCACTTGATGTCTTCGGCTTCGCGCGTCGGGGTGCGCAGCGCCATGGCGATGTCGTTGGTGATCTGGTCGCCGGCGATGGGGATTACCGAGGTATGACGGATCGCGCCTTGCGTCCACACCGCCAGGTCGGTCGTACCGCCACCGATATCGATCAGGCAGACGCCAAGATCCTTTTCATCTTCGGACAGCACGGCGTAGCTCGAGGCCAGCGGCTGCAGCACCAGATCATTCACTTCCAGACCGCAGCGACGCACGCACTTGACGATGTTCTGGGCCGCAGAAACGGCACCGGTCACGATGTGCGTCTTCACTTCGAGGCGCATGCCGCTCATGCCGATCGGCTCGCGAATGCCGTCCTGGCCGTCGATAACGAATTCCTGCGTCAGGATGTGCAGGATTTCCTGATCGGCCGGAATCGGCATCGCCTTGGCGGTTTCGATCACGCGGTCGATGTCGGCCGGCGTCACTTCCTTGTCCTTGATCGCCACCATACCGTTCGAATTGAAGCTCTTGATGTGGCTGCCGGCGATCCCGGTATACACATCCTTGACCTTGCAATCAGCCATCAGCTCGACTTCCTGCACGACGCGGCTGATCGTATGCACGGTTTCCTCAATGTTGACCACGACACCTTTTTTCAGGCCGCGTGAATCCTGCGACCCCATGCCGATCACATTGAGGCTGCCTTCCTGGTTGATTTCGGCCACCAGCGCGACGATCTTCGAAGTGCCGATATCCAACCCGACAACCAAATCCTTGTTATCCCTGCTCATTGATTACTTTCCCTTCACTTCACCGGCCATCCGCATGGCAAAGCCATTCGGATAACGCAAATCCACGACCGCCGGACGGTTCGCACGCTTGGCGACAGCCTCCGGATAAATTTCGATAAATCGCTGCAAGCGCACGCCTACCGGCGATTTCGGCTGTTCCCGGCCGATATCCACCACCATTCCGTTTTCCAGCTTCAACTGCCAAGCCAGGCGCGGCGACAGCGTGACCTGCACCGGCCGCTCACCGAGCGCCTTGAAATTGGCAACAAACTCGCCGTAGCGCTTCAATACTTCCGGCGCGGTATCCTGTGGCCCGAAGAGCAACGGCAAAGCGGTCGTCTCACTCTCGGCCAGCACGGCAGAGAAAACCTCGCCGTAGGAGTTGACCAACTCGCCCCGCGCCTCGCCCCAGCGTGCTGCCGGACGATGCTCCTCAACCTTCACTTCGAGCTTTTCCGGCCAGATCCGACGCACTTCAACGCGCCGCACCCAAGGCAGCTTTTCAAGCGTGGCACGCACCTGATCCAGATTGATGCTGAAGAAATTACCCTTCATCACCGCCGGCAACACCTGCTCGATTTCGATCCGGCGGGTATGCGCCAGCGAATCGGCAAAAACCACCTGGCGCACCGGCAAGGACGGCACGCGAACCAGCCAGACAGCACCCGCCGCCAGCAATGCAGCCGACGCTGCGAGAATCAGCAGGTCGGCGATTGCAGTCAGCAGGTGCGGTTTATTCCACATGCGGCGTCTCAGTCGTTGGTGGCCAGTTCGAGCACACGACGCACCAGTGCCGGATATTCCATGCCCGCCACACGGGCGGCCATCGGAACCAGCGAATGATCGGTCATGCCCGGTGCGGTATTCACTTCGAGGAAGTAATGATTCCCCGCCTCATCCATCAGAAAATCAACCCGCCCCCAACCGCGGCCGCCGAGAATGCGGAAGGCTTCCAGCGCGCCCTTGCGGATTTCCATTTCTTTGGCTTCCGGCAAGCCGCAGGGGCAGAGATAACGGGTGTCGTCGCGGTTGTACTTGGCTTCGTAGTCGTACCACTCGGAGGCCGGCTCGATCTTGATGATCGGCAAGGCCTGGTCGCCGAGAATGCCGACCGTGTATTCACCGCCCATGACGCCCTTTTCGGCGATCACCAACGAGTCGTATTTGGCGGCTTCGGCATAAGCCAGATGCAGCGTGTCGTGCTCCTTGACCTTGCTGATACCGATCGATGAGCCTTCGTGGGCCGGCTTGACGAAGATCGGCAAGCCGAGTTCTTCCTCGACGTCGGCAAAGTCGGAATCTGCTGTCAGCAATGCGTAATCCGGCACCGGCAAACCCGCGGCCTGCCACAGCAACTTGGTGCGGAACTTGTCCATGCCCAAAGCCGAAGCCATGACACCGGAACCGGTGTAAGGAATGTGCATCAGTTCGAGCGCGCCCTGGATTGTGCCGTCTTCGCCGTGTCGACCGTGCAAGGCGACAAACGCACGGTCGTAGCCTTTCAGGGCATCAAGCGGCTGCTCGGCCGGATCGAAGGGATGGGCGTCGATGCCCTGGCCCTGTAAGGCAGCCAGTACGCGCGAACCGCTGTTGAGGGAGACCTCGCGCTCGGCGGACGTTCCGCCGAAGAGGACTGCGACTTTACCGAAACCGCTCATTTGAACTCCACCACCTTGCCAGGCACGGCACCGATCGAACCGGCGCCCATGCACAACACCACGTCGCCATCGCGGGCGACATCCATGATCGTTTGCGGCATCGCCGCGATATCTTCGACAAACACCGGCTCGACCTTGCCGCCGACACGCAAGGCGCGGGCCAGCGAACGGCCATCGGCGGCAACGATCGGTGCTTCGCCGGCAGCGTAGATTTCGGCCAGCAAAAGCACGTCGACCGTGGCAAGCACCTTGACGAAGTCTTCGAAACAATCGCGCGTCCGCGTATAGCGATGCGGCTGGAAAGCCAGCACCAGGCGGCGACCGGGGAAAGCACCGCGAGCGGCAGCCAGCGTCGCGGCCATTTCAACCGGGTGATGGCCGTAATCGTCGACCAGCGTGAAGCTGCCGCCAGCCGGCAGCGCGACTTCGCCATAACGCTGGAAGCGGCGGCCGACACCCTTGAACTCGGCGAGCGCCTTGACGATAGCTTCGTCGGACACCTGCACCTCGGTCGCCACGGCAATCGCCGCCAGGGCATTCAGCACGTTGTGGATACCCGGCAAATTCAGCGTGATAGACAGGCGCGACACCGAGCCATTGACCCGGACGCAGTCAAAGCGCATCTGGCCATCGGCGGCGACGATGTTTTCCGCGTAGAAATTGCAGGCGTCGCTCAGGCCGTAGGTAATGATCTGCTTCGGCACCTGCGGCATGATCGCGCGCACATTCGGGTCTTCACCGCAGAGCACGGCAACGCCGTAAAACGGCAGGCGATTCAGGAAATCGACGAAAGCGCCCTTGAGACGCTCGAAGTCATGGCCGTAGGTTTCCATGTGGTCGGCGTCGATATTGGTGACCACCGAAACCACCGGCGACAGGAAGAGGAAGGAGGCGTCCGACTCATCGGCCTCGGCGACGAGAAAATCACCGGAACCAAGACGGGCATTTGCCCCAGCGGCATTCAGCCGACCACCGATGACGAAAGTCGGATCGACGCCGCCTTCGGCCAGGATGCTGGTCACCAGGCTGGTGGTGGTCGTCTTGCCGTGCGTTCCGGCGATGGCGATACCGTGCTTCAGACGCATCAGTTCGGCCAGCATCTGGGCACGTGGCACGACCGGAATCTTGCGCTCGCGGGCGGCAATGACTTCCGGATTGTCGGCCTTGACCGCCGTCGAAATCACCACGGCATCGGCCCCGGCTGCATTTTCGGCGGCGTGACCAATCGTCACCTTGACGCCTTCGCCTTCAAGACGACGGGTCGTCGCGCTGGCCGCCAGATCGGAACCGGTCACGGTGTAATCGAGGTGGGCGAGCACTTCGGCAATGCCGCTCATGCCCGAGCCGCCGACACCGACAAAGTGGATATGTTTGACTTTATGTTTCATTTCGCGATCTCCGCGCAGACGTTGGCGACTTCCTCGGTCGCAGCGGGCTTGGCCAGGCTGCGCGCCTTGATGGCCATTTCGCGCAACTGGCTGCGGCTGTAATTGCGGATCAGCGCAATGCTGTCCGGCGTCATTTCGGTTTGCGGCAGCAGGAAAGCGCCGCCGACATTGACCAGGAATTTGGCATTCCCGGTCTGGTGATCATCCACGGCGTGCGGGAAAGGCACGAGAATGCTCGCGACGCCGACCGCGGCCAGCTCTGCCACGGTCAACGCGCCGGCACGGCAAATAACCAGATCGGCCCATTCGTAGGCGCCGGCCATGTCTTCGATGAATGAAACGCAGTGCGCCTCGACACCCACCGCGGCGTAGTTGGCCTTCAGCGCATCGAGATGTTTTTCGCCCGCCTGATGGACGATTTGCGGCAACTGGTTGGCGCCGAGCAAAGCCATGCCTTGCGGAATGATTTCATTCAACGCCTGGGCACCGAGACTGCCGCCGATCACCAGCAAACGCAGCGCGCCGCTCCGCTCGGCGTAACGCGCCTCAGGCCCGCTGAGCGCGGCGATTTCCGGACGTACCGGATTGCCCAGCCAGCTGCCTTTTTTCAGCACTTCCGGAAAGCCGGTCAGGACGCGGTCGGCCACACCGGCCAGCACCTTGTTGGCCAGACCGGCGACCGAATTTTGTTCGTGCACGACCAGCGGCTTGCCAAGCAGCGCCGCCATCATCCCGCCGGGGAAGGTAATGTAGCCGCCCATGCCGAGCACGACATCCGGCTGGACCCGGCGGATGGCGCCCAGTGCCTGCCAGAAGCCGCGCAGCAGGTTGATCGGCAGCAGCAGCTTGCGCATCAGACCCTTGCCGCGCAGGGCAGCAAACTTGATCCACACCGTTTCGTAACCATGCTGCGGCACCAGACGCGCTTCCATCCCATCCGGATTACCCAGCCAGACAACGCGCCAGCCGGACTGACGCATTTTTTCGGCAACGGCCAGCGCCGGGAAAATATGGCCACCGGTACCACCGGCCATGACCAACAGTGTCTTGCTCATAGCTTGCCTCCGCGCATGAGGGAGCGGTTTTGTCTACGGCCGCGCTGCGCGCTTAACACCGGCTGCGCCGGGTTAGCCTGCGACGAAATCGCCAACTGATGCGAATTCACATGGCACCGAGTCATAGCTTGCCTCCGCGCATCAATTGGCGATTTTCCCAATCCACCCGCAGCAGGATGGCCAGCGCAACGCAATTGGCCAGGATGCCGGAGCCGCCGAAGCTCATCAGCGGCAGGGTCAGGCCCTTGGTCGGCAGCAGGCCCATATTCACACCCATGTTGATAAAGGACTGGACGCCGAACCAGATACCCATGCCCATCGCGACCAAAGCCGGATAAAGACGGTCGAACTGGACACACTGGCGACCGATGGCAAAGGCGCGCTGCACCACCAGGGCAAACAGGCCGATGATCGCGATTACGCCAAAGAAGCCGAGTTCCTCGGCAACGACGGCCAGCAGGAAGTCGGTATGCGCCTCGGGCAGGTAGAACAATTTTTCAACGCTGGCGCCCAGACCGACGCCGAACAGTTCGCCACGTCCGAAAGCGATCAGCGAGTGCGACAACTGGTAGCCGCGCCCAAAGGCATCGGCCCACGGATCCATGAAACCGAAGACCCGGTCGCGACGATAAGGCGAGACGATGATCATCACCGCAAAGGCGATCAGCAGACCAACGATCAGCATGGCGAACAGACGCGCCTTGAGGCCGCCGAGGAAGAGGATGCCCATGGCGATCGAGATGATCACGACGAAGGCACCGAAATCCGGCTCCTTGAGCAGCAGCATGCCGATGATCACCATCGCACCGAACATCGGCAGAAAGGCCTGCTTCAGATCATGCATGACGTTGATCTTGCGTACGGTGTAGTCGGCGGCATAGAGCACGGCAAACAGTTTCATCAGCTCGGAAGGCTGCAGATTGACGAAACCAAGCGGCAACCAGCGACGCGCACCGTTGATATCGCGCCCCAGGCCGGGAATCAGCACGATCGCCAGCAACAGCGCACCGATCATGAAAAGATAAGGGGCGTATTTTTGCCACAGGGTCAGCGGCACTTGAAAAGTCACGGCGGCGGCCACCAGGCCGATACACAGGAAAATGCCCTGACGGACCAGGTAATAGGCCGGCTGATGGCCGGTAAAGCGGCCGGCTTCGGCAATGGCGATCGAGGCCGAATAAACCATGATCAAGCCGCTGAACAGCAGAAAAAGCACGCTCCACAGCAGGGCGTAGTCAATTTCAGCCACTTGGCGACGGGGAGCGTCGAGCGCGCCGATCATCATGCTGACAACCCCTTCACGGCAGCGATGAAGGCTTCTGCCCGGTGCGCATAGTTGCGATACATGTCGAGACTGGCGCAGGCCGGCGAAAGCAGCACGCAATCACCGGCTTCGGCGTGGGCCGACAACCAGCGAACGGCGGCTTCCATGTCGCCCAGAATGCGGGTCGGCACACCGCTGCCTTCAAGCGCCATGCCGATCGCGGCGGCATCGCGGCCGATCAGGGCCACGGCGCGGCCATGCTTTTCCAGTGCCGGCTTGAGCGGTGAAAAATCCTGCCCCTTGCCATCGCCGCCAAGCACGATAGCCACTTTGCGGCCCATGCCTTCGATGGCGGCCAGCGTTGCGCCGACATTGGTGCCTTTGGAGTCATCGACGTAAATCACACCACCGATTTCAGCCACGGTTTCAACCCGGTGCGGCAAACCGGTAAAGGACTGGAGCGGAGCAAGCAGACGATCGATCTCGACGCCCACCGCCTGGCACAACGCCAGCGCGGCCATGGCATTGGCGGCGTTGTGCAATCCGGCCAGTTTCAGTGCGTCGACCGCGACAAGCGCGGTTTTACCCAGGGTGATCACCCCGTCGGCCAGGCCGAAATCCAATGCGCGTGGCGCGGCATCCAGACCAAAAGTAACCATCTTGCGCCCACAACGCCCGTTGGCCATCGACCAGTCGTCATTGCGATTCAGCACCATGATGCCCTTACCCTGGAAGACACGGGATTTGGCTGCGGCGTATTCGGCCATGCTGCCAGCGTAACGATCCAGGTGATCTTCCGAGACATTGAGGACCGTCGCTGCCGCCGCGTTCAGATGATGCGTCGTTTCCAGCTGGAAGCTCGACAACTCGACCACCCAGACCTGCGGCAAGGTGCCGGCATCCTGCGCATCCATCAGCGCATCGAGCGCCGACGGTGAAATGTTGCCGCAGGCAATCGCCGGGACACCTGCGCCGTTGAGCAAATGGGCGGTCAAGGCCGTCGTCGTCGTCTTGCCGTTGCTACCGGTGATGGCAATGATTTGCGAACCGGCCACCTGTTCGCGGACGCCGGCGGCAAAGAGTTCGATTTCGGAGATCAGCGGCAGGTCGACCGCGGCAATCGCCGGCGTCGCTTTCGGCACACCCGGCGACAACGCGACAATCTCCATCCCGGCAAACGTTGCATCACCGAGCGGGCCGGCGAACAGTTCAGCGCCGGGCGCAACGGCCTGCAGCGCCTCGACGTTCGGCGGGGTGTCACGGGTATCGGCGACGCGCACGACAGCGCCCTGGCGATGCAGCCATTTGGCCATCGCCAGTCCGGACTCGCCGAGCCCGATCACCAGTACGCGTTTGCCCCGAAGTTCCATTAGCGCAGCTTCAACGAAGAAAGACCGACCAGGACGAGCATGATGGTGATGATCCAGAAGCGGACCACGACCTGCGTTTCCTTCCAGCCGGTTTGTTCAAAATGGTGGTGCAGCGGGGCCATGCGCAGGATGCGGCGGCCCTCGCCGAATTTCTTCTTGGTGTATTTGAAGTAGCTGACCTGGAGCATCACCGACAGCGTTTCGACGACGAATACGCCGCCCATGATCAGCAGCACGATTTCCTGACGCAGGATGACGGCGACCGTGCCGAGCGCCGCACCGAGCGACAGCGCGCCGACGTCGCCCATGAACACTTCGGCCGGATAGGCGTTGAACCACAGGAAACCCAGACCGGCACCGGCGATGGCGCCGAGCAGGATGCACAGCTCGCCGGCGCCCGGCACATACGGGATGAACAGGTATTTGGCCAACACGGCGTGGCCGGTGACATAAGCGAAGATGGCGAAGGCACCGGCGATCATCACGGTCGGCATGATCGCCAGACCATCGAGGCCATCGGTCAGATTGACCGCATTGCTGGTACCGACGATGACGAAATAGGTCAGCGTGATGAAGCCGATGATGCCCAGCGGATAAGCCACGGTTTTGAAGAAAGGCACGATCAGTTCGGTTTGCGCACCGGATTTGGCGGAATAAGCCAGGAACAGCGCCGCGCCGAGGCCAAGCACCGATTGCCAGAAATACTTCCAGCCGGCCGACAAGCCTTTCGGATCGCGATAAACCACTTTCTTCCAGTCGTCGTACCAGCCGACGATGCCGAATCCGAGCGTGACGATCAGCACGGTCCACACGTATTTATTGGTCAAATCGCCCCACAGCAAGGTGGTGATGCCGATGGCGATCAGAATCAGCACGCCGCCCATGGTCGGCGTACCGGACTTGACCAGGTGCGTCTGCGGGCCATCGGTGCGCACTGCCTGACCGATTTTCTTGGCGGCCAGCCAGCGGATCACGCCCGGGCCGGCGGCAAACGAAATCAGCAGCGCCGTCATCGTGGCCAGCACGGTACGCAGGGTGATGTAGTTGAAGACGTTGAAAAAGCGAACGTCCTGCGCGAGCCATTGGGCCAGAGCCAGCAGCATCAGTGTTTCTCCTCTGGGGTTGCAACGGCAGCGAGGGCATCGGCCACCCGCTCCATTTTCATAAAGCGCGAGCCTTTGACCAGCACGGTGGTTTCTTCGCCCAATTCCTTGTCGACCGCAGCAATCAGCTTGTCGACATTGCAGTAGTGCCGGGCACCTTCGCCGAAATTACGAACTGCGGTCTGCGCCGCATCGCCCAGCGCGAACAGCCGGTCAATGCCCTGGCTCTTGGCGTAGCCGCCGATTTCATCGTGATATTGCGCACTGGCTTCGCCGATTTCGCCCATGTCGCCGAGTACCAGCAGCTTGCGACCGATGGTGGCAGCCAGCACATCGATCCCGGCACGCACCGAATCCGGATTGGCGTTGTAGGTATCGTCGAGGATCTCGGCGCCTTTTTTCCCGGCGCGACGCTGCAAACGCCCCTTCACGCCGGTGAAGCTTTCCAGCCCGGCAACAACGGCAGCCAGCGGAATTCCGGCAGCCAGACAGGCGGCAGCCGCAGCAACGGCATTGCCGGCATTGTGCCGGCCGGGGATGCGCAAACGAATGGAGGCAGAGCCTTCCGGTGCAATCAATTCAAGGCTGGTTTCGAGACCATGCTGACTGACCTTGCCATAGACATCGGCCGGATGATCGATCCCGAAGGTTCGAACGGCATGCTCGCCGGCCATCGCGCGCCACAACGCAGCATAGGCATCGTCGGCATTGACCACGGCGACGCCATTCGGCTGCAGGCCGGTAAAAATGCTGCCCTTTTCGCGGGCGACCTCATCGAGATCCCCCATGCCTTCCAGGTGAGCCCGCTGGGCATTGGTCACCAGCGCCACATTCGGTGCACCGAGCGGTGCCAGATAGGCGATCTCGCCCGGATGATTCATGCCCATCTCGATGACGGCGGCCCGATGCGTTGCGTTCAGGCCAAGCAGCGTCTGCGGCAAACCGATGTCGTTGTTCAGATTACCGCGCGTCGCCAGCACAGCGTCGCCGAATTGCGCCTTGAGAATGGCGGCAATCATTTCCTTGGTCGTCGTTTTACCGTTCGAACCAGTTACGGCCAGAACCGGCAAAGCGAACGAGGCACGCCATGCCGCGCCGAGACGCCCGAGCGCCAGACGCGTATCGTCAACCACGACGGCCGAAATACCGGCCGGCACACGGCTGGCATCCGCCACCATCAGCGCGGCTGCGCCACTGGTCGCGGCCTGGGTCAGAAAATCGTGCGCATCGAAGCGTTCACCGCGCAAGGCGATGAACAGTTGCCCCGGACCAATGCCGCGGGTGTCGCTTGAAATACCGGCCAGGGCAACATCGGCGCCGATCATGCGACCGCCCGTTGCGTTGGCAACCTGCGAAAGCAGCCAGTTCATGCGCTCACCTCCTGGGAAATGGTATGACGCAGCGCGAGGGCTGCCTGAGCCTGTTCGACATCCGAAAACGGCGTCCGCACACCGGCAACTTCCTGATAGGTCTCGTGGCCTTTACCGGCCAGCAGGATCACATCGCGCTGATCGGCTGCGAGAATGGCGCGACGGATGGCCGCGGCCCGGTCGACTTCAACGTCGGCACCAGTCATGCCGGACAGCACATCATCGATGATCGCCAGCGGTGCTTCACTGCGCGGGTTGTCGCTGGTGACCAGGGCATGGTCGGCACGCTGTTCGGCAACGCCGCCCATTTGCGGACGCTTGCCTTTATCGCGATCACCGCCACAGCCAAAAACCACGACCAGACGTCCGCCACGCGCGTCGGCCACCGAGCGCAAGGCACCCAGTGCATTTTCCAGCGCATCCGGTGTATGCGCGTAATCGACGACAACCAGCGGCTCGCCATGGCCACCGATCCGCTCCATGCGTCCCGGCGGCGGCGTCAGTTCGGCGATACGGCGTGCCACTTCACCGGCCTGCATGCCGCCGTCGTGCAACACGGCGGCCACGGCGAGCAGGTTTGAAACGTTGTAACGCCCGACCAAGGCCGTATCAACGACCGCCCGACCGTTCGGCAAAACCAGCATGAAGCGCTGGCCAAACGGCGTTTCAACCAGCTCTTCTGCCCGAACCAGCGCTGGAAAATCGCGTTTGGCTTCGCCAATGGCGTAACCAAGCACCCGCATTGCCGTCGTTTCACGGACCAGCTTCAAACCAAGCTCGTCATCGAGGTTGATGATCGCCGTGCGCAGGCGCGGCCAGGCGAAAAGCTTGGCTTTGGCTGCGGCATAAGCTTCCATGCTGCCGTGGTAGTCGAGGTGATCACGGGTGAAATTGGTGAAAATCGCGATATCGACGCGCGCACCGTTCATCCGCCCTTCTTCGATACCGATCGAACTGGCTTCGAGCGCACAAGCGGCCGCGCGCTGTTCGCGGAAATCGGCCAGGTAGCGCATCAAGGTCGTTGCTTCCGGCGTCGTGAACCCGGTTTCAACCAACGCCCCCGGAAACCCGGCGCCCAAGGTACCGATCACGGCGCAAGGCTTGGCGTAAGCCCGTGCGACGAACTGGCTGATCGTTGTCTTGCCGTTGGTCCCGGTAATCGCAATCAGCGACAAACCTTCGCTCGGATGTCCATAAACAGCGTGCGCCAACGGCCCAGCCAGCGGGCGCAAGGCATCGACGGCAAGGTTTGCCACGGTCAACGCCGGATTCCAGGCAAAACCGTCGCCCGGCTGCCAAACGACGGCAACAGCACCGCGCTCAATAGCGTTGTCGATATAACGACGACCATCGGCCAGATCGCCCGGATAGGCCAGGAAGACATCGCCCGGCATCACCTGGCGGCTATCGTCGGCAACGCCACGGGGCACAACGCCCAAGGCCTCCAGACGATCAAGAATTTCACGCGGCGTACTCACAAGGTACTCTTTCCGCCATTGGCATCAGGCACCTGCAACGGTGCATCGGGAGGAACGCCCATGGTGCGCAGTGCACCGCCCGCAATCTGGGAAAAAGCCGGACCAGCCACGTCGCCACCGTAGTGGGCGCCACCCGAAGGCTCGTCAATCATTACGGCAACCACCAGACGCGGTTCGCTGATCGGCGCGACACCAACAAACGAAGCAACATATTTACGGGCATAAACGCCGCCTTCGACCTTGTAGGCCGTCCCGGTCTTGCCACCGACGCGATAGCCGGGAACGCGTGCCTTCGGGGCGGTACCTTCCGGCTGCACCGCCATTTCAAGCATGGCCCGCACTTCGCGCATGGTCTGCGGCGAAAAAACCCGCACGCCCCGCACGGGCGCCTCATCAACCCGAACCAGCGACAAGGGCATCAACTCGCCATCATGGGCAAAAACGGTGTAGGCGCGCGCCAATTGAACCAGACTGACGGCAATGCCGTGACCGTAGGACATCGTCGCCTGCTCGATCGGGCGCCAGTTTTTCCAGGGACGCAGACGGCCATTCACTTCACCCGGGAAGCCCAGATTCGGCGCCTGACCGAAACCGATGCTGTCGAACATTTCCCACATTTCCTTGGGCGGAAAACCCAGAGCAATCTTGGCGGTGCCGATATTCGACGATTTCTGGATCACCTGAGCCACACTCAAGGCGCCGTGCGGATGGGCATCGGAGATGGTCGCGCTACCAATGGTCATCCGGCCCGGCGCGCAATTGATGATGGTATCGAAGCGGACCTTGCCTTTTTCAAGCGCCAGGGCGGCAGTAAACGGCTTCATCACCGAGCCCGGTTCGAAGGTGTCGGTGATGGCCCGGTTGCGCAACTGGGCGCCGGACAAGTTCTGTCGATTGTTCGGGTTGTAGGTCGGCCAGTTGGCCAGCGCCAGAATTTCGCCACTGCGCGCATCAATCACGATGGCACCGCCAGCCTTGGCGTTATTCGTCTCGACGGCAGTCTTGAGGTGGCTGTATGCCAGGTACTGGATTTTCGAGTCGAGCGCCAGACGGACATCCTTGCCATCCTGCGGCGGCTTGAGCGCGCCGACATCCTCGACGATATTGCCTCGCCGGTCACGAATCACCGTCCGGTTGCCGGCATGCCCGAGCAGGCTTTGCTGGAAGGCCAGTTCGACCCCTTCAAGACCCTTGTCGTCAACACCCGTAAAGCCCACGATGTGGGCCGTCATGTCACCTGTCGGGTAGTAGCGCCGGTATTCCTTTTCCTGGTGAATACCCGGCAATTTCAGCGCTGCAATCCGGTCCGCCGTCTCCGGCGGCACCTGGCGTTTGATAAAGACAAAAGTCTTGTCCGAGCCGATCTTGCCATCCAGGTCGCGCTGGGCCATATCCAGCAGGCCTGCCAGCTGACGTTTTTGCGGCAGACTCATCGTCCGCGCATCCCCCGGAATGGCCCACACCGACTTCATCGGCGTGGAAACAGCCAGCATGTCGCCGTTACGGTCGACGATCTTGCCGCGCGACGCAGACACCTCGATATCCCGGCGATAACGCGAATCGCCCTTTTCCTGCAGAAAATCGTTATTGATCACCTGCAGATAAAACGCACGTCCGACCAGCGCCAGAAATGCGAGCATCAGCAGCAACACGACCGTGCGCGAACGCCAGCCTTGCAACGCCAGTTGCAGGACCGGGCTTTCGGTGAAGCGATGACCACGCTGCGGACGACGGCGCACAACCATCAGTGCACCGCCTTTTTCGGCGCCGGCTTGGCGGCCTTGACTGACAGCACCAACTTGGGCGGCACAACCTTGCCCATCGCATCCGGCGTCACCATATGCAGGCGATCGCGGGCAATCTTCTCGATCCGCGGATGCGTCGCCCAAGTCGACAGCTCAAGCTGCAACTGGCCATATTCGACATCCAGCTGCCGCGCCCGCTCCTGCTCACCCTCCAGATCCTGGAAGAGCTTGCGCGCCCGGTGCTGCGAGGTGACCACACCCAGCGCACAAATGACGACGATCAGGAGAAGGGCCATGTTGAAGCGAACCATCAGATTTTTTCAGCAACCCGCATCACGGCGCTGCGCGCCCGCGGATTGGCGGCAACTTCAGCCGCCGATGGCTTGATCATCTTGCCAATCAGACGCAATTTCGGCTTCGGCAACTGATCGGCACGCAAAGGCAGGTTCTTCGGCAGATTGTCTGCGGTCGACTGCTCGCGCATGAAGTTTTTGACGATGCGATCTTCCAGCGAGTGGAAGGAAATCACTACCAGCCGGCCACCGGGCTGCAATAGCTCCAGGGCCTGCGGCAGGGCTACCTCCAGCTGGCGGAGCTCTTGATTGATATGAATCCGTAGAGCTTGAAAGCTGCGCGTCGCCGCGTCCTGCCCTGGCTCACGGGTGCGCACGGTCTCGCGTACGAGGGCCGCGAACTGACCTGTTGTGACAATTGGTTGTTCGAGCCGAGCAGCCACAACCTTCTTTGCAATCTGGAAAGCAAACCGTTCTTCGCCATAGTTCCTGATAACCTCCGTAATATCTCTTATTTCGGCACGCGCTAGCCATTCGGCAGCCGTCTCGCCCTGCGTCGTATCCATCCGCATATCGAGCGGCGCATCCTGGCGGAAGCTGAAGCCGCGCTCCCCATCGTCGATCTGCGGCGACGACACCCCAACATCAAACAGAATTCCATCAACTCCGCGCACCCCAGCCTCGGCAGCGGCTTCGCCGATTTCACCAAAGGCACGATGAACCAGCTGAAAACGGGAGTCGGCAATCGCCGCCCCGGCAGCAATTGCGTAAGGATCGCGGTCGACCGCGACAAGGCGACCCTTTTCATTCAACGAGGAAAGAATGCGGCGACTATGGCCGCCCCGCCCAAAAGTGGCATCCATGTAGACGCCATCCGCCTTGATCGCCAGGGAATCTACCGCCTCTTCGAGCAGCACCGTGACGTGGGTGCTACCCGCGCTCACAGCACCAGATCCCCGAAGCCGGGCGGCAACTCGCCGCTCGACAGCGCCTCGGCTGCCATGTCGTTCTGAGCCTTCCAGCCGGCCTCGCTCCAGATTTCGAAATGCGAGCCCATGCCGACCAGATAAACGGTTTTGCCCAGGTTGGCGTATTCACGCAACTCATTGGCAACCAGGATGCGCCCGGCCGAATCAAGCTCTTCGCTACGGGCATTACCGACCAGCACACGCTTGATCGAAGCAATCGCCGGATTGAGGCTGGAGCCCTTGAGAATCTGGTCACGAATCGGTTGCCAGGCCGGCGACGGGTAAAGCAGCAGACAGCGATGCGGATGTGCCGTCAGGACGAGCGAACCCTCAGCGGCCGCAAGCAGGGGTTCGCGATACCTTGCCGGTATGGCAAGCCGCCCCTTTGCATCCAGACTGAGTGCTGTAGCCCCTTCAAACATCCCTGCGTCGCTCCCCGTTTACCCACTTTTCAACACGTTTACCCACTTTAGAGCAACGAACCTCCCCAGTCAATAGAAAAATTGGGATTTTTTCTTATGCAACAAGGACTTAGCAGCACTTCGCAAGGTAATTTTATTGAAATTTTTCCCTTATAAATCAAAGGGGGAATTTAAAGACTTAAAGTGACTTATAAGGAGTTCCAGCAAGGCAAAAAAATGCCTTCAACGGTCATGCCGTCGTTTTAATTCAGAAAAAAAACAAAGGGAAAAATGCGCTAGAAACGAGTCGGCTCAGGCGACTTCGCTACCAAAGACGACAACGCAGTTGCGCCCGGAATGTTTGGCCCGATAAAGGGCCTGATCGGCGCAGCGCGTCAGGTCATCCGGCGTCTTGCCATGCTCGGGATAAGCAGAAACCCCAAGCGAAATGGTGAAATTGACCGTAAATTCACCATGGGCGATCGCCAGCGCTTCGACCAACTGGCGCCAGGACTCAGCCCGGCCACGAGCCGCTTCAAGCGGCATATTGGGTAACAGGATGAGAAATTCCTCGCCACCGAAGCGACAAGCCACATCCTCCGCCCGAACATTCAGCAGTAAGGCGGCCCCCAGCGCCTTCAGGATTTCATCACCAAACTGGTGTCCATAGGTGTCATTGACCCGCTTGAAATAATCAATATCAAGCATGACCAAGGAAAGTGGATGCCCTTCGCGGCGCGCCCGTGAAACTTCACGCTCGAGCGTTTCATCAAGATAGCGGCGGTTGTAAAGCCCGGTCAAGCCGTCGCGCACCGCCTGCTCCTGCAGCGCCGACTGAAGCCGCTCGATTTCATCGATCTGGGCATGCAGACGCTGATTAGTGTCACGCAATGCTTGTTCAGCCGCCTTGCGCGCCCCGATATCACGAGCAATACCCAGAATGGTCCGCGGCACACCATCGGCATCGAGCAAATAGCTGGACACAACCTCCGTGGCCACGACACCGCCATTCTTGCAAACCTGATCCAGTTCGCCAGTAACAACCCGTGCCGCAGCCTCGCCCCCGATGATGCGCTTGACACGCTGAGCAATCTCGCCGACGACCTGAGCCGCACTTTCCGGCACAAGCGAGGCTTCAAGCGGCTGCGCCATCACTTCCTCCGGGGTAAAGCCACGCAAGCGCTCGACGGACGGACTGACATACGTAAACCGCAAGCTGGGAATATCCAGCGTCCAGATTACGTCATGGCTATTGTCAGCCAGCATGCGGTAACGCGCCTCACTGTCACCCAGCCTCTGCGCATTGACCGCCTCTTCCCGTTCAAGGCGCATCACGCGAAGCAATGCAAAAAGCAGCAGCAACGCCAGCAGCAATGCCGACGCCCCGGCCAGCGCCGCCGTCCGGTACCAAGCGGCCAGATAATCGGTGGTAGCTACGCCCGCAGCCACATAGAACGGGTAAGCACCAATTCGCTGGTAAGCATAAATCCGCTCGACACCGTCAAGCGCCGCCCGAAAACGAATGATTCCCGCGGGATCTCCGCTTTCAACACGCAGATGGAGCGGATTGTTTTGTACCTTCTGATTGATCGTATCCGGCCGGATCGGACGACGCAGCACCAAGCGCGCATCATCACTCCGGCGAAAGGTGATCACACCATTCGGTCCAAGATCAACCGCATCGAACAGTTGCTGGAAATGGCGCAAATCGAGCGGCGCCATGACCAAGCCCAAAAATTCTCCCGAATGCCCACGCACCGGGACTGCAATGATCATGATATTGCGCCCGGATATTCGCCCATTCACGACTCCGGAAAAAACCAGCGAAAGAGCCGGATCATTTTTCAACGCCTGAAAATAATCCCTGTCCGCCGTATTGCCTGAGACATTCCCCGGCTGAAACGAGGCCTCAGAGGCGTAGATAACTTCGCCCGTATTCGCCACGACACGATATCCGACAATTTCGGGAAAGCGCGCCGCGTACAAAACCAGTTCCCGACTGACAGATTCCTTGTACGAGGCAGCCGCGTCCGGACTCATTGCCTGACGGGGCAAAACGACTGCAAGATGCTCCAGGTCGGCATGAATGCGACGTACCGTCGAACCCAACCGCGCTTCCAGCACTCCGGCAATATTCCTGGCATTGGTTTCAGCTTGTCGCTCAGCGGCCAGATAACTCTCGCCTAGCACAAAACCCAGCAATCCCGTCACCACGAAGAGTGCGACAACGAACACCAGAATCAGGCGCTTTTGCGACCAGACGCCGGGCAACCCACGAATACCAGAGAGAGACTCTGCCATTCCGCGATCATGCCTTCGGGATGGCAGAATGACAAGACTCTATCTCACCCCGAAGGCAGGGCCTTACTTTGTCTGGGCCAGCTTCTGCTCGATTCGCGGCAGCGGCATGGCACCGGGGACCCGCTCACCATCGGCAAAGAACATGGTCGGCGTACCGGTAATGTTCAACTTGCGGCCGAACTCCTGATTCTTGCTGACTGCCGTCGTATCGCAATCTTCCTTGCTACCCGGCGCCTTGCCATCGATCATCCAGTCATTCCAGGCTTTGGCACGGTCTGCCGAACACCAGATCTGCTTCGATTTGCGAACCGAGTCTTCCGACAAAATCGGGTACAGGAAGGTGTAGACCGTAACATTCTCCAGCTTCAGCAAATCCTTGGCCAGACGCTTGCAGTACCCGCAATTCGGATCCTCGAACGTTGCCAGAACACGCTTACCATCCCCGCGAACCTGCTTGATGGCTCGCTCGAGCGGCAACTCGCCAAACTTGATGGCGGTCAGCTTTTTCATCCGCTCATCGGTGACGTTCTTCATCGTCTTGGCATCGATCAGTTGCCCACCGACCAATATCGCGGTCAACTTGTCGTCGGTATAGAAAATGGTGCCATCCGCGTAGACCTCGTAGAGACCGAGATACCCCGACTTGCTGACACTTTCCACCTTGGTGCCAAGCTTGGCCTCCATGGAACGCTTGATGTCAGCCTCATCAGCAACGGCTGCTGAAACGAAAACAGCCGCAACAACGAGCGGCAGCAGCTTTTTAAACATGCGATTCTCCTAGAGGATTCCCTGGGCGTAACGGACCAGGATATTTTTTACGAACGGCAGGCGATTGGTCGCACTCATGCCAAAATTACGCAGCGGCTTCATGAATGACGGCGCCTTTCGAAAAAGCTGCCAAAGCGCATCGGTAGTCGTCTGCAACAATACCGTTTCTTCACGACGGGCACGCTGATAGCGCTGCAGAAAACGCTCATTCCCGATGTCGTGCCACGGTTGCGCAGCGGCAAGCAAGGCAGCCAACTCACGCGCATCCTGAAAACCCAGATTGATTCCATGCCCGGACAGCGGATGAATCCCATGCCCGGCATCGCCCACCAAAGCCAGACGCGGCGCCACGGTTTGAGGCACACGCATCAAACGCAACGGGAAGGCAGCAGCCGGCGTCAGACAATCGAGTCGCCCGAGCACATGCTCCCCAGCCTCAGCCACACGGGCGCACAAGGCCTCAGGCGTCAACGCCAGAAGCTCGTCCGCCTTTTGATCGGGCGTCGACCAGACAATTGAAATGCGATTTCCCGGCAAGGGCAGATACGCTAGAACACCATCGTCGCGAAACCATTGATAAGCAATGTTGCGATGCGGCTTTTCAGTCACGAAATTGGCCACCAGACCTTTGTCATGGTACGGCGTATTGACAGCGGCCAGGCCGGCCGCCTGCCTGACCCATGAGTCGCGCCCATCGGCACCGACCACAAGGCGCGCAGACAGCACCGTGCCGTCACGCAGTGAAAGCACAGCAGCATCGTGACGAAACTCAAGCTGAGCCGGCTGTGCCGGACAAAAAAGACTGAGATTGCTCTGGCGCTTGGCATTCTCCCAGAACTCGCAAGCCATCCCGGAGGATTCGAGAACCTGGCCCAACTCAGACAATCCGGCATCAAAAGCAGAAAACTCAAGACGCCCCCCGGCATCACCATGCACATGCATGGCTTTGATGGGCGCAACGCGATCGTGCCTCAAGTTTTTCCAGGCGCCAATTTCCTCAAGGAAAGCGACATTTGCCTGGCTAATCGCATAAATCCGCGCATCCCACTCAGCCGATGCGTGGGGAGGCTGGGCCTCGACCAGGGCAATGCGCAAGCGCGTATCACGCAGCGCCATAGCCAAGCTGGCGCCGGCCAGACCGCCTCCGACAATAATCAAATCAAATTGTTGCATGACCGCACGCTCTATGACTCACGGGAGTGAGGCAATGAAATCAGGCCGGAGTCCCGCCGCCAGATGATGGTTTGTTTTGACGCGGTCGACGGTTGTTATTGTTGTTATTTGTGCGCGGACGATGATTCTTCTTTTGCTGCTGACCCGGAGCGCCACCGCCGCCACCGCCGCCACCTGTGCGGCCTTGGCGCATACCGCCACCATTGCCTTGAGGCTCATTGCCAGAGATGCGATTACCGGGAGCAAGCTGAATTTCAAGTTCGATGATTTCATCCCACTGCTCATCTGTCCGGTCACGCTCGGGAATGGACAGAAGCTCGCGCAGGCGACGACGATTGTCGTTGGGCGGAGGCGCAGACGGCGTATTTTCAAGCGGAGTTTCGGGATTTTGATTAGTCATCGTAAAGTAAAAAGCGGAGCCCTCATATTAGGGAGCCCCGCATTAGGTGATACCGGATTATTTTTTCTTGGCAGCAGTTTTCTTGGCCGCAACAGATGCCTTGAATGCCGTACCTGCCGTAAATTTCGGCACAGTCGTTGCCGGAATTTTCAGCGTTGCACCAGTCTTTGGGTTTTTGCCGGTGCGCGCAGCGCGCTTCGCGGACTTGAAGGTACCGAAACCAACGAGCGTTACAGATTCGCCTTTGGTGACTGTGCTAACCACCGCCCCGATCACTGCCGCCAGAACCTTCTCGGCAGCAGCCTTGGTAATACCAGCTTCTTTTGCAGCAACTTCGACCAGCTCGGATTTATTCATCTAAGTGCCTCCTGTTACTTGTTTAAAATTTAAGAAAACCGGCCGTCGGAACGGCAGCGCATTAAAAGTAGCATATCTTTTTATGGATGTCTTGACCGAAGACGGCCTATTTACTACCCATTGCGTGAATTTTTGTATTTTTCACACGCCGATAAAAACGCACCCCTGAAAAACAACCCCGGCACATGGCCGGGGTTTGACTTTCAAACAAGGACTGAACCTTATTTTTTCTCGGCAGCTTCTGCCGGTTTCTCACCGTGGGAGATTTCAACCCCACCTTCATTCTGCTTGCCGATATGCTGATCGATCTGCGGCAACTGGTGAGCGATACCCTTGTGGCAATCGATACAGGTCTTGCCATCGACAAACGCCTGCGGGTGCATACGAGCAGCACGGTTACCCTGTTCGGTGTAATCCATGTAATCGTAGCGGTGGCAGTTACGACATTCCTGCGAGTCGTTTGCCTTCATGCGCTTCCACTCGTTCTGAGCCAGCTGACCGCGCTTGGCATTGAACTTTTCCGGCGTATCAATCGTTCCGAGAATCTTGTGCAAAACCTCATTGGAAGCCTGAATCTTGCGAATCATCTTCGGCCCCCACTCCTTCGGCACGTGGCAATCCGGGCAGGTTGCACGAACACCGGTACGATTGGTGTAGTGAATCGTATTCTGGTATTCGCGGAAGACATTTTCTTCCATCTCGTGACACGAAATACAGAAAGATTCCTTGTTGGTCGACTCAAGCGCCCAGTTAAAGCCGCCCCAGAAGACAATACCGGCAATGAACAGACCCAGGACAGTCACCAGGCCAATGCGTTGCACCCAAGCGGGCATACGTTTTTCCAGACTCATCATTCCCCCTTCTTGGCAGCCGGTTTATAGGTATTCGTCACAAGCGGCTTGGCATCGAACTGCGGTACATGACACTGCATGCAGAAATAACGACGCGGCGAGATGTTCGGCTGCTTCTTGTCTTCACGATCCAGATAGTGCGACTTGGCAACCTTGGTCGCGCCGGTTTCCTCGGCCCGTTCCTTGGAATGGCAGTCCATGCACTTGTTGAAGTTCTGGGTAATGTTATAGCCCTTGACGCTATGCGGAATCAGCGGCGGTTGCTTTTGAAAATTACGCTGAATCGCTTCCTGATCTTTCTCAGGACGGAACATGTCAACCTTGGAGTTGCCTTCGATTGTCACGTTGCCAATTTCATTGACCAGTTTTTCCTGCGCCACAACGCCCCCCGCTCCGGAGAGGAGCAGCGTCGCAGCGAGGGCCAGAGCTGGAATAAATCTCATGTTTTTTCCTCCGATGTGCGGCCGGATTACTCCGGCCGCCTATTCATTATTGGCTGATTCCCGAATCAGGCCCTGGTGACCTTGACGGCGCATTTCTTGTAGTCGGTTTCTTTCGAAATCGGACAAGTTGCATCCAGAGTCAGCTTGTTGACCAGACGCCCGGCATCAAAGAACGGGATGAAGACAAGACCACGCGGCGGCTTGTTACGACCACGCGTTTCAACGCGCAACTGGATTTCTCCACGACGCGAAGCAACCTTGACTTCCATACCACGCTGCAAGCCACGTGCCTTGGCATCATCCGGATGCATGAAGACCACGGCATCCGGGAAGGCCTTGTACAACTCGGGAACGCGACGGGTCATCGTACCGGTATGCCAGTGTTCGAGAACGCGTCCGGTAGACATCCACAGATCGAATTCCTTGTCCGGCGACTCGGCTGGCGGCTGGTAAGGCAGCGCGAAAACGACTGCCTTGCCGTCCTTGTGGCCGTAGAACTTGACGCCTTCACCCTTCTTGACATACGGGTCGTAGCCCTCGCGGAAACGCCACAGCGTTTCCTTGCCACCGACGACCGGCCAGCGCAGACCGCGAGCTTGGTGATAGGTTTCAAACGGAGCCAAGTCATGACCATGACCGCGACCGAATGCAGCGTACTCCTCGAACAAGCCCTTTTGCGGGTAGAAGCCGAAGTGCTTGGCCTCATCGTTATCGAAGCCCGGCTGGGTTTCGCTCGCCTTGAACTTGTTGACCACGCCATTGGCGTAAAGCGCATCGAACATCGTCTTGCCCTTGAGCTTCGGCGCCTTGGCCAGCAACTCTTCCGGCCAGACTTCTTCCATCTTGAAGCGCTTGGAAAACTCCATCAGCTGCCACAGGTCAGAACGGGCTTCACCTGGAGCCTTGACCTGCTGGCGCCAGAATTGGGTACGACGCTCGGCGTTACCGAAAGCACCCTCCTTCTCGACCCACATGGCGGTCGGCAGGATAAGGTCGGCAGCCATGGCTGAAACGGTCGGATACGGGTCGGAAACAACGATGAAGTTTTCCGGTTTGCGCCACCCCGGATAAAGTTCTTCATTAATGTTCGGGCCAGCCTGCATGTTGTTGTTGCACTGCTGCCAGTAGAAATTGACCTTGCCATCCTTGAGCGCACGCGCCATGGCCACGGCATGGAAGCCGATCTTGTCCGGGATGGTGCCTTCCGGCAAGCCCCACAGCTCTTCCGTATGCTTGCGGTGTTCCGGGTTGGTCACAACCATGTCGGCCGGCAGGCGATGCGAGAAAGTACCCACTTCACGTGCTGTGCCACAGGCGGACGGCTGGCCGGTCAGCGAGAACGGGCTGTTACCCGGCTCGGAAATCTTGCCAGTCAGGAGGTGGATGTTATAGACCAGATTGTTGGCCCAGGTACCACGGGTGTGCTGGTTGAAGCCCATCGTCCAGAAGGAAACGACCTTGACCTTCGGGTCGGCATACAGTTCGGCCAGTGCTTTCAGGTCTTTCTGGGAAACACCGGACAACTTGGAAACCTTCTCGACGGTGTAGTCGGCAACGAATTTCTTGTAGTCTTCGAAGGAAATCCCCTCGGACTTGCCGGTATCGCCCTTGGGCTTGCCATCCGCGCCGGGGTAACCGTTGCTCGTCGCATCCTTTTCAAGCGCATGCGTCGGACGCAGGCCGTAGCCGATATCGGTCGCACTCTTCTTGAAATTGACGTTCTTGTCGATGAATGCCTGGTTAACCTTGCCGTTCTGGATGATGTAGTTGGCGATGTAGTTCAGAATCGCCAGATCGGTCTGCGGCGTGAAGATCATCGGGATGTCGGCCAGCTCGTAAGAGCGATGCTCGAAGGTCGACAACACGGCAACCTTGACCCCCTTGTTCGACAGCTTGCGGTCGGTGATGCGGGTCCACAGGATCGGATGCATTTCCGCCATGTTGGAGCCCCACAGCACGAAGGCATCGGCATGCTCGATGTCATCGTAGCAACCCATCGGCTCATCAATACCGAAGGTACGCATGAAGCCGGCCACGGCCGAGGCCATGCAGTGACGTGCATTGGGATCAAGATTGTTGGTACGGAAACCGGCCTTCATCAGCTTGGAGGCAGCATAACCTTCCCACACCGTCCATTGGCCGGAACCGAACATCGCCAGGCCGTTCGGCCCTTTGGCCTTGAGCGTTGCCTTGGCCTTCTCTTCCATGATGTCGAAAGCCTGTTTCCAGGAAATCGGTGCGAAGTCGCCGTTCTTGTCGAACTTGCCATCCTTCATGCGCAGCATTGGCGTCTTCAGACGATCGCTGCCGTACATGATCTTCGAAAGGAAGTAACCCTTGATGCAGTTAAGACCACGATTGACCGGCGCTTCCGGGTCGCCCTGGGTGGCCACCACGCGGCCGTCCTGGGTACCGACCAGCACGCTGCAACCGGTGCCGCAGAAACGGCACGGCGCCTTGTCCCAGCGAATATCGTCCTTGCCGGCTGCCTCGGCTGCCGTTGATGCGGTCAGACCGGCCGCTGAAATTGCCGCTGCAGCTGCATTGGCCTTGATGAAATCCCGTCGATTGAGCTTCACGCCTCTACCTCCTCAGTAACTGACTCGTCGTCGCTATATTGATAAACCATGGCCACTGCCAGAACGCCAGGAATACGGTGCAAGGCCACGTAGTTGTCGGCCGCCGAATTGGTATCGTGATCTTCAAGCGTGACAACAACCTTGCCCTCCGGACTGCGGGCGTGGATTTCCACGCCGGGCATGCCGGTCAAAATGGCGCAGGCTTCTTCAAGCTGTGCATGTGAAATGTGCACGATGGCACTGGAAATATTCATGGCTGTTCCTCGTTGCATCGTCCGCAGAATCCGCAGGGATGCGGCGACATCCTGCGCATCATCCTGATATGGCCTGCAATTGAGTTGATTTGAGTCAACATGAAATCGCTTGATACCCATAGTAGTGCCACTGCAGGATAAATATTAGTACTTTCGGACTAGTTTTAACCAAACCAAAAAATTCAGCACATAGCCAAAAGCTATTCGATAAATTCTTTTATTCAATTGGAGCAATGAAAAGACGCTCGCTAACATGCAATCCATGTTGAATTTCTAACCCACCAGGAGCAAACGTCATGTCCAACATCAATACCGAAATCAAACCTTTCAAGGCCACCGCATTCCACAACGGCAAATTCGTGCCGGTTTCCGACGCCGACCTGAAGGGCAAGTGGTCCATCGTCTTCTTCTACCCGGCCGACTTCACCTTCGTCTGCCCGACCGAACTGGGCGACATGGCTGATTTCTACCCCGAGTTCCAGAAGCTGGGCGTCGAGGTGTACTCGGTTTCCACCGACACGCATTTCACCCACAAGGCCTGGCACGACACCTCGGACACCATCGGCAAGATCACCTACCCGATGATCGGCGACCCGACCGGCGCCATCACCCGCAATTTCGGCGTGATGATCGAGGAAGAAGGCCTGGCACTGCGCGGCACCTTCGTGATCAACCCGGAAGGCGTCATCAAGATTGCCGAAATTCACGACCTGGGCATCGGCCGCGACGCTTCCGAACTGCTGCGCAAAGTCAAGGCTGCTCAATACGTTGCCGCCCACCCAGGTGAAGTCTGCCCGGCCAAGTGGAAAGAAGGTGATGCCACCCTGGCACCGTCGCTCGATCTGGTCGGCAAGATCTAAGTAAGCAAATTCCGCCATCCGGCAACGGGTGGCGGCGATTTCAGCGCAATGCTGCGGTCGACCGCAGCATTTCAGTGAAATTCAGGACAGGGAGAAAACCATGCTCGACAGCAATATCAAAACGCAACTCAAGGCTTACCTCGAAAAGCTCCAGCAACCGATCGAACTGGTCGCTGCACTTGATAGCCGCCCGGCTGCCACCGACATGCGCCAGTTGCTGAATGACATCACCGAACTTTCAGACAAGGTCAGCCTGCGCGAAAACGGCAGTGCCGCACTACAACCCTCCTTCGCCATCGGTCGCCCGGGCGAAACTGCGCGCATCAGCTTTGCCGGCATCCCGATGGGCCACGAGTTCACTTCACTGGTCCTCGCCCTGCTGCAAACCGGCGGCCACCCGCCCAAAGTCGACGCCGCCGTGATCGAGCAAATCAAGGCATTGCCCGGCAAGTTTCACTTCGAAACCTTCATCTCACTGTCCTGCCACAACTGCCCGGATGTCGTGCAGGCACTCAATCTGATGGCCGTGCTCAATCCGGGAATCAGCCACACGATGATCGATGGCGCGCTTTTTCAGGACGAAGTCGAACGGCGCAAGATCATGGCGGTGCCGACCGTCTTCCTCAACGGTGAGGAATTCGGTGCCGGCCGCATGAGCATCGAGGAAATCATCGCCAAGCTTGATACCGGCGCCGCAACGCGGGCTGCCGAGCAGATCGCCAGCAAGGAAGTCTTCGACGTGCTCGTCGTCGGTGGCGGTCCGGCCGGCGCCTCGGCCGCCATCTACGCTGCCCGCAAGGGCATCCGCACCGGCCTGCTGGCTGAACGTTTCGGCGGCCAGGTGATGGACACCGTCGGCATCGAGAACTTCATTTCCGTGAAAGCTACCGAAGGCCCGAAACTGGTCGCCGGTCTGGAAGAGCACGTCAAGGAATACCCGGTCGACGTGATGAACCTGCAACGCGCCACGCAGCTGATTCCCGGCGACCTCATCGAGATCAAGCTGGAGAACGGCGCCTCGGTGAAGAGCAAATCGGTAATCCTCGCCACCGGCGCGCGCTGGCGCGAGATGAACGTGCCGGGCGAAAAGGAATATCGCGGCAAGGGCGTAGCCTACTGCCCGCACTGCGATGGCCCGCTATTCAAGGGGAAGCGCGTTGCGGTAATCGGCGGCGGTAACTCCGGCGTCGAAGCGGCGATCGATCTGGCAGGCATCGTCGGTCACGTCACCTTGCTCGAGTTCGACGGTCAACTGCGCGCCGATGCCGTTTTGCAGAAGAAACTGCACAGCCTGCCCAACGTCACGGTGATCACCAAGGCACTATCGACCGAGGTTACCGGCAACGGCGAGAAGGTGAATGGCTTGGTCTACAAGGATCGTAATACTGACGAGATGAAGCGCATCGAACTCGAAGGCATCTTCGTGCAGATCGGCCTGCTGCCCAACACCGATTGGCTGAAAGGTGCGGTCGACCTGTCGAATCGCGGCGAAATCGAGATCGATGCCAAGGGCCAGACGTCCGTGCCCGGCGTCTTCGCGGCCGGCGACTGCACGACGGTTCCCTACAAGCAGATCATCATCGCCATGGGCGCCGGCGCGACCGCTTCGCTGAGCGCCTTCGACCACCTCATCCGCAGCTCTGCCGCGGATTGAAATGACAAAGCCCGGCATAAAAACCGGGCTTTGTCATTGCAACAAGAAGTCATCACCGTGAGCGACTGTCTTTGTCGGCATTGATTCAGGCTATAAAATTTGGCCTAGCACCCCAACGGAACAGGCGACCTCAAATGAAATTGGCATTCTCTCTTCTGTTAGCAATAGTCGTATCCGCGTGCGCACCACCCGGAAGCAAACGCTACAACGTCGATAGACAATCAACAATCAAGGCCATCACTGTTGGAAATATAACTGTCGCCCCCTTCAAAGCCCCCACCTACATTGACGACAAATGTCGCGCTGCAGGAAAAATAACGCCACCAGAACGCACAACTTTCGAAGCATTCATTCAACAGGCATTAGCCGATGAAATCAGGGCAACAGGAGCATTCAATGAGGCTGCACCAAAGATGGCCCTGTTCGGAGAGCTGAAAAACCTGGTGTTCTCCTCCACAAGTACATTTTCAGATGCTTGGTGGATACTGAAAATCCGCATCTCATCTTCCAATGGGAAAACCATGGAGATTGCAGAAAAGTACGATTTCAAAACATCATTTGGTGCCGACACAGCCTGCCAAGAGGCTGCCGATGCCTACATCCCTGCCGTAAAGAAACTGGTCGAAAAACTGGTTAAGTCCAGTCAGTTCACCTCTCTCTTGACCCCATGATCACCCGAATAAACTCCGAGTCCCTAAAGCAAGCACAGGACGGTAGCTTGCCCACTGGAATTTGAATCAATCGACCTGAGGAACCGGCGCCAAGGTACTGAAGGGAACAAAAAGAAAAAGCCCAACCGGTGATGGTTGGGCTTTTTCTTTGATTCTTTGGTGGTGATGGGCAGAATCGAACTGCCGACCTATGGGTTATGAATCCATCGCTCTAACCGACTGAGCTACATCACCACACTACGAGGGCGCGGATTATAGATTGGGATGCTTCTTCGGTCAACGGATTTATGCTCGGTTATAATGTGCGACTGTTTTTTGATTGACCTCCCATCGCCCGCCGGCGACTCACGATTCCCGTAAAGTAGTTACCCATGCCAAAGAAATTGTTCATCCGCACCTTTGGGTGCCAGATGAATGAGTACGATTCGGACAAGATGGCCGACGTGCTCAACGCCTCGGAAGGCGTTGTCAAAACCGACAACGTGGAAGAAGCCGACATCATCCTGTTCAACACCTGCTCAGTGCGCGAGAAAGCGCAGGAGAAGGTTTTCCACGACCTCGGCCGGGTGCGCCACCTGAAACAGCTGAATCCAAATCTGGTGATCGGCGTCGGTGGTTGCGTCGCCAGCCAGGAGGGCGAAGCGATTGTCGCTCGCGCGCCTTATGTAGACGTGGTGTTTGGCCCGCAAACCCTGCACCGGTTGCCGCAGCTGATTGCCGAGCGCAAAGCCAAGGGCAAGGCTGCGGTCGACATTTCATTTCCGGAAATCGAAAAATTCGACTCGATGCCACCGGCTGAAGTCAAAGGCGCCTCGGCATTCGTCTCGATCATGGAAGGCTGCTCCAAGTTCTGCACCTTCTGTATCGTCCCCTACACCCGCGGCGGCGAGGTTTCCCGTCCGTTCGACGACATCCTGACCGAAGTGGCCGGCCTGGCCGCCAACGGGGTCGGCGAAGTCACCCTGCTCGGCCAGAACGTCAATGCCTACCGCGGCGATATGGCCGAAACGGAAGAGAAGGCTGACCTGGCACTGCTGATCGAGTACATCGCCGAAATTCCCGGCATCGAGCGCATTCGCTACACCACCTCGCATCCGCGCGAGATGAGCGATCGCCTGATCGAAACCTATCGCAACGTACCCAAGCTCGTTTCGCACCTGCACCTGCCCGTCCAGTCCGGCTCGGACCGCGTGCTGGCAGCCATGAAGCGCGGCTACATGAGCATCGAATACAAGTCGGTTATCCGCAAGCTGCGCGCTGCGCGGCCGGACATTTCGCTGTCCTCCGACTTCATCGTCGGCTTCCCCGGCGAGACGGACGAAGACTTCGAGAAAACGATGAAGCTGATCGACGATGTCGGTTTCGACAGCTCGTTTTCCTTCATTTACAGCCCGCGCCCCGGCACCCCGGCAGTCGAGATGGACGATTCGACGCCAGCGGAGGTCAAGTCGGCTCGCCTGCTGCGCCTGCAGAAGCGTATCGACGAACAGGCCCAGGTAATCAGCCAGGCGATGGTTGGCAGCATCCAGCGCGTGCTGGTTGAAGGCACGTCGAAGAAGGACGTGCATGAACTGGCCGGGCGGACGGACAACAACCGTATCGTCAATTTCGCCGGCAATGCACGCCTGATCAACACCTTCGTCGATGTCCGCATCACGTCGGCACTGCCGCACAGCCTGAGAGGCGAAATTGTCATCCGAGAAGGCTAAGCCGGCCCCGAAAAGCAAGCCGGTCAGCCTGGCGCTTGCCCCGGTCGACAACGCCTTGCTGGCCAATTTGTGCGGCCCGCTCGACGAGAACATACGCCAGATCGAAACCGGCTTTGACGTCAGCATCAAGCGGCGCAACGAACGCTTTTCCATTTCGGGGGAAAAAGCGGCGTTGACCGCGGAAGCCATTCGTCACTTCTACGGCATGGCACGCCAGCCGCTCTCGGTCGACGAAATCCAGCTCGGCCTGATCGAGCTGACCAACGCGCCGGTCCGGCGCATCAGCCGCAAGGCCGAAGGCCCCGTCGACGGCCCGCAACTGGTCACCCGCAAGACCGAACTGCACGGCCGAACACCGCGCCAGGTCGCTTATCTGAATGCGATCCAGGAGCACGACATCACCTTCGGCATCGGCCCGGCCGGCACCGGCAAGACCTATCTCGCCGTGGCCAGTGCGGTCGATGCCTTCGAACGCGATCTGGTCGAACGCATCATCCTGACCCGGCCGGCCGTTGAAGCCGGCGAACGCCTCGGCTTCCTCCCCGGCGACCTGACACAGAAGATCGACCCTTACCTGCGCCCACTGTACGACGCGCTGTACGACCTGATGGGCCACGACCGGGTCAGCAAGCTCTACGAAAAGCGCGCCATCGAAATCGCGCCGCTCGCCTTCATGCGCGGACGGACGCTGAACCACGCCTTCATCATTCTCGACGAGGCGCAGAACACGACGCCGGAACAGATGAAAATGTTCCTGACCCGCATCGGCATCGGCGCCAAGGCGGTGGTCACCGGCGACATCACCCAGATCGACCTGCCCAAGGGGCAAAAGAGCGGCCTGCGCGAAGCACGCGATATCCTCAAGGGGGTACGCGGCCTGGCCTTTACCGAATTTCAAAAGGAAGATGTCGTGCGCCACCCACTGGTCGCCCGCATCGTTGCCGCCTATGAATCCCACAGCAAGCAAACGTCTTAATCTCTCCGTGCAATATGCCTGTAACCGTGAGGGCTTACCCTTGCGGGCGGATTTTGTCCGCTGGGCCCGCGCTGCGCTGGTCGGCGGCGGTGAAATCACCATCCGTCTGGTCGACGCCGACGAAGGCCAGGAACTGAACAAGGAATACCGCGGCAAGGATTACGCGACCAACGTGTTGTCCTTTCCGTACGACACCGAACCGCTGGTCATGGGCGATCTGGTCCTCTGCCCGAGCGTCGTGGCACGCGAGGCGGCGGAGCAGAACAAGCCGCTGGCGGCGCATTACGCGCACCTGACGGTGCATGGTATGCTGCATTTACAGGGTTGGGACCACGAAGAAGACGAGGCTGCCCAGGCCATGGAAAACGAAGAAACGGAGATTCTCGCCGCGATGGGTTATCCAGACCCGTATGCGGTTTAAAAATCATGGACAGTGACAGTAAACCGAGCTTCATCGAACGACTGACTTCCCTGCTGCTGCGCGAACCCGAAGATCGCGAGCAACTGCTTGAAATCCTGCACTCGGCCTACGAGCGCAATCTGATGGACGCCGATGCGCTGACCATCATCGAAGGCGCACTTGCCGCCTCCGACACCCGTGTTTCCGACGTCATGATTCCGCGCGCCCAGATGGATGCGATCGACGTCGATGACCCGATGGACGAAATCATCCCCATCGTCATCGAAGCCGCGCACTCGCGCTTCCCGGTGGTCGACGGCGACCGCGACAAAGTGCTCGGCATCCTGCTCGCCAAGGACCTGCTGCGCATCCACACCGAAAAGGATTTCGACCTGCGCGACTGGCTGCGCCCGGCGGTGTTCATCCCGGAATCCAAACGCCTCAATGTGCTGCTCCGCGAATTCCGCGTCTCGCGCAACCACATGGCCATCGTCGTCAATGAATACGGCGGCGTCGCCGGCCTGGTCACCATCGAAGATGTGCTCGAACAGATCGTCGGCGACATCGAAGACGAATACGACTTCGACGAAGCGCACGACAACATCCGCCTCGACGCCTCAGGCATGTACCGCGTCAAGGCGCGGACGGAAATCGAAGATTTCAACGCCGCCTTCGACACCCGCTTCTCCGACGAAGAGTTCGACACCGTCGGCGGGCTGGTTCTGCGCCACATCGGTCGCGTCCCGAAACGCAATGAAGTGATCGACATCGATGGCATGCGCGTCCAGGTCCTGCGGGCCGACAGCCGTCGCCTGTACACCCTGCTGATCACCCCGCCGCCCAAATTCGAAGCCGGTGCTGAAGACTTTACTGGCTAGATCCCCGCTTGCGCCGTATGCCTTTGCTGCCGCCACCGGTGCGGCCGGCGTGCTGTGCTTCGCACCTTTCGGCCTGTTCTGGCTGACCCCGCTTGTCTGGCTCGGGCTGTTCTTCGCATGGCGCCAAGCCGGCACGCCGCGCCAGGCAGCGCTGACCGGCTTTTGCTTCGGGCTCGGCTTTTTCCTCGGCGGCGTGTCATGGATTTACGTCAGCCTTTCGGTCTTCGGCGGCATGCCGATCTGGCTTGCCGCACCGGCGACTTTCCTGTTCTGTGCGTTCATGGCGCTCTACCCAGCCCTCGCCGGTTGGGCGTTCAAGCGCTGGCCGGCGCATGATTTCTGGCGTGAAGCGATTTATTTCGCCAGCCTGATTGCCACGGTCGACTGGCTGCGCAGCTGGGTTTTCACCGGTTTCCCCTGGCTGGCAGTCGGCTACTCGCAGGCCTCGCCCAGCCCACTCGCCGGCTTCGCACCGCTGATCGGCGTACACGGTCTGAGCCTGCTGGTCGCGCTGTGTGGCGCACTGCTGCTGCGCTGGCGCGTTGGTGCGCTGGCGCTGACGCTGCTTGCCCTAGGTGGTTTCGGGCTGCACCAGATTGCGTGGACCACGCCTGTTGGTGCGCCAATCAGCGTTGCGCTGATTCAGGGCAACATCCCGCAGGAAATGAAATTCCGGCCGGAAGCCTTCTTTCGCACGCTCGAAACCTATCGCGAACTGATCGAAGCCCATCCGGCCCAACTCACCATCCTGCCGGAAACCGCCATTCCCGCCTTTTTCGACCAGCTGCCACCGACCTACGTCGATTCGCTCAAGGCGACCGCACAGGCCAACCAGGGCGACCTGATCATCGGCACGCTGAGTGGCGATGGCGAACACTACTGGAACAGCGCAATAAGCCTGGGTTCATCGCCGCTGCAAAGTTACCGCAAGACGCACCTGGTCCCGTTTGGCGAAACCATTCCGGCCGGATTTTCATGGTTCATGAGCCTAGCCAACATCCCGATGTCGTCCTTCACCCGCGGCCCGGCGGAACAAACGCCATTGGCCATTGCCGGCCGCCATGTCGCGGTCAACATCTGCTACGAGGATGTTTTCGGCGAAGAAATCATTCGCGCCCTGCCCGCTGCCGGAATTCTGGCCAACCTGTCGAATACTGCATGGTTCGGTCGCTCGCTGGCACAGCCGCAGCATCTGCAGATCGCCCAGATGCGCGCCAGCGAAACAGGGCGGCCGATGCTGCGCTCGACCAACACCGGGATGACCGCCATCGTCGGCCCCGACGGCGTCGTTCAAGCCGCCCTGGCGCCCTTTACGCAAGGCGTGCTGCATGGCGAAGTGCGTGCCTACGAAGGCCTGACGCCGTTTGCCAGAATCGGGAACTTCGGTTTTCTGGCCGCTGCGGCAATCCTGACCCTGCTCAGCCGCCGTCGCCGCTGAGCAGCACGTTCAGGTCGAACGCCAGCGCTGGGCTGCCAATTCAAGGCGCTGACGCTCGGCCAGCACCCGCGTCGCGTAACGCCTGGCCGGATCCTTGGTCGCTCCGCCGAACTGTTGCAGCCCGTCTTCCAGGCCGCCATTGCGCCGAATCGACTCTTTCAGCACCCGAGCCCCGACCTGGACATTGGTCAGCGGATCAAAAAACGGCAGACTGCCAGCATCGCTCGGCAACTTGTCCTGATGGAAACGCGGCACTACCTGCATCAAGCCCTGCGCGCCGACCACACTTTGCGAGAGCGGATTGAAGCCGGACTCAACGCCGATCACCGCGACAATCAACAGGGGATCAAGCTGCAAATCCCGCGCGACCTCTTCGGCCGTGGCGAAAATTGGCTGAAGCGCCTCGGTCGACACGTGATAACGCATTGAAACGTAGGCCAGTGCCGCGCGCATGCGAGGCGTCAGCAGCACGGAGGGAACATCTTCCAAGGCTTCGGGCGGCGCATCGGTTTCCAGCTCGTCGCCGAGCAGCGCCTCTCTCGGCAGGACCGAACGGATACCGTCGACAAAGGCCGCATGGCCGTTATGCGCCCCAACCAAAGCGACCAGCAGGGCCAGGCCAAAAACCACAAGAAATTTCTGGAGTACTGCGAACACGGTTGACGTCAAACGTGACATCACCGGCGGAAAAAGAGACGTAGCGAACACGCGACCTCCTTCACTGTTGCCACTGCGGAAAACAACGCCGTCAGCGAACGGTTACAGGGGGTACGACACCCGCTCGCAGACCTCATGACGAGGATTCAGATGCCCGAAAACACAGGGGCGAGCCGATGTTGCACCGCAACATAATTTGCAGTCTATTGATTATATTGAATATTGTCAATTCAAAAGACCAAAACGCGGCACCAACATGTTGCACGACAACAACAAAACCCAATGAGCATTCGGCTGAATTGCAGTATCCAGGCACCGTCCGGACCTGACACGACAAGGCTTTGCCAGCGGGGCCGGCGCAGACCTGCCGGAGCGGGGTAAAACCTAGTAAAATCCAAGGCTTTCCGTCTTTCCGAGTGCGTCCGATGACGACCAGCAACACATCCCCGAAGAAACCCACGTTCCAGGAAATCATCCTGCGCCTGCAACAATACTGGAGCGCCCAGGGCTGCGCCCTGCTCCAGCCGTACGACATGGAAGTCGGCGCCGGCACCAGCCACACCGCCACCTTCCTCCGGGCGATCGGCCCAGAACCGTGGAAAGCCGCCTACGTGCAACCGTCGCGCCGTCCGAAGGATGGCCGCTACGGCGAGAACCCGAACCGCATGCAGCATTACTACCAGTTCCAGGTCGTGCTGAAGCCAGCGCCGGACAACATTCTTGAGCTTTACCTCGGCTCGCTCGAAGCCCTCGGCTTCGACCTCAAGAAAAACGACGTGCGTTTCGTTGAGGATGACTGGGAAAACCCGACGCTGGGCGCCTGGGGCCTCGGTTGGGAAGTCTGGATGAACGGCATGGAAGTGACCCAGTTCACCTACTTCCAGCAGGTCGGCGGCATCGACTGCAAGCCGATCACCGGCGAAATCACCTACGGCATCGAACGTCTGGCCATGTACCTGCAGGGCGTCGAGAACGTCTATGACCTGACCTGGACGGAAGGCCTGACCTACGGCGACGTCTATCACCAGAACGAAGTCGAACAATCGACCTACAACTTCGAACACTCCGACGTCGACTTCCTGTTCCACGCCTTCGGCGCGCACGAGAAGCAGGCCCAGCACCTGATGGGTGCGCAGCTCGCACTGCCGGCCTACGAGCAAGTGCTCAAGGCTGCCCACACTTTCAACCTGCTCGACGCGCGCGGTGCCATTTCCGTGACCGAACGCGCCGCCTACATCGGCCGCATCCGCAACCTGGCCCGCGCCGTGGCGCAAGCCTATCTCGACTCGCGCGCCCGCCTCGGCTTCCCGATGGCCCCGAAGGAATGGGCGGCTGAAGTGCTGGCCCAGATTGAAAAGAAAGTTGCCTGAACATGACCGTCCAAAATCTGCTCGTTGAACTGTTCGTTGAAGAACTGCCGCCCAAGGCGCTGAAGAAGCTGGGTGAAGTGTTCGCCCAGACACTGGCCAACTCGTTGAAAACGGCGGGTCTGACTGCGTCGACCGCAGCAGTCACCGCGTTCGCCTCGCCGCGCCGCCTGGCCGCGCACGTCACCGCTGTGGCCGCTGTCGCTGCCGACAAGCCGGTCGTCCAGAAGCTGATGCCGGTCGCCGTTGGCCTCGACGCCGCCGGCAACGCCACGCCCGCCCTGCTCAAGAAGCTGGCCGCCCTCGGCGCCGATGAATCCTGCGTGCCCAGCCTGCGCCGCGAAAACGACGGCAAGGCCGACATCCTGTTCTACGACAGCATGGCCAAGGGGGCCACGCTGGCCGAAGGCCTGCAAAAAGCGCTGGAAGCCGCGCTGGCCGCACTGCCAATTCCCAAAGTGATGACCTACCAGCTGCAGGACGGCTGGAGCAGCGTCAATTTCGTCCGCCCGGCACACGGCCTCGTTGCGCTGCACGGTAGCGACGTTGTGCCGCTCGCCATCCTCGGCCTGACGTCCGGTCGGGAAACGCACGGTCACCGCTTTGAAGCCGCCGTCGATCCGGTCGTCTTCGCCAACGCCGACGAATACGCCGCCAAGCTGGCGACCGACGGTGCCGTGATCGCCTCCTTCGCCGAACGCCGTGCCGAGATCGTTCGCCAGCTTGAAGCTGCTGCCGCCTCCGCTGGTGGCAAGCCGATTGAGGACGATGCGCTGCTCGACGAAGTCACCGCGCTGGTCGAACGTCCGAATGTGCTGATCGGCCAGTTTGAAGAAGAATTCCTCGCCGTGCCGCAGGAATGCCTGATTCTGACCATGAAGGCCAACCAGAAATACTTCCCGCTGCTCGACGCCGCCGGCAAGCTGACCAACAAGTTCCTCGTCGTCAGCAACATCTCGCCGGAAGACGCTTCCGCCGTCATCGGCGGCAACGAGCGCGTCGTCCGTCCACGTCTGGCCGATGCCAAGTTCTTCTTCGACCAGGACCGCAAGAAATCGCTGGAAAGCCGCGTCGCCGGCCTCGGCAAGGTTGTTTATCACAACAAGCTGGGCACCCAGGGCGAGCGCGTTCAGCGCGTCGCCGCCATTGCCCGTGCCATCGGCCAGCAACTCGGCGGCGAAGCATTGGCGCTGCACGCCGAACAGGCTGCCGTGCTGGCCAAGGCCGACCTCGTCACCGACATGGTCGGCGAATTCCCCGAGCTGCAGGGCATCATGGGCCGCTACTACGCGCTGCATGACGGCCTGGCCGTCGAGGTCGCCGACGCCATCGAAGATCACTACAAGCCGCGCTTTGCCGGCGACACCTTGCCGCGCGGTCAGGTTGGCACCGTCGTCGCGCTGGCCGACAAGCTGGAAACCCTGGTCGGCATGTTCGGCATCGGCCAGATCCCGACCGGCGACCGCGACCCGTTCGCGCTGCGCCGTCATGCGCTGGGCACCATCCGCATGCTGGCTGAGGGCAATTTGGATTTACCGCTGAATTCCCTGTTGACCGTGGCGGGTGGTGCTTTTGCCGCCGTCGAAGGCTTCAAGAGTGCCGACAGCGAACTGGCCGACTTTATTTACGACCGCCTGGCCGGCAGCCTGCGCGAGCAGGGTTACACGGCGCAGGAAGTCGATGCCGTGGTCAGCCAGCGGCCACAGCGCCTGGGCGACATTCCGAAGCGCCTGGCCGCCGTACGCACCTTTGCCGCCCTGCCGGAATCCGCCGCACTGGCCGCCGCCAACAAACGCGTCAGCAACATCCTGAAGAAGGTCGAAAACACCATCGAAGCCACGGTGGATAACGCCCTGCTCAGGGAGGCTGCCGAAATCGCCCTGCACGACGCACTGGTCGACATCGTGCCGCAGGCCGATGCTGCCTTCGATACGGGCGACTACGCCGAATCGCTGCAGGCACTCGCTGCCTTGCGCGCTCCGGTCGACAACTTTTTCACCGATGTCATGGTCAACGCTGAAGAGCCTGCCCTGCGCGCCAACCGTCTCGGCCTGCTCGCCAAGCTGCACGCGGCGATGAACAAGGTCGCCGACATTTCCAAGCTCTCCGCCTAAGCCGGAAAGGCCGCCATGCCCACGAAACTTGTCATCCTCGATCGCGACGGCGTGATCAACTTCGATTCAGCCCAGTTCATCAAGAGCCCGGCCGAATGGAAACCGATCCCCGGCAGTCTGGAAGCCATTGCCCGCCTCAACCAGGCCGGCTACCGCGTGGTCGTGGCGACCAATCAATCCGGCGTCGGACGCAGCCTGTTCGACATGGACACGCTGAACAGCATCCACGAAAAGATGCACAAGGCGCTGTTCACTGTCGGCGGCCGGATCGATGCCATTTTCTTCTGCCCGCACACCGCCGATTCAGCCTGCGATTGCCGCAAGCCGAAACCCGGCATGTTCAAGCGCATCTCGGAAACCCTCAATGCCGACTTGAAGGGCGTGCCGGCCATCGGCGATTCGCTGCGCGACCTGCAAGCCTGTGCGGCGCTGGGTTGCCAGCCCATGTTGGTCCATACCGGCAAGGGTGAAAAGACCAAGGCCGAAGGCAATCTGCCCGAGGGGACGCTGGAGTTCGCCGATCTGGCAGCCGCCGTCGACCATATCCTGAACGGGAGAAAATGATGAACGCACTGCGCTCCACCGTTTTCATGGCCTGGGCGATCGTCTGGTCGATCCTGACTGCGCCGCTGGTCGTTATCGGTGCCCTGTTGCTGCGCGGCCTGTGGGGTTATCGCCTGGGCAAGCTGTGGCGGCTCGGCATCCAGTTCGGGGTCGAAAACATGCTCGGCATCCGCCCCCGCGTTATCGGCCTGGAAAATATGCCGGACGAACCCTGCGTCATCCTGGCCAAGCACCAGTCGGCCTGGGAAACCATGACGCTGCAGGACTATGTGCCGAACGGCGCTTACTGCGTCTTCGTGCTCAAGAAGGAATTGCTGCGCGTCCCGCTGATCGGCTGGGGACTGGCGGCCATGAAGATGATTTCGATCGACCGCAACGCCGGCAAGGACGCTCTCGACCAGGTGGTCGTCCAGGGCCGCGAACGTCTGCAACAGGGCTTTTACGTCATCATTTTTCCCGAAGGCACGCGCGTCGCCCCCGGCCACAAAAAACGCTACAAGGCAGGCGGCGCCTATCTCGCCACCCGCGTTGGCTGCAAAGTCGTGCCGATTGCCCACGATGCCGGCGAGCTTTGGCCGCGCCAGGCTTTCCTCAAGAAACCGGGCACCGTCACGGTCAGCATCGGCCCGGCCTTCGACGCAACCGGCCTGAGCGAACTTGAGGTCAACCGGCAAGCCGAAGCCTGGATCGAGGAAGAGATGCACCGCATCTCGCCGCACCGCTACGCGGATGCCCAGCACAACGCCACCTGAAACCAGCCATCGCATTGCCCTCGGTGATGCGCAAATCGCCTATCTGTTGCGACGCAGCCGCCGGCGAACCATCGGCCTGAGCATCGACCAGCGCGGCCTGCGTATTGCCGCTCCTTTGCGCGCCCGGCTCGGCGACATTGAAAAGTTGATTCAGGAACACGCCAACTGGGTCCTCGACAAACTGACCCAGTGGCGCGAACGCCCGCTCCCCGAAAAACTGGCCATCGCCGATGGCACCCGCATTTCTCTGCTCGGCGAAACGTGGACCGTGGCATTCAGCGACATTGGCCGGCAGCGCTGGCAATTTGCCGGCCGCACGCTCTATCTCAAGACGGCTGCCACGGTCGACGCCGGAAAATTGCTCGAAATGGCCCTGCGCGAAAAAGCGCGCACGGTTTTTGCCGAACGACTTGGCCTTCACGCCGCCCGGCTTGCCGTCGATACGCCACCGCTGCGCCTGTCATCGGCTCGGACACGCTGGGGTAGTTGCGCCCATCACGGTGGCATCTCGCTCAACTGGCGGCTGATTTTTATGCCGCTGGACATCATCGACTATGTCGTCTGCCACGAACTGGCCCACCTCAAGGAAATGAACCACAGCCCGCGTTTCTGGTCTGTCGTCGAACAACTTTGTCCGGACTGGCGCAGCCGGCGTCTCGAACTGCGTCAACTCGGCCGGCAAATCCCCCAATTCTGATCTGCAAGGACATTCACATGCGCATTCTTCACACCATGATCCGCGTCGGCGATCTCGATCGCTCCATCGCCTTCTACACCGAAATCCTCGGCATGCAGTTGCTGCGCCGCAGCGATTTCCCCGAAGGCCGCTTCACGCTGGCCTTTGTCGGCTACGGCCCGGAAGAGCAAGGCGCCGTACTCGAACTGACGCACAACTGGGACACACCAAGCTACGAGCTGGGCAACGGCTACGGCCACATTGCACTGGCCGTGCCCGATGCGGCGGCAGCCTGCGCCGAAATCAGGAAGCGCGGCGGCAAGGTGGTGCGCGAAGCCGGGCCGATGAAGCACGGCACGACAATCATCGCTTTTGTCGACGACCCGGACGGTTACAAGATCGAACTGATCCAGCGCGGCTGACCGAAATCAAGGCCCCCCTCTCCGAGCCTGCGCATACTGCCTGCCCAAGGAGATCAAGATGGCCTTTCCAGACTATTTTTCACGCATTCCGACAATCACCGTGCGCGACCCGCTGGCCGAAGTGCTGGGGGCCGCAAACGGCGGCTTGATCGAATACAGCTTCACCGATGCCGTCAAACTCTGCGGTCACGCCTGCCCGACCGTGGCCGGCGCCTGGCTGATCGGAGTTAGTGCCCTGCGCGCCCTTTACGGGGCTGAAACACCGGTCCGCGGAGAAATTGACGTTGCCCTGCCTGAAGCCGAAGACAGCGGCGTTGCCGGCGTAACCGCCAGCGTTCTCACGCTGCTGACCGGCGCCGCCGGAATCGGTGGATTCAAGGGCCTGGCCGGGCAGTTCCGGCGCAACCGGCGCCTGTCGTTTGCTACGCCGACCATCTCGGGCATCCGCCTGAGCCGCCGCGATACCGGTCAGAGCGTCGAATGCCAGCTCGACCTGAGCCACGTCCCCGGCGATCCTCGCTGCGGCCCCTTGCTCGGCAACATTCTGGCGGGACAGGCTAGCGAGGCCGAACGCAGTCTGTTCGCCCAATTGTGGCAGCAACGGGTTGAACGTATTTTGCTCGACCAGGCAAAGCACCCCGATCTCGTCAGAGTGAAATCCGTATAAAGCAGGCGGACGCAATGCAGCAACAGGCGAAAGAATGTCGGTGGCGTTGGATTGTGTAACGCCAGCTTCATCTCCTGCTTTTATAATCGCGCCCACTTCTCAAAATGCGGCACTCATTCCATGCGTTTCACGCCCACCCTCCTGCTCGCTCTTGTTTTTTCTCCGCTGACCCAGGCCGAAGAAATTGAAGAACAATGGCAAGCCAAAGGCCAAGCCACTTACATCTGGCAAAAATCCCCCGGATTCCAAGCCAACTACAGCGGGCCGAACAGTCTTTCCGCAAAGCATGAACGCGGCTATACCTTCACTTCCGGTGCCTATCTCGGGGCACGGCCGTGGCAGAACGGTGAGGTTTATCTCAACGTCGAGATCGGCCAGGGCGACCCGCTCTCCGGCCTGACCGGGCTGGGCGGCTTCAGCAATGGCGAAGCAACCCGCGTTTCCGGGACCAAGCCCAAAGCCTATCGGCAGCGACTTTTCCTGCGCCAGACATGGGCACTGGACGATGAATCGGAGTTCGTCGAGTCAGCCTTCAACCAGATGGCAGGCAAGGTTGCCAAAAACCGTTTTGTCCTGACAGCCGGCAACTTTTCTACGCTCGACATTTTCGATGGCAATGCCTACGCCAAAGACCCGCGCACCCAGTTTCTCAACTGGAGCAACATGGCCAGTGCCGCCTATGACTATGCCGCCGATGCCCGCGGTTTTGGCTGGGGCTTTGCCGGGGAGTGGTACCAGGATGAATGGGTACTGCGCTTTGGCCGGATGACGGGGCCGAAGGAGCCGAACGGGTCGGTCATGGACTATCGCATCATGCACCACTACGGCGACCAGATCGAAATCGAACACAGCCACACGATCGCCGAGCGGCCGGGGAAAATCCGCCTGCTGGCCTTCCGCAACCGTGCCCTGCTCGGCACTTACCGTGATGCCAGCAACTGGCTGGACAGCCATCCGGGAGGCGATGCCAAGGCCATCTCCTATGTCCGCAACAGCGACCAAACCAAGTACGGCTTCGGGATCAACCTCGAACAATCGCTGAGCGAGAATCTCGGCATGTTCCTGCGTGCCATGCATGCGGATGGAGCGACCGAAACCTATGCCTTCACCGAGGCCGATGCCTCGTTTGCGACGGGGATCTCGCTCAAGGGTGCCGCCTGGGCCCGCCCGGATGACACCTTCGGCTTGTCCTGGGCGCGCAACTCACTGTCCAACGACCGCCGCAGCTACCTGACCAAAGGCGGCATCTCGTTCTTCATCGGCGATGGCGGGCTGAATTACCGGCCGGAAAATATCCTTGAAACCTATTACAGCTGGAAAGTCGTTTCCGGCCTGTGGTTGAGCGCCGATTACCAGCGCATCGCCAATCCGGCCTACAACGCCGATCGCGGTCCGGCCAACATCGGATCGCTGCGCTTCCACGCTGAATTCTGATCCAGCGCGTCATAAACGACACGTTCGAAACTGGCCACGACATTCGACCAACTGCGCGACAGCATTGCCTGTCGCGCCCGCTGGCCCATTTCATCCAGTTGCTCCGGCGCATCGAGTAAATCAAGCGCCGCCGCCACATAGGCCGACTCGTCGCCCGGCGTGACGGTCAGCCCGGCATTGCCGCCCCCGATCAACTCGGCGGCCGCGGCACTGCGATAGGCCAGCACCGGCAGGCCGCTGGCCATGGCCTCGGCAACGACATTGCCGTAGGTTTCAGTCAGGCTGGGAAAAAGAAAAAGATCGGCGCTCGCATAGTGTTCAGCCAGATCGCTACCGGTCCGCAGGCCGGCAAAATGATGCATCGGATGCGCCTTTTCCAACCCGCCGCGCGACGGTCCATCGCCGACCCAGATCATGCGAGCTTCGGGGCAACGGGCACGAATTGCGGCAAAAGCTTGCTCGACCAAGGCAAGATTCTTTTCCGGCGCCATTCGTCCGACGTAAAGGCAGGCCAGCCCGCGCTCAGGTACAGCCCAGCTCCGACGCAAGCCGGCATTGCGCCGGGCAGGATCGAACAATTCGGTATCGACGCCACGCCCGACAACTCGCACGCCGGCAATCCCTTCGCCAGCCAATTCGGCTGCCAGCGCCTCGGTCGGCACCATCGTGGCCAGCGTGCGGCGATGCAGCATTCTCAAATAAGCGGCCACCGCCGGTCGTAGCCAGCCCAACCCGTAGTGAGCGCTATAGCGGTCGAAATTGGTATGAAAACCGGAAGTCACTGGAATTTTCAGGCGTCTTGCCGCGTTGACCGCAGACCAGCCCAACGGCCCTTCCGTCACGACATGGACGACATCCGGGCGAAGTTCGCGCCAACTTTGGCGCAACCGCCGCTGCGCCGGCAAGCCGAAGCGCAAACCGGGGTAACCCGGCAAGGGCAAGCCGCCGACGATGCATTCGTCCGGCCCGGCGACATCATCCTTGCCCTGTGCCGGACGAACAAGACTGACCCGGTGACCGTTCTGGCGCAAGCCATCGACCAGGTGCCCGACCGTCATGGCTACGCCATTGATTTCCGGGGCGAAGGTTTCCGTGACAAACACAATATGCAATTTCACCAGGGCACCTCTTTCAGCACACAAGCCCAAACCACCAGCACATTGAGCAAGGAGACCAGCACGGCAGCACTGCCGATATCCTTGGCACGCTTGGCCAGACGATGATTTTCAAGACTGACGCGGTCGACAACAGCTTCGATCGCCGAATTGAGCAACTCCACCACCAACACAAAAAGCAAGCTGGCCAGCATCAAGCCACGCCCCAGCCAGGGGACCGGCAAGAGAAAAGCCAGCGGAAAAAGAAACACCGCCAGACGAACCTCCTGGCGAAAAGCGTCTTCGCACAGGTAGGCTGCCTTCAGACCGGCGATTGAATAATTGAAGGCATTCCACACCCGGCGCAAACCGGTCTTGCCTTTGAAAGGCGACTCATTGGCCGGATCAAGGCCAAGGGGGTCAGGATTCGAATCGGACATGCACTCTCCATGAACGTACCCAGGCGCATCCGGTCGGCCGGGCCTGGTAATCGGCCAGATTGGCCACCTGTTATCAGGCTGCTGCGGTCAACGGACTTTCCTGCTCGATTTTGCGTCCTGCCAACTGGCGATAAAGTGCCGCCAATCGTGCGGCCATCGCGTTATCCGACCACTCTTCGGCATAAATGGGGGCGTCCTGGCGCAGATGCGACCAGGTCGATGGGCTATTCAGGTAGTGCCCCAAGACCTCGCCAAAAGCCTTTGGCTCCGGAGGTGGCGACAGCGCGCCCCGCCCCGGCGCAAGAATATCGATGGTTCCCATATCGGCCAGCGCAATGACCGGCACGCCCGCCGCCATCGCTTCGAGCAGAACCAGCCCCTGCGTTTCGGTTCGTGAAGCAAAAACGAAGGCATCGGCGGCTGCATAGCAATCCGGCAAAGCCTGCGCCCGGTCGAGATAACCGATGAAACGGACCGAATCGCGCAAACCCAGTGACTTGACCCGGGCTTTGAGGTCATCCATCGCCGGACCTTCGCCGGCAATGACCAGCAAGATGTCTGGCCGCAGGGCACGGGCATGAACCAGCGCATCGAGCAGAAAACCGATATTTTTCTCATGCGCCACGCGCCCGACGAAAAGTGCCATCGGCCGGGTCGACAAGATCCCGTACTTGTAGCGGAAGGCCGCACCATCCCCTTGGGCAAACTGGCCGGTCGGAATACCGGTCGGCAGCACTTGCAAGGGTACGGTCACGCCGTATTCCTGCAAGCGCTGCTGCATCGCCGTTGATGGCACGACGACACTGTCCAGCGCATTGCACTGGCGACGCGAGAAGGCGCGTGCCTGCCGGCGCAACCAGCCGGCAGGCAGGAAAGATGCATAGTGCTGGAGATATTCCTCGAACAGCGTGTGATAGGTTGCCACGACCGGCAAACCAAGCTGGCGCGCAGCTTTCAGGCCGGCATAGTGGGCGACGAAAGGCGTCTGGACATGGATCAGATCACAATCCACCGCCGCTTCAAGTACGCTGCGATGCATCGCCCGCCAGCCGACCAGCCGATCCTCCCGGTCACCGGGGATCGAACGGCCGGCAACGCGGATGATCCCTTCCTGCTCGGCCTCATCGCCATAGCGCGGCACGACCAGGCGAACATCGACGCCCAGCCCGCACAATGTACGGCGAAAGGTTTCGATCGAGGTCGACACCCCGTTGACCCGCGGAAAATAGACATCGGACACCATCAGGACACGCATTCAAACCTCCACCACGTCTGCCGCCGGAGCAGCCAGGGCCGGGAGATGACTGCGCATTCCCCAGGCCACAAGTTCTAGGCGACCATCGAAATGCTCGACGATGGCCGTACAGGAATCGACCCAGTCGCCGCAATTGACGTAACTCAGGCCGCCAATGTCACGGATCGTCGCCCAGTGGATATGGCCGCAGATCACCCCATCCAGACCGCGCTCGCGGGCGTGGTGGATAGCCGACTCTTCGAAATCGAAAATGAAATTGAGCGCCGTCTTGACCTTGCGCTTGGCGTAACCGGCCAGCGACCAGTAACCGGCCAGCCCGAGCTTGCGTCGCCCCCAGGACAGCCAGTGATTGAGCCGGACGAGCAGGTCATAAGCCTTGTCACCGAGTACCGCGACCCAGCGGTGATGCCGCGTCACCTGGTCAAAGATGTCGCCGTGAATCAGCAGGAAGCGGCGACCGTCGGCCGTTTCATGGACCAGCTCACTGACCACCTCGATCTCGCCGAAAACAATGCCGCAGTAATCGCGCAAGGCTTCGTCGTGATTACCGGGAATGAACACGACGCGCTCGCCATGACGCGCCCGGCGCAGCAGTTTCTGGACCACGGTATTTTGCTGCTGCGTCCAGTGGATGCTGCGGCTCATCGCCCAGAAATCGATGATGTCGCCGATCAGGAAGGTCTGTTCGGCCGAATACTCGCGCAGAAAATCGAGCAGTTGATCCGCCTGGCACGCCCGCGTGCCGAGATGGATGTCAGACAGGAAAATGGATCTAACCTTGGGCATGTGGCGACGATAGAGGGCGACAATGAATCGCCCGTGACATCCGGATTAAGGTTTTGTTGCAGCCGCCCAAGCCATTGCCGCAGGCCGTCTTGCGCCCTCCCAACCATGACGCAGAATAGCTGCCAGATAGTGAGCATGAAAACCGGCCAGGCCCCAGGCACAAATCGCCAGACGGAAGGGCAAGGAGCCGGGGTAGCCCTGCCCATCGAAAGGCAGGGTTGCAACGGCCAGTGCGGCGAGTCCAACCAGCGCCCAATGCGCACTTGAACGCAGCCCCCAGCGAAAAACATTGGTCAGGCTCAATCCAGCCCAGGCAGCAAGGAATGCGATAGCCGCCCCGAACAACACATCGACCGGCCAATGCGCGCCGACAGCAATGCGTGAAAACCCGGCAACAACAGCCAGCACCAGGATCGGCCAGCAGCGTTGCCAGCCAAGCAGACCCAGCCAGACCGCAGCGAAACAAAAAGCCGAGACGGTATGCCCGGACGGAAAACTGTGACGGGTCAGGCGCGCACCGATCAAGGTCATCTCATCGACCCCCAGGATCGCTGCCGGTCGAGGCATTTCAGCCCAGAATTTGATGCCGCGGCAAGCCAGTGCGCCGATCAGGCTGGCCATCACGATGGCCCAGAAAACGCGTGGATAACGCTGGCAAAAGGGCAGCATCAATGCCAGCAGGATGCGTTCATCACCCAGCGTCGTCAGCGATTCCCACAGCCAGTGAGGCAGCAAGCCACTGATCGCCTGCGCGCTATGAAATCCACCCCACCAGCCATTGATACCGACCAATAGGGCAGCGCTGCCGGCAAAACACAAGGCCAGCCAGAGAAGCGGACCTTGTTCCGACTGAAGCGTAGCGTCATTCATGAGCGATGCTCTCCCCGACCCGCAGCAATGAGACAAAACCCCGTTGGTAAACTTCAGTCACGCCCAAGGGCGCAACCTCCTGTGCCAATGAATCCAGACGATCACGACGTGTGATGACCAACTCCCCGGCGCCCGGAACGCGGGCTGGCGTGATGGCCTGGCGGTACACGCTGAAGCTTGGCTGATTGAATTTATAGGCAAGCACAGGCTCTCCCATCGACCTGGCAAGCTCACCTGCATCGCGCACCGGCCCCTGTGTCACGGACAAGACACACGGGGCAATCACACCAAAAACCAACCCGGCCTGCAGCAAGCCGATCAAGACCAGGCCCTGCCAGACCGGCAGGCGGCGCCAGACAGAAATGGCCAACACCAGCAAGGCAAACAAGGCCAGCAGCCAGGATGCCGGACGGGCAAATGCTGCGGTCAACCCGTCAAGCAGGATGATTTCAAGCGGGCGCGTCAGATGTCCGGCCAGCCGTTCGAAAATCCAGGGCAAGGCCGCCAGCAGCAGCCCCCAGAGGACAACCGGCAGAAAGGCCAGCAAGCGTTGTTTGTCAATCTGGCGATGACGCGCCAGAAGAATGAACAAGGGGGTACAGCCGTAAAGCAGGTAATGCGGCAATTGGGTACGTGAAAAAGAGAAGAAGACCAGGACGACCGCAAACCAGCACATCAGGAAACGTTCGAACAACGCAGCCTCATCGGCTCGCTTCAGTCCCGCGAGAAGACGTCCGGCAATGGCCAGCAGCCAACCGGAAAAAGGCATCAGGACCAGTGGCAAGACCAGCAGGTAATAAAACGGATTGCCGCCGTGGCCTTCGAAAGTGCTGGCGTAGCGATTCAGGTTGTGTTGCAGGTAGAACCCGCGGAAAAAGGCATCGCCCTGATCAAGAAAAACCATCACATGCCAGGGCAGGACGATGGACAGGAAAATCACCCAGCCAGGCAGGAAAAATGCTGTGCGCAGCGCTTCGCGCCAGGCCCCTGCGGAAATAAAAAACAAACTTCCGATCACCAGTGGAAGAAAGACGGCCACCGGTCCCTTGGTCAGGAAACCCAAACCGAGCGCAAGATAGATCAGGCACTGCTGGCGCCGAATCGCTGTCGTTCCCAAACCTTTGCGCCCGGCCAGAAAAAGGTCGTAGATGGCGAACAGGGCAAGGCAGATGAACAAATTGAGCAAAGCATCGGCAATCGCGGCCTTGGCGACAAAGCCGACCTGTAGCGACAGGACCATGGCCAGCACGCTGACGACTGCAGTACTCTGCTCTTCCTGACGGGCAACAAAGCGGTACAGCACGACAACCCAGGCCAACGCCGCCAGAATCGATGGCAACCGAAAACTGAATTCATCGACACCCAGCACGTAGACCGCAGCAGCCTGCAGCCAATAGATAAGAATCGGCTTGTCATGCCGCGCTTCGCCATTCAAGGTCGGCGAAACCAGATTGCCCCGCGCCAGCATCTCGCGCGTCGCTTCGGAAAAAGCACCTTCATCAACATCGCTCAAGGGCAGCGAGTGGGCATTGAGCAAAAAAGCCAAGGCCACGGCGAGGATGATGGCCCACGGGGAAGTCAGGCAGCGCGAGAGGCCGCCCAGTAACGCCGACGCAGAAAAACGACCGGCCAGGGCTGAGAAAGTAATGGATGACATGGCGTAAAAATAGCCGCCGATCATTAACTCGCTGTGAAGCCGGCATGACAACGCAGTGACGCTGAGGTTTCAGCAAGCATGCCTTGACGCACTGCGCCGCTGCACCTAGATTGCGCGCTTGACCTCGCTGTCGCCTTCGACAGCACTGCTACCGTCAGGAGAATTCCATGAAAATCGGCACCCCGCTTTCCCCCAGCGCCTTGCGCGTCATGCTGCTCGGCTCGGGCGAACTCGGCAAGGAAGTGATCATTGCGCTGCAGCGACTGGGCGTTGAAGTGATCGCTGTCGACCGTTACGAAAATGCCCCCGGCCACCAGGTGGCGCACCGCGCCCACGTCATTTCGATGACCGATGGAGCCGCGCTGCGCCGCCTGGTCGAACAGGAAAAGCCGCACCTCATCGTGCCGGAAATCGAAGCCATCGCGACCGAGATGCTGGTTCAAATCGAAAGCGAAGGCCTGGCTGAAGTCATCCCGACCGCTCGCGCCGCCAAGCTGACGATGAACCGCGAAGGCATCCGCCGGCTGGCCGCCGAAGAACTCGGCCTGGCCACCTCGCCTTACTGTTTCGCCGACTCGCTGGCCGAATTGCAGGCGGCGATCGATGCTGGCATCGGCTACCCGTGCATCGTCAAGCCGGTGATGTCCTCGTCCGGCAAGGGCCAGTCGCTGCTGCGCGGCCCGGCCGATGTACAGACTGCCTGGGACTACGCGGCCAGCGGCGGACGGGTCAATTCGGGCCGGATCATCGTCGAAGGCTTCATCGTAAGTGCAAGTATTCACTAAGTAGACAGCATTCATAAGTTTTGCTGGAATGGACACCGACAAGGGAGAGAACCTTGTCGGTGTTTTGCTTTTGGGGTTGAGGGTTTCGTTTTTATTAAAACGCAGTAGTGCTTTTCAGGAGTGTCACTTGGCCGGACCTTGGACTAGTTCCGAAATTGAAACGGCAAGGCAAGCTCGTGTCACAGCCGTTCTTGATTTTCTTGGGGCGTTCTACAAATTCGATAGCAGCTACGCTCCCCACGATTGCAGCAAGGGCTCATTTCGCATTCAGGTGAGCTACCAGAGCCGCGACTTTCGGTTCATTGTTACCGGCGAAAAGTGGATCAATGAATTGCTAAGTCACGATCAGCTGCATAGGGGCGGCGGAGGTTCGATTGATTTCGTCCGACACGTTACTGGCTTAGGGTTCGTCCCGGCTGTAAAAATCTGTTTAGACTCTATCGTAGCTTGCAGTAACGAGGGGCATAAACAACAGTGAGCAAACTACTTCTGCCAATCCTTGCTCTTTCAGAAGTTTGCGATCAGAACACTCCTGGCGCGAAGAAGAGGAGCCTCGCGGTCGGCGAGAACGCTGAAAGCACGACATACTATTACCGTCCGATTTCCTCAATTGACCATCAGCGCAGAGCACGGTGGATTCGCTACGATTACAACCTGTTTCCAGTAGTCCTAGATCGCTCAGGAGTCCCTTGGGACGTAGCTAATCTGTATATTCTGTCCCGACTGGAAGGCACCCCTACGCCAAACATGGGAACCTATGCAAGCATTGCTGAGGATCTTTCTGCTTACCTCGGCTTTCTTGAGAACGAAGGGATCGATTTCACCCTATTTTTGCAGCGTAAGCTTCACCGCCCGACCTATCGCTATCATGGCGAGCTGAAGTTTCAGGTTGAAGCATGTGAGCTGGCAGCACCAACTGCCAAACGACGCATGGGGACAGTAATTGCTTTTTACCGCTGGTTGGTTGGTCAAGAATTAATCAAGCCCGCCTATCCGACCTGGCAAGAATCCGACCGTTACATCAACTATATGGATGCGAGAGGATTTTCAAAATCAAAAAAAATCGCAACGACCGACATCTCTATCAAGCCCAGAAAACAGGATGACCCATTCGTCGAGACAATTGACGATGGCGGAAAGTTAAAGCCGCTTACCGGAGCAGAGCAAGAGTGGCTTTTGGAAGCCCTCATCAATCTCGAAAATACCGAAATGTCACTAGTTCACCTGCTTGCTTTGCTCACAGGTGCACGCATCCAAACGGTCCTGACCCTTAGGGTACGTCTACTTCGGTAGCTTTTCGCAGCGGTTTATCAAGATCCAAAAACATATTGCTAGCTACAGATGTTCGCGCTATCCAAGAACCGGCCGAACACGGCTGGCCGCCAATTTCGCACGGCGACGAGCCTCATTAATATCATCAGCGCTAGCAACAGCAACACCCATACGACGCTTTTTGAAACTTTCTGGCTTGCCAAACAATCGCACGTCAGATTCAGGCACAGCAAGGGCATCGGATAAGCCTTCAAAGGCTATTCCTCTGGCATCCACACCACCATAAATCACGGCTGATGCCGCCGGACGGCGTAAATCGGGGTCTACTGGCAAACCTAGAATAGCTCGCGCATGCAGTTCGAACTCAGATTGTCGTTGTGAAGCAAGTGTCACTAAGCCGGTGTCGTGAGGACGAGGGCTCACTTCAGAGAACCAGACATCATCCCCCTTAACGAAAAGCTCTACTCCAAAAATCCCCCGCCCCCCCAAGGCCTCTGTGATACGAGCTGCAATCTCCCTGCCTCGCTCAAGAGCAATAGAAGACATGGGCTGTGGCTGCCAGGATTCGACATAATCCCCTGCGACCTGAACGTGACCTATCGGCTCGCAAAAGAAGGTTTCAATAGCGCCCGACAAACCAAGTGCACGCACTGTAAGCTGGGTAATCTCGTATTCAAAGGGCACGAATGCCTCGACAATTACACGAGCCTCCTTCACCCGCCCCGATTGCAAAGCGAACTCCCAAGCATTGGCGACATCCGGTGCGCCCCTTAACAACGATTGTCCCTTTCCAGAGGAGGACATAACGGGCTTAACAAAGCATGGGTAACCAATTCCCCCATCAATTGCGGCTTGTAACTCAGATAGAGAACTCGCAAATGCGTAAGCCGAGGTAGGTAGCCCTAACTCCTCTGCTGCAAGGCGCCGGATCCCCTCTCGATTCATTGTAAGTTGGGCCGCGCGAGCAGTTGGGATTACCTCTGCGAGACCTTCGCGCTCTATTTCAATTAGCACCGCAGTAGCAATCGCCTCTATCTCTGGCACCACAAGGTGCGGACGCTCTGCCTCAATCAACGCCCGAAGCGCCACGGGATCAGTCATCGAAATAACGTGTGAGCGATGAGCAACCTGCATGCCCGGCGCATCTGCGTAACGATCGACTGCAATTACCTCTACCCCCAGTCTCTGCAGCGCAATGACAACTTCTTTTCCCAACTCACCAGCGCCAAGCAGCATAACCTTGACGGCAGATGGACTAAGGGGGGTTCCAAGACGACGAAAACAGTGGTTTGTCATAGAGATCAAGCGTTAGGTTGAATTGGGCAACATCGTAGCCTATCGAATACGACATCCAAAGGCCGAATTGGCATAGCTTACGTGGTCGAGAAGTGGGCTGTCAGGTAGGCCAGCGTGCCGGGAACAGGCTGTCCCGTTGCATCCCCTACCAAGAGATAGCATGCGTCGTTGAGGAGGTCTCCCATCATTTTTCCTTGTTGATCCCTCCATTCGCTCAAGTCCGGTGCCGAAGGTCCCATAAAAGTAAATTTTTCCAGCGTATTGCCATGAGCAAAGACATAATCCGAACCCACCTTCGGCTCGAACCGCAAGGCATCTGAGAGTCTGGGAACCCTGCGCAACGTTATCTTGGCCTGCTGCAGCGCAATTGCGTGCTGCATGTGCTCTTCCTCAGTATGGTAAATACAGATCGCAAGGTCGGGCCGCAGGCCCTTGTAATTTAGAAGCAGAGCCGTGCAGCTTTTGCAGGGGAAGCGTTCGGTATAAATGGCAACGGCGTTGACGCGCTTATAGCTATCAGATTGGGTTTTCTCAAGTCCATTAAGCAACTGGAATTCGGTGCAGTGACAACGACTCTCCGGAATACCTGGTGACAGCATGAGCATGGCATTGCTTGTATCAAACTCTTTTTTGGGAAACTTGCTAAATGCCGCCGCATCCCAATTAGATGAATTGGCAGCGTCGAGTGCCCACATAAAGGCAAAATTTCCGCCCTTATTGAACTTCGACTGTTCCCGCAGGCGTTCCACCATCGCCACCGCGCCCAGCAATTTGCTAAGGCGGACAAAGTGAACGAACTTGCTGGGCTGGCCAACCTTTATTTTCTGGTTTGCCAGTGCTGGCAGATCTTTGACCTTCTGCGAATTACTGTTTCCCACTGCGCCTGATTTGCGAGACATCTCACTCCCTCTTTATTGGGCATCATCTGCAGACCATGCCGTGTGCCTACTGGGTGGCGTTTTGTGCCAGACAGAGTGGCTCCTTTGGTCGGAATACGCGACAAACAGAGAATAAACAAAATGGACACTTCCCGCCGTTATTTGTCCATCAAAACCTCTCACGAATGGACTTTCGGCAAGGCTCGACCTCTTTGATTTACAACAATTTTGTGGCGTCCATTTTATTACAACTTGCACTTATGCGCGACTTCGACTACGAAATCACCCTGCTCACCGTGCGTGCCTGCGATGCAGCAGGCCAGGTGCAGACATACTTCTGCGAGCCGATCGGCCATATCCAGGTGGCCGGCGATTATGTCGAGTCGTGGCAACCGCAGCCGATGACGCCCGCCGCTTTGCAGCGCGCCCAGGAAATCGCCGCCGCCGTGACCGGCAATCTCGGCGGGCGCGGCCTGTTCGGCGTCGAACTCTTCGTCAAGGGCGACAAGGTGTGGTTCTCGGAGGTCAGCCCCCGGCCGCACGACACCGGGCTGGTCACGCTCTGCTCGCAACGCTTTTCGGAATTCGAACTGCACGCCCGCGCCATCCTCGGCCTGCCGGTCGACACCGCACTGTCAGAAGCCGGCGCCTCGGCTGTGATCTACGGTGGCATGGAAGCAACGGGCATCGCCTTTGAGGGGCTGGCCGAGGCACTGAGCGTGCCGCGCAGCGACCTGCGCCTGTTTGGCAAGCCTGAATCCTTCAAGAAACGCCGGATGGGGGTCGCTGTGGCGAATGGAAAAGATACCGACGAAGCTCGTCAGCGCGCCAAACTGGCCGCCAGCAAGGTCAAGCCGATTGCGGCCTGATTTCGGCGTTGACCGCGGCAATGCTCCGGTCAACCCACCCTAGATGAATTTTTGCCACAACCCGGCCTCGGGCGGCTGGCCGAAAACCAAACCGGCGCGGTTAGCCAGCTCCGGTATCGAAATCTCCTTGCGAACCTGCAGCAACAGGGGCAGATCGCGCTGAAAGGCGCGAATGATCTCCGGGTCGAAACGACTTCCGCTACCGGAAATGACCAGTTCGGCCGCTTTCTGCGGCGCATATGCCGGTCGATAAGGGCGCTCTGAACACAAGGCATCGAAGGTATCGATTACCGCCACGATCCGGCCACCCAAGGGAATATCCTCACCGCTCAGGCGCAGCGGATAACCGGAACCATCGAAATTTTCATGGTGCGACAGGGCGATTTCACCAGCCAGACGCAGCTCGACAAACCTCGCTCCGTCGAGGAGCTGGCTGCCCACCTGGCAATGCGCCTGCATCAAGACCCGGTCGGCATCGTTCAGCTCGGGCACTTGCCGCAAATGATCCGGCCAGCTGATTTCGCCGATATCGAGCAAAGGAGCGGCGAGCTGCATGGCATCGCAAAACTCCAGTTCGTACCCCATCGACACGGTGAGCAAGGCCGATAGCACACCCATGCGGGCAATTTTGGCGGCACCGTCGCCGGCCCGGTATTCGGCCATCAGCGCCAGGCGGTAAAGCGAGTCGGCATGCACCTGCCCAACCTCGCGCTGGCTGCCTTCCCGCTGGTATTTGAGCAGGGCAATATCCGCCACCATCCGGTGCATCTGGCTGTAGGCGCTGAGTTTTTCATTTTCAAGACGGTTCAGCGTTTCCAACATACCGGGGCGAGACTGCACCGGCGGAATATCGAGCAATGAATTGTCATCAAGGACGAATTCCGCATCAAACGGAAAGGCCACGTTGTTCTGTTTTAGGGCGGTCATCGAAAAGCTCCTTTATTGTGCGGTTTCAACCGGCGCGTCGTCCTGCCAGAGAGTCAATTCGCCGTAGGCCTTGGGTTGTTTGGTTGAAACCTCCTGAACCGGCACGGCGGCACTGTCGAGCGGCAACCACAGGGCAATCGTCGTCCCCTGCCCGAACTGACTGTCTACGCTGACAGAACCGTGCATGGCATCCATGATTTCCTTGACCAGCGACATGCCCAAGCCGGTTCCGGGAATATTGCCCGATGGATCGGCCCGGAAAAATCGTTCGAACAGGCGATCGGACTGTTCCGGCGTCATGCCCATCCCATGGTCGCGCACCACTACGCCGATCTGTTCCCCCCCACCCTGGATACGCCGGCTGACCGAAATTTCGATCGGGCCACCATCGGGCGAGTATTTGTATGCATTCGACAGGATATTGATAATCGCCTGTTGCAGCTTGGCCGGATCGATCGGCACGACAGCTTGGGAAGCCGGCTCGACAAACTGCATGCGACCGCGGTCGCCATCCACATTCAATGCTGCAATCGCATCATTGATCACCGGCACCAGCGGGTACGGCGCGATCTTGAAATCCTTGCCGGCCCTGGCCTCGATGCGAGCCAGGTCGAGTAGTTCATTGATCAGGTCGGTCAGCCGCTTGGCCTGGCGATTGATGGTTCCCAGCATGTCGCGTGTCCGCTCCGGCCCAAAATCGCGCAGCGTGAGCAATTCGGCAAATCCCATGATGCTGGCCATCGGTGTGCGCAATTCATGGGCGGCGGTCGACAAGAACTCGCTCTTCATGCGGTCGACTTCGGTTTCATGCGTCACGTCGCGCAGGTAGACCACGACCGAACTCCCTTCGCTCGGACTATGCCAGCTGACCTGCAGGACTCGCTGGCGTGGCTGCAGGATATGGATCAGGTGCCGCTCGTCACCCGTCTCATGGTGGAGATTGAGCAGATCGGGAAACCCTTGGGCTGGGTCGACACGCGAACGCAGCAACTCGATGAAGTCACGGGAAGACAAGCCGGATGCCTCGCCGGCCTTGATACCGGTCAGTTGTTCGAAGGCCCGGTTGATGAATGAAACGACGCCATCGTTGTTGAAATAGGCGATACCGTCCGGCGTCAGCGTCAGAATGACATCGAGCTGCCCCATCAGGGCGATAATCCGGTCGGATGCCTCGACCCGCTGCGTCACATCGACAATGCTGCCGACCATGCGCAAGGGCTGCCCACCCGCGCCGCGTTCGACCACGCGACCGTGGCTGGTCACCCAGATACGCCGGCCGTCACCGCGAATCATTTCATGCTCCAGCTCGTAATCCTCGGCTTCGCCATCAATGTGGCGGCGGATCGCGGCAAACAGGCGATCGTGCCACTCATCCGGCAAAAGGTCGGTAAACGAACTCAGGGGATGCGCCCCGACATAATTGGCCGGATCCAGCCCGAGCACCGCAGCCCAGCTCGGGCTGGTGATCAAGCTGTCGCTGACCATGTTCCAGTCCCAGATGCCTTCATGCAGCGCATCGATGGTCAGGGCCAGGCGGTTTTCACTTTCGACCAGCGCCTGCGTGCCCTCGATGCTGGCTGAAATATCGTTCTGAATCCCGATGTAGTGCGTGATGCGCCCACTATCGTCGAGCAGCGGCGAAAGCTGGAGCTCATTCCAGAACATCTGGCCATTTTTACGGTAATTGCGCAAAACGACCTTGCAACTCTCGCCGTTACGGATGGCCTGGCGCATCTGCCCCAAGGCAAAGCCCTGATCCTCATTACGTCCGCCCTGCAACATGCCGCAATTCTTGCCGATGACCTCGGCGGCGCTGTAGCCGGTAATCCGCTCGAAAGCATCATTGACATAAAGGATGGGCTGATGCGCGTACAACATATCAACGATGACGACCCCGCAGGAGCTTGAGGCCAGCGCCCGCTCGCGCAAACGCAACGATGCCTCCGCTTCGACGGTCGAGGTCACATCCTGAATCACGCCGGCGACACCACTCGGTGAGCCATTGGCATCCATGACCTGGTGGAAACGATCAAGCACCCAACGCTCGGCACCATCGGGACGAACAATGCGATAGCGCAGCTCGGTTTCGCCCTCGGCCGAAAGATTGTGCCTGGCCTCAAGCAACCGTTCGACATCCACCAGGCTGACCTGCTGTTCGAAAAACCCCGGATTTTCAAGAAAAGCCGAGGGCGGATGGCCGAATATCTTGGTCGAAGCCGGACTGATATAGCTGACCATCGAAAAGTCGATCGGCATCGAATAGATCACGTCATCAATATTGGCCAGAACGCTGGCCAAACGTGCCTGCGTACTGGCCAGCTCCTCGGTACGCAACAGAACCGTGGCTTCCTGATTTTCGTAAATCTGACGCAACGAAAAGACCATCTCATTGAACGCCGTTCCCATCCAGCCGATTTCATCGCGCCGCGTCACCGGCAACTGGCTCAGCCCGGAGGGACCGGCCCCGGCAATTTCCATGGCGTGATGACTCATTTCGCTGAGCGGACGAACCACGCTCTCGGAAATCTGGCGGCTCAGGTACAGCGCAATCAGCAAGGTCACCAGCGCCATCACCGCCGCAACCATTTTCATTTTCAGCAACGGGGCGTAGGCCACGTTTTTCGGCAATCTGACGGTCAACTTCAGTGGAAAGCCTTTTTCGGCGAGAACGCCATGCAATGTCTGTTCGACCATCAGCCAGTCGCCGTCACCTGCGGGAGCATTCGAAAATATCTCGCGACCGCTGGCATCCTGCAAGACAACGACCAGCGGCAAGCTTTCCGGGTTGTGCATGGTATTGATCACCCGTCCGGCAAGCTGCGACAGATCGACTTCCATGGCCAGAGCCCCTTCAGTAGACCCGGTCGCCTGATAACGCACCGGATAAGCACCGTCCAAGACAACCCGATTCCCCTCGGAGATCAGCTCGAACACCGCTTTTTCATGGCTCATGACGCTTTGCAAGGCGTTCTTTGCCACCGGCGGATGTTGCTCGGCAGAGGCGACCACCTGCCCCAGCGCATCCAGAAGTTGCAGGGAAAGCAGGTCGGGAAAGCCCTGGCGATGCTCCAACAGATAAGGGCGCAAATAGACCTGGCTGCCGACCGAGTCCGCCAGACCGTTGGCAACCAGGGTCCGGTGTGACAGCTTTTCGGTTTCGATCAGCAGGCGGTCCAGATCGGACTCGATACGTTGGGAGGTCAGGATGGCCATTGCCTCAAGATGCTGGCTGGCTGACTCCTGGACCAGGGAAAAGAGCTGCGGATACGTCAGTGTGGCAAACCCGACCAACAACACAGTCACCAGCAACTGGGTTTTCAGTTTGAACCGATTGGCCAGACTGCCCTCATACCAATCGAAAAACCGGGTGCTGCTTTGTAATAGTTTGGCAACGACAGGGGTGTTCATCGTCGCACCCCACTCAGTTCTTTTCTATCCGCGACAATCGACCATCGGGCTGATAGCGCGAAAAAAACAGATCGCGCTCGCGCAGGGCTTCATGATTGTCGGCCGTAAATGGTTTGTCGTAGCGTTTGACGACTCCCTCAAAACGCCCCAACTGCTCCATCGCTGCGCGTACTGCCGCACGATCGGCCGAGCCGGCTTTCTTGATCGCCAAGGCCAGCAGATGCGTCAAATCATAAGCATGGGCAATGCCGACAGGCGATGGAATGGTGTCCGGATGGCTCACCCCGAATGCTTTCTGGGCGGCACGAGCCAGCGCCTTGCCGGACTCATTGCGCGCCGTGCCGAAGCTGTATGTCTGGACAAGGACAAAATCGATTTTCTGCAGGCTGTCGCCACACAGCTTGGGGAAATCTCCGCCACTGACTCCCCAATGACTGATCACGGGCAGTTTCTGCGCATCCGGCAACTCGGCCAACCCACGCACCAGCTGGGAGCCTTCGCGTTCGTTGGCAACCAGGAAAATGGCCTGCGCCCCGGACTGGCGCAATGCCAGGTAACGCTCAATCAGGGTCGGATCGCCGCCCCAGTTGTACCACTCGGTCCCGCTGATCTCGACACCGGCAGCACTGGCCTGCGCCTTGAGCGCCTGTGCCGTACTGCGGCCCCACGAAATATTCGGCAGCAAGACGCCCAGGCGCGTCAAGCCACGGCTGCGCGCCTGACGCAACACCGCCGAGACAGCCATGCTGTCCGACAAGGAAAGACGAAAGGCCCAGTTGGGCGATTGCCCGTTCTGGGTCACGCCATCGGCTGCTGCCCAGGGGTCGAGCAGCACGATCTTGAGGGCAGGTAATTCCTTGACCTGCTCCAGCGCCACGGGGCTGAATTTTCCGGTCATCACGGCAACGACATCCGGCATGGCGGCAAAAGTCCGCAGATTTTCAACGCCACGCGCCGGCACCGAACGATTGTCGCGAACCAGCACCTCCAGCGGACGGCCATTCAGCACCCCGCCGCGTTGATTGATTTCCGCCACGGCTTGGGCAACCCCCAGACGAATCGCCTCATCGGAGGTACTACTCAGATCGCCAACTTCAAGATCCAGACCGATCTGTACCGGCTCGTTGGCCGCATGGACAATACCAGCCAGCATCAAAAAGGCGGCGGCGGTAAAACGACGCAATGCGAGGTTGCTTGTCATGATTACACCGGTTGGCGGTTGGATTTATCGAGCAAGCCATCGACCGTGTCGATCAACTCCAACGGACTGAAAGGCTTGGTCAGGTAAGCATCGGCACCGGCCTGGTGGCCCATGTCAAAATCGGCCTGCTGCCCGCGCGCTGTGAGCAAAACGACCGCAGTCTGCCGCAGAACAGGATCCTGCTTTATTTTCTGGCAGACCTGGTAACCGTCCAGACTGCCCGGCATCATCACATCGAGCAGGACCAGATGCGGACGCAGCGCCTTGACCATATGCCAGCCATTTTCGCCGTTGTCGGCCTCGTGAACTTCGCTGTTGCCAAGCTCCATGGTCATCTTGATCAATTTTCGGATATCTGCCTGATCCTCAATGATCAGAATTATTTTTCGTTCGCTCATGCTGTTCTCCCGATCGCTATTTACTTAGTTGCTATCTGTATTTGCGCGCTGACGCTGCATCAGGCGCATCAAATCCTGGGCGTAACGCCGTGCCTGCTCAGCATCCAGATTGGGCACCACCGCATCACCCGGTGCACCGGCCGGCAATTCAAGGACGAAGGCCGTAATTTCGTCGTCTTCTTCGCTCAGCTTCAGACTGCCGTGGTGCAGTTCGACAATCTGTTTGCACAGGGCCATGCCCAAGCCAAGACTCTGTAAAGGTTGCCCACCGGAAGCGCCTTTGGCTTGCTGAGAAAACGGCAGGTGACTGCGAGAGGCTGCCTGGAGCGGCAAGCCGCGCCCGTGATTGCGGATTTGCAAGCTGAGAAAATTGCCGTAGGGACGAGCCACCAGTTCAAGATCGGAACGAACCCGACAATGCTTCAGCATGTATTCAATGTAGCCATAAAGCGCCTCGACCAGCCAGTCACGGCTGCCGTAAATCACGGGCAGCTCCTGATTGAGGCCGTTCATGTTGAATTTGATGTTGCGCTCATCGAGCAGCGGGCGCAGCCGCCGAATCAGCGCAGAAACAAGATCGAGCACCTGGATCCGCTCGGCGGCAACAACCGGCGACTTGGCAAATATTTCGGCAAAGGAAGCCAGTTGAATCACACGGGAAGCGATTTCCTCACCCTGGCCGAGCACCTTGCGCACCTCTTCGGACAAGGCATAACGCGCATCGAGATCGGGCACGGTGGCAACCAGCAAGGCCCCCAGATTCTCCGAGAAGCGGCGCATCGGTTGAGCCAGTTCGACCGACATCAAATTGGCCAGATTGGTAATGATCGTGTCGAAGCGCGTCGCCTCGCTGACATTGCGCGCCACCAGCAGGTAGCCGCCGCCGACAGGAGATTCAAGCACCTTCAGCTTGAGCCGGTCACCCTGGCAGGTCTTGCCCGGCGCCTCGATTTCAAACTCCAGCGGTAACTTGACGTAGCCACGACCGAGCGCCGCGAGCTGGACCTGAACGCCCTCGATCCCGAGCGGTTTGCCGAGCGTCAGATTGAAGAGCGATGTCGCGGCGACATTCGAAAAACGCACCACGCCATCGGGCGACAAAATCAGCAAGCCCTGGTCGATGCTATCGAAAAGAATTTGCAAATTGGCCGACATGGAAGAACCTCGCTGCGCAGATGTTTATGACAAACTATTCGTGTTTTGTATTTTTGTCAATTTTATATTTATTATTGAACAACTCATTTTTGTTGTTTTATCGCGTAGACCGCAGCAATCCCCTGTCTGACATTTCTCCTCGTGGCGAACGAAAAAAAGCCGATGGAAAAACCATCGGCTTCAGTTGGCCCGGGTTGAAAATATTCAGCGCCGCTTGAGCAGCAGCCCGGACTCCAGATGATGCGTATAAGGAAACTGGTCGAACACCGCCGAAGCGACGATCTGGTGCGTCGCCTGCAAGGCCGCAACGTTTTCCTGCAAGGTTTGCGGATTGCAGGAAATATAGAGGATGTGCTCGAAGCCAGCGGCCAACGCCAGCGTCGTCTCATCCAGCCCGCTGCGCGGTGGGTCGACAAAAATGGTCGAGAAACGATAGCTGTCCAGATCGACATCCTTCATCCGCGTGAAGATTTCCTTGCCGGTCAGCGCATTGCTGATTTCATCGCTCGACATGCGGACCATCGCGGTGTTTTCAATTGCGTTGGCTTCAAGATTGTATTGCGCGGCATAGACCGATGATTTGCTGACTTCGGTGGCCAGCACGCGCTCGTACAACGGCGCCAGCGCCACCGTGAAGTTGCCGTTGCCGCAATACAGTTCGAGCAGGTCGCCGCCCAGCCCGGCCGCCTGTTTGCAGGCCCAGGCGAGCATCTGGCGATTGACCCCGCCATTCGGCTGGGTGAAGCTGCCTTCGATCTGTTTGTAGCGCAGCTGACGGCCGTTCAATTCAAACGCTTCGAGCACCCAGTCGCGGTCGACGACAATTTTCTGGCCACGACTGCGGCCGATCAGCTGGATGTTCAAATCTGCGGCCAAGGCACGTGCCGCCGCTTCCCATTCGTCGTCCAGCTTGCGGTGATAAATCAGCGTGACAAGCAACTCGCCGCTCAAGGTCGACAGGAAATCAATCTGGAACAAGCGATGCTTCAAGACCTCGTTGGCGATCAGACGATCGCGCAGGATCGGCATCATCGTGCAGATCGTTTCGCTGGCCACCGGGAAGGTATCGAGAATCACCGGCTGCTTCGGTCGCTCGGCATCGAACATGGCGTAATCGACCCGCTCGTCCTGATGCCACATGCGGAATTCGGCACGCATCCGGTAATGCTGTGGGGCCGAGCAGAAAACCTCGGGCTCGGGCAGGCCATAAGGGGCGAATGACTGCTTGAAGAGTTCAAGCTTGGCGGCCAGTTGTGCCGCGTACTGAGTGGGGTCGATGCCGGGAAGTGCCATGATGTCCGGGGAGGAAATGGGGAACCCAAAAAGCAAAATGGCCAGCAAATTTGCCGGCCGCTTCTCGCTTGTTTCCCTGACGAATCCGGCGTTTAAGCCAGCAAAATTAATTGGTTGCGGGAGCAGGACTTGAACCTGCGACCTTCGGGTTATGAGCCCGACGAGCTGCCAACTGCTCCATCCCGCGTCCGTCAGAGGTGCGCACTATCCAGCATGCGGAACCTTACGTCAAGCTTAATCGTAAAATATATTATTCGACGACATGCCATCCGTTTAAACAACTCAGACGCCGACCACCCGACTGGCTGGAAAACGTGCGGCAAAGCGACTGCCAACGCCCGGCGTGCTTTTGATATCGAGCAGTGCCTGATGGCGACTCAGCGAATGCTTGACGATGGCCAATCCCAGCCCGGTACCGCCGGCATCGCGCGACCTGCCGCGGTCGACGCGATAAAAACGCTCGGTTAGCCGCGGGATATGTTTGGCGTCGATCCCGATCCCGGTATCCTGCACGGCAAACTCGGCGCCCTGGGTATTGGCGCGCCAGCTGATCCGCACCCTTCCACCAGTTGGCGTATAACGCACGGCATTCGCCACCAGGTTGCCGAAAGCACTGACCAGTTCAGGCTCGGAGCCACGCAGGTCGCCCTGGCCGTCGGTTTCGATCACGATGCTGTGCCGCCCGGCCGAAAGCGCCTCGGCATCGCGCCGCAATTTATCGACGATATTGGCCATATCGACGATCTCACTCTCCGGCGGCGGCGCCGACTCGATCGAGGAAAGCGTCAGCAAATCCTGGACGATCGATTCCATGCGGCGAGACTGGTCAATCATCATGCCGAGGTAACGTGCCTGCTCGTCGCGGTCGACCTCGATTTCCTGCAAGGTTTCAAGGAAACCAGCCAGCACGGTGAGCGGGGTACGCAACTCATGCGAAACGTTGGCTACGAAATCGCGCCGCATGCGATCCAGCAAATCGGTCTGCGTCACATCCTTGATCTGCATCAGCCGGCGGTCGCCGGCATAGGGAATGACGAAAATCGAAAGAACGCGATCCTCGCTCCGCTCTGTTCTCAAGGTTAGCGGCCGCGAGAAATCGTTACTGCCGAGATAATTGACGAACTCCGGTTGGCGAACCAGATTGACGACAGGCTGCCCCCGATCCGTACGAATCACCAGGCCAAGCTGCATTTCTGCCGTCGTATTGCAAAACAGAATCAGATTATTGGCATCGAGCAGGACGACCCCGTCGGTCAATGCCTGTCCGGCCGCAATCAGCATGCTGATTTCGTGATCGCGCTGGGCCAGCTTGGTGCGCAAATCCTTTTCGTGGCGATAGAGACGGCCGAAAACACCATCCCAGGCACCTTCACCTTCCAGGCTGCTATCGACGACCGGTGACCGCGACCAGCGCTCCAGACGGGCGAAGTTGCGAAAGTGGAAAGCCAGTTGCAGCCCCAGGCCACAGCAAAAGACGGCCCAGCCAGCCCAATGGGCCACGAAATAGCCAACGGGCAGCGCCAGAAGCGCCGCCAGCAAAGCCAGCAAAACTGCCCGAATCAGTTGTGACGACACCCGGCTCAAGCTCCCCGGAAGCGGTAACCGGTACCGCGCACCGTTTCGACCCGTTCATGATGCCCGGAGGATTCAAGCGCGGCACGCAAACGACGAATGTGCACATCGACCGTACGTTCTTCGATGAAAACGTGATCACCCCAGACTTCGTCAAGCAACTGGGCACGGGTATAAACCCGCTCGGCATGCGTCATGAAGAAGAAGAGCAGGCGAAACTCCGTCGGGCCGAGTTCAATCGGCTGACCGCCGGCCAGCACGCGATGCGTTGCCGGATTGAGCGCCAGATCACCGACCTCGATCGCTTCACCGGCCAGATGCGGCGCCCGGCGGCGCAGCACGGCACGCACCCGGGCGACCAGTTCCTTGGGCGAAAACGGTTTGGTGACATAATCGTCGGCCCCGGCTTCCAGGCCCTGCACCTTGTCTTCTTCATGGACGCGCGCCGTCAGCATGATGATCGGCAACTCGCGGGTTCGCTCATCGGCCCGAATCTTCTTGGCCAGCGCTACGCCGGACTGGCCGGGCAGCATCCAGTCGAGCACGACCAGATCAGGCAAGGCAGCACGGATGGCAGACTCGGCTTCTTCCGCGCTACCGGCGCGAACGACGAGGAATCCGGCATGTTTCAGATTGATGACGACAAGTTCCTGAATGGCCGGCTCGTCCTCGACAACCAGAATGGTCGGTGTCACTTGGTGGACTCCTTGCCGGTATGGCGGATGTCACGACCTTCGACGACGAATACGACCTGCTCGGAAATATTCTTGGCGTGATCGCCGATCCGCTCGATGGCGCGGGCAATCGTGATGATGTCGATCGACGTGGTGATGGTGCGCGGATCTTCCATCATGTGGGTAATCAACTGGCGGATGATCGATTTGAATTCGGTATCGACATCGGAGTCGGCCCGGATGACATTGGTCGCCAGCGGCGTATCGAGGCGGGCAAAGGCGTCCAGCGCCTGACGCACCATGATCAGCGCCGCTTCGGCCAGGTGACGGATACCGACACCGTATTGCGAAGGCATGTGACCACCTTCATAAATACGGCGCACGCCCTTGGCGATCTTCTTGGCTTCGTCGCCGGCCCGCTCCAGATCGGTAACGATCTTGCTGATACCGAGCACCAGACGCAGGTCGGATGCGGTCGGCTGACGCTTGGCAATGATGTGGGCGCAATCGTCGTCGATCGCCTTTTCAAGTTCGTTAACCTTGCGGTCGGTTTCGACAATGGTCTTCACGCTGGCGATCTCGCCGGTCGTGTAAGCGTCGATGGCGGCAGAAACCTGGGTTTCGACCAGACCGCCCATCTGCAGCACATGGGTGCGCAGGCGGCTGAGATCTTCGTCGAACTGGCTGGAAAGGTGTTGGCTTTCGTTCATTTTTGTCCCCTGATTAACCCATACGGCCGGTAATGTAATCTTCCGTCCGCTTGTCTTGCGGCTTGATGAAAATTTCGTCGGTCTTGCCGAATTCAATCATTTCACCCAGGAACATGTAGGCCGTATAGTCGGAAACGCGAGCCGCCTGCTGCATGTTGTGGGTCACGATCAGGATGGTGACGCGCTTCTTCAGTTCATGCACCAGTTCCTCGATCGCGGCAGTCGCAATCGGATCAAGCGCCGACGTCGGCTCATCAAACAGCAGCAGTTCGGGATCGGTGGCCAACGCACGGGCAATGCACAGACGTTGTTGCTGGCCGCCGGAGAGATTGGAGGCCAGATCCTGCAAGCGATCTTTCACTTCATCCCAGATCGCGGCGCCCTTCAGGGCGTGCTCGACCTTGTCGTCAAGCATCCGCTTGTTGTTCTCGCCGCGCACGCGCAGGCCGTAGGCAACATTCTCGTAAATCGACTTGGGAAAGGGATTCGGCTTCTGGAAAACCATGCCGACGCGCATCCGGACTTCGATCGGATCGACATCCGGCGACAGCAGGTTGGTGTTATCCGGATAAAAACGGATCTCGCCTTCGTAGCGATTGCCCGGATAGAGGTCGTGCATCCGGTTGAAGCTGCGCAGGTAGGTCGATTTGCCGCAACCGGAAGGTCCGATCAGGGCGGTGACCTTCTTGTCGTAGATGGGCATGTTGATGCCCTTGAGCGCCTTGGCCTCACCGTAATAAAAATTGAGGTTGCGGGCTTCGGCCTTGAGGGCCGGGGTGTCGTGAATCTGCATCTGAGACTCCAGTTCGATATTCATTTTTTTGGTTTTCAGCAGGTCGACCGGGACATTGCCACGGTCACCCCTGGGTGAGTTCTTACCACTTGATGTTCTTGCGCAACTTGTACCGCAGGTAGATCGCGACACCGTTCATCGACAGCACCATGGCCATCAACACGAAACCGGCGGCGGCAGCGTTGATTTCAAAAGCCGGATCGGGGCGCGAAGTCCAGTTGAAGATCTGGATCGGCATCACGGTAAATGGTGCCATCACCCAATCGAACAAACCGGCGGCCGGTTCGCCCATGAACGGGGCTGGCGGCAGGAAAGCGATGAAGGTCAGCGCACCGATCGTGATGATCGGCGCAGTTTCGCCAATGGCACGGGCCAGGCCGATGATCACGCCAGTCAGGATGCCGGGCATGGCATACGGGATGATGTGATAGCGGCAGGTCTGCCAGCGCGTCGCACCGACCGCCATCGAACCTTCGCGGATCATCGCCGGAATGGCGCGGATCGCTTCGCGGGTCGACACGATGATGATCGGCAGGATCAGCAGCGCCAGCGTCAGGCCGGCCGAGAGGATGCTCTGGCCGAAACCGAACTGGTACACAAAGATGCCCAGCGCCAGCAAGCCATAAACGATCGACGGGACGGCGGCCAGATTGGTGATGTTGATTTCGATGATCTCGGTCAGCCAGTTACGCTTGGCATACTCCTCAAGATACAAACCGGCTGCGATACCCAGCGGCACGGCAGCCAGCCCGGTCACCAGCATGACCAGCAGCGAGCCGACCCAGGCCGACAGGATGCCGGCCTTGTTGGCGTGACGCGAAGCAAAGTTGAGGAAGAAGTCGAGCGTGAAACGTTCCGAGCCCTTCATTACCATGTCGGTAATCAACGCGACGATGACGACCAACGCCAGGGCCAGACAAAATACGCCCAGCGCCTTGAAAATGGTGTCGCGCAATTTGCCGCGCGCAATGACGGCGCGGATTTCTTCGGTAGTCAGCGGTTTCATTAATAGTTCTCCCGGTATTTAGCACGCAGCCACTGGCCGAGAATATTGAACAGCAAGGTAATCAGCAGCAGGGTCAGGCCGGCGGCAAAAATGGTCTGGTAACCGATCGAGCCATGCGGCAAGTCACCCAGCGCCACCTGAACAATGTAGGAAGTAATGGTTGCCGCGGGCTCCATTGGATTCCAGGTCAGGTTCGGCTGCATGCCGGCGGCAACCGCCAGAATCATCGTTTCGCCGACAGCACGGGAAATCCCAAGGATGTAGGAGGCGGCCAGTCCCGAGAGCGCCGCCGGGACGACCACGTGGATCGCTGTATAAAGGCGGGTCGAGCCCATGGCGTAAGCCCCTTCACGCAGGCTCATCGGCACGGCGCGCATGGCATCTTCAGAGAGAGAGGCGATGTAGGGAACAATCATGATGCCCATGACCAGGCCGGCTGAAAGCAGGGAGAAGCCCGGCAGTTCCGGGAAAACCATCTGCAGCAGCGGCGTCACGACAAGCAGGGCGAAGTAACCGAAAACGATGGTCGGGATACCGCCGAGCAGTTCGAGAATCGGCTTGGCAACCTCGCGCACCTTGCTGTTGGCGAATTCGGAGAGATAAATGGCGATCACCGTCCCCATCGGAATGGCGACAGCCAGTGCGACGAAAGAGGAAACCAGGGTGCCGGAAACCAGCACCATGATGCCGAAGTGGGCATCATCGAACAGCGGCGTCCATTGCGTGTCGGTCAGGAAATCGACGATGCTGACATTCGAAAAGAAATGGAACGACTCGGATACGAGCACGTAAACGATGCCGAGCGTCGTCAGGACAGAAATTGCCGCAGCACCGAACAAAACTGCTTCGATCAGCCGTTCCTTCCAGTTGCGCATGGCGTTGTAGGCCAGACGATCGCTGACCTGTGGCAGATCAGAAGCGTTATTTGCAGACATGGCGTGTGAATTCACAAAAAGAATTCCTTAAACAAGAAAGCCGGCCCCACCGGGGCCAGGCTTTCAGAGACGGGCGTTTGGCGCACCGGGTGAGACCTTACTTGGCTTCGCGACGCTGCAGCTCTTCGATGGTGATGCCGACTTCAGCATTGCCACCGAACACGGTCCCGACCTTCTTCTTGTTCACATGTTCCATGTTGACCGTGTAAGCCTTGGCCGGCAACGGCACGTACTTCACTTCCTTGGTCAATGCAGCGGCGTTCTTCATGTAGAACTCGACGAACTCGCGGATTTCAGGCTTTTCCAGCGACTTCGGGTTGATGTAGATAAAGATCGGACGCGACAGCGGCTGGTAGGAGCCGTTGATCACGGTGGCTTCGGAAGGCAGAACGCCCGGCTTGCCAGCCTTTTCGACGATAGGCACGGCCTTCAGCTTGCTGGTGTTTTCAGCGTAGTAGGCATAACCGAAATAGCCGATGGCGTTGATGTCGCGCGACACGCCCTGGACCAGGACATTGTCGTCTTCGGAAGCGGTGTAGTCGCCGCGCGAGGACTTGGCCTTGCCGACCAGCGCCTCGGTAAAGTAATCGAAGGTACCCGAGTCGGCACCGGCACCGAACAGCTTGATCGGCGCATCAGGCCAGGCCGGATTGACCTGGTTCCACTTGGTGATCTTGCCCTGGGCCGCCGGCTCCCACATGGTCTTCAGCTCATCCACGGTCAACTGTTTGATGAAGTTGTTTTTCGGGTTGATGACCACGGTCAGTGCGTCAAAAGCAACCGGCAGTTCAATGTACTGAATGCCGCTCTCTTTACAGACATCCATTTCCTTCTTCAGGATCGGGCGCGAGGCATTCGAAATATCGATTTCGCCACGGCAAAACTTCTTGAAGCCGCCGCCGGTACCGGAAATACCCACGGTCACCTTGATGGCGTTCTTCTTGGCTTTCTGGAACTCTTCAGCAACGGCTTCGGTAATCGGATAAACCGTGGAAGAGCCGTCAATCTTGACGACCTGGGCTTGAGCAGCCTGGGCGCCGAACAGGGCCACACCGGCCGCTGCCATGAATGAAACGAGGGTGGATTGCTTGAACATGGGGACTCCTGCACATAGTTGGAATAAACAACGACGCTCAGGTTAATCACCGATTGTTACAACCGGATGACAGCTTGTAATAATAGCCATCAGGCACCGCCAGAACCACTCAAATCCGGGCAATAAAAACGGGGCAAAATGCCCCGTTGACCGCAGCGACCGAAAGCGGCCGAAAATTGCTTGCTTACTTGGCCGGACGCCCGGTCTTGATGCGCTCGACCCGCCCCATCACAGCCTTGAGTTCGGCATCATTCAGCGCCGCCAGCAGGGCGATACCGGCCCGCAGCAATTCGCTCTTCTTGGCCTCGCCCCCCAGCCCGGCCAGACGCTTCTTGAGCACGGCAATCTGGGCATACTCGGTTTCCGGCATGGCATAACTGTCGCGCACCAGACGCGTCTTTTTGACCTTGGCCGGCTTGCCGGCTTTCTGGACCTTGGCCACTTCCGGCTGACCAACGGTGATCGGCTGCTCGTAACTGATCGCCTGGGCCTTGACCAGCGCCTCGGCCAACACCTTCTGGTGCTTGGCTACCGTTTCATCAACGGCAGAAGGCTTGCGGACCGGCTTCGGACGCGCCTTGGCTGCTGCCGCCGTGGCGCTCGGCATGGCAACGTCTGCTTGCCCGACTGGCGCAGCGACCTCGGGTACCGCCGTCTGAGCCGGCTCAATCGGCTCAGCCTTGGGGGCCGGACGCGGGATCAGCTTTTTCGGCGGTTTTGCTGCGGCAACCGGCTTGGCGGCCGGGGTGGTTTTCTTTTGTGTCGTCATGCTGCTCTCCTAAAAAACGGTATAGACAGTTTATAGATTTCGCCGAGACGCAAAGTTAAACTTTTTTGACAGGTTAAAATGCCGGCAAAACTCATCAGGAGCAGCCGCATGACCCAGGACGAACTCAAACAGGCCGTCGCCCAGGCCGCCGCCGACTACGTTGCCGAACACGCGCCGGAAGGCAGCATCATCGGTGTCGGCACCGGCTCGACCGCCAACTTCTTCATCGACGCACTGGCACCGCTCAAAGCGCGCTACAAGGGCGCCGTCGCCAGTTCGGAAGCGACCCGCAAACGTCTTGAAGGCCATGGCATCACCGTGCTCGACCTGAACGACGTTGAGTTCATCCCGGTCTACGTCGATGGCGCCGACGAAATCGATGCCGGCCTGAACATGATCAAGGGCGGCGGCGGCGCCCTGACCCGTGAAAAGATCGTCGCCGCCGTGGCCGGCACCTTCGTCTGCATCTGCGATGGTTCCAAGCTGGTCGACACCATGGGCAAATTTCCGCTGCCGGTCGAGGTCATCCCGATGGCCAAGGCGCACGTTGCGCGGGAATTGGCCAAATTGGGCGGTCGACCGCAGGAACGCGCCGGTTTCGTCACCGATAACGGCAACATCATTCTTGATGTCCACGGCTTGTCGATCACCGACCCGAAAGGGCTGGAAGCGCAGATCAACCAGATCACCGGCGTGGTAACCAACGGCCTGTTTGCGATCCGGCCGGCCAATGTGCTGCTGCTCGGCACGGCCGAGGGTGTCAAGACACTGGCCTGATTCATCGTCCTGTCACATCGGGGCACTAATCTGAGGGTTCTCGACGCCCTTGGGAGTGCCCCATGTTTTTGACACAACAAGACATCAGCCAGACCCGGGAACACAGCCTGAACAACCTGCTCGGCCTGTCCTCCGCCTGCCTTGAGGCCAGCCAGCATTTCTCCGAACTTTTCGCCGCAGCAGGGCGCGATGCACTGTACGGCAGCAGCAAACACTGGGCCGGTTTCGGCCATGGACAACTGGAGTCGCTGATTCACTTTCCCGTTGCGCTGTGGCTTGAACAAAGCACGCGCAACAGCAAGCTGCTCAATGCCGCTTACGAGATACTCGGCGCCACCCATAAATCGCTGATCCAGACCGCCGAATCGCAGGTTCGAACCTTCGACCACCTGGTTTTTGCCAGCCTGAACCGGGCCAGCCGAAGCAGCCCGTGGGAATTCGAAATCGCGCTGCAAGCCATGAAAACAACGCTGAAAAGCGCTGAAACCACCCTCCACGAGATGAGTGCCGCCGCAATCGAAAGCGTCGAACTGGCCAGCCCGGAGGCACATCTGCCCAAGCAAGCCATCGCCAGCACCTTGCCGCCCCCGGAAAAACCGCTTGCCCGCACACGGAGCCGCACCCGCTGACTCTCCACTCGAATCATCCCGACTCTCTTTTGCCCGGCCCTGCCGGGCTTTTTTTATCGCGCTGGTGCGCAGCAAACTGATTTGACGCAGGCACGGCCTTATCCCAGACTGCCGACTCAACACCGCCCGAGCATCAGGAGGAAGAACCCATGAAATCCACCGCCCGGCCACGCCGGATCAACCTTGCCCTGCAAGGCGGTGGCGCCCATGGCGCCTTCACCTGGGGCGTACTCGACTACCTGCTTGAAACCGGCGAACTCGACTTCGAGGGCGTCAGCGGCACCAGCGCGGGCGCCATGAACGCGGCCTGCCTGGCGCAGGGCCTGATGAGCGGCGGTCATGATGGGGCACGCAGCGCCCTCGAAGGTTTCTGGACAGCCGTTGCCGCCAGCGCCCCCTTCCAGCAGCGCAGCAGCGGCGAAGCACCGGCCATCCCTGCCGCGATGAAAATGATGCTGCAATGGACCGAGCATTTTTCGCCGGAGCAATTGAATCCATTCGATTTGAATCCGCTGCGCGACATCCTCTCCGAACAGATCGACTTTGCCGGACTGCGACGCAGCAGTCCGATCAAGCTGTTCATTGCCGCCACACACGCCAATTCCGGCAAATTGCGTATTTTCGAGAACCACGAGCTATCGCTCGAAGCCTTGCTTGCCTCGGCCTGCCTGCCGACCATTCACCGAACCATCGTGATTGATGGCGAGCCTTACTGGGACGGCGGCTACAGCGCCAACCCGGCAATTTTCCCGCTCTATTACGATTGCACTGCGGCCGACATCCTGCTGGTTTTACTGACGCCGCTGCACTACACCGAGACGCCGGACTCAGCCCAGGAAATTCGGCAACGCCTGCGCGAGCTTGCCTTTGGCGCCACCTTCCTGCGCGAAATGCGCATGTTCGCCCACTTGCACGAACGCACCGGCCAATCCCGCCTGCCCGACTGGCTGACAAAATGGTTACCGGCCGGACAATTGGCCCAACGCATTCGCCAGGTGCGCTTCCATGCCATCCCGGCCGACGCCTTGATGAACGAGCTGCCAGCCGACAGCAAACTGGCGGTCAGCCTGCCGTTTTTCCTGCGCCTGCGCGACAACGGGCGGGAGCATGCCCGGCAATGGCTGAACGAGCATCGGGCCGCCTTGGGCAAACGCGCCACCCTGGATCTCGGACGGCTCTTTTACTGACGGCTGAAAACCGGTTTTAGTGATTTGCGGGCCGTCGACCGCAGCATCCTCAGTTCAACATCCGGCCCAGCGCCAAGGCCGGCTCGCCCTGACCGGCACGCCGTCGTTCGATGAAGACACTACCGCCGAACGGATCGTCTCCGGCCTTGCTTTTCTTTTTGGCCTGCTTCTTGGCCGCCGAAGCAGCGGCAGCCACCTCGCGGTGCGACTCGCACTCGCCGGCCCCGACACGAACAGCGCCGATCGACAAGGTTGGCAAAGGCTGGAAGCCGATTTCGCCCCGCCGGTTTTCGGCCATATAGCCACCATGCGCCCGTTCTTCGGTCCCCAGCATGGCATCGACGGCCTCGGCGAAGCTGCGGACCAGCGACCAGCAGCGCATTTCCCAGTCGCTGCTCTGGAAGATGACGAAGAAATCGTCGCCCCCGATATGGCCGACAAAATCCTGCGCTTCATCGGCCGTCTCGCAAACCAGCCGGCCCAGCGCTTGGATCACGTCATCGCCGCGGCGATAGCCGAAAGTATCGTTATAGGGTTTGAAATTATCGATATCGATATAGGCCGCGACAAAGCTGCTGCCGGCGGCCAACATGCGGTCGATGTGCTCATTGATCGGTACATTGCCCGGCAGCTGGGTCAGCGGATTGGCGTAGCGGGCAGCGCTGATCTGCATTTCGGTGATGGTCACCATCAAGTCGTGGCTGCTGCCGACCCCCAGGTAATTGCCTTCGCCGGTCACGATGAAACCATCGAACAGGTAATGCTTGGGCGCCAGGGCAATCATCAGGGCCAGTTCCTGGATGGTCGCATGCTGATCAACGACCAGTGGCGCATGATCCATGAACAGGTCGCAACTCTTGCGGCCAAAAAGCTCCTTGCGAAAAGGACGGGCAAAACGATCGATCATGCTGTGCCGATTGATCATGCCCACCGGGTTGGTGCCATGCACAACCGGCAGGACATCCAGATCAGGGTCGGCTTCGAAACGCTCGATCACGGTTGCGTTGCTGGCGTGCAGCAAGACCGGCTCAATCGGCTTGACCAAGGTTTTCGCCGTCGGCATTTTGCCGACGCCACCCGCCATCGGCGAAAGTGAGACACGCTGATGACCGATGGCGGCCAGCACCTTGCCCGGCATCTGACGCACCGGCGCGCAATCCGGACGCGCAATGAAAAAGCCCTGGCCGCAGGCAATCCCCATGTCGCGAATACAGGTGAAATCCTCCGGGCGCTCAATACCTTCGGCGATCAGCGAGGCATTGCAAATCTCAGCCAGATCCTGCATGGCCCGGACAAAATGGTATTTGATCCGGTCATCGGCAATGCCATGGACAAAATGCTTGTCGATCTTGACGTACTCCGGACGCAGCTCCGACCACATGCGCAAATTGGCAAAGCCTTCGCCAAGGTCGTCAATCGCAATCTGGAAGCCCCGCCCGCGATAATGCAGCAAGGCATCCTGGATGCCAGGCATGTCGGTGATTTGCTGATTTTCGGTCAGCTCGATGACGATGCGGTTGGGCGCAATGCCCAGTTCGCTCAACAACTCCCGCGTCTGGCCATTCATCATCTTGTGATCGAGCAGGCAACCCGGCGTGACATTGATGAACAATCGGCCGGCAAGATTGAGACCGGCAAAGGCGCGCAAACTGGCTTCGCGACAAGCATGCTCCAGCTCCAATGAACGACCGGCCCGACGCGCGGCGGCAAACAGCATGTCGGGACGATGCAGCTCGCTTCCTTCCGGGCCGCGGATCAGTGCTTCATAACCGAGAATGCTGCGCATGCGGAAATCGATGATCGGCTGGAATACGGGATAGAGCAGACCGCCAGCCATGACCCGTGCCAACTCGGCGGTATCGTCATCCATCAGAACAATCATCATGTTTCGCTTCAAAATCGATTACAGAATAGCCAGTTTAGGAATCGCCTGTTTCAGACAGATGACAGGCTTATTGCAACAAGCACTGCATTAAGCTGTCATCGCGCGGCAATATTGGCCTATCATGCTGTCAGCCACGACCCTTTTTGCGACGAGGTTGCCATGTCGGAAATGCTCTTTTGTTACTGCTGTCGGGTGCATCACCCTAAAGACCAGATGCGCCTCTTCCCCACCAAGCTCGGCAAGCGCTGGCGCTGCATCCGCAGCATCGAGGCTGCCGCTTGCGAACGCCTGGAACGCGATGCCTTCGGACGTCGCCAGACCGAAATCAACCGTGAAGAAGCTCGGCACATGGCGGAACGCCTGAGCCTGCTGCGGCACGAACAAGTCACCTGAACTGCTTGGCCCAACCATGGGCCATAACCATGGATTTTTGCCGGTTGACCGCAGCAGCCAGCCGGCAAGCTGCCTTTACCGCAGCGCCCAGCCCCAAGCTCTCCGAACTACGTCCGACACCGCCAGGATTCATTTTTCTGCAACATTGCCCGGCGATAGTGGTGTCCATTACGCCCCAGGACTTCGGAGATCAACATGGAAAGAAATACCCGTAGCGATATTGCCGCCTTTCCCGAACTGTTTGGCGACATGGACCAATTCATCGAGGAAGTCGGTCTGGGCATCCGCCGCACCGGCTTGAAACTGGCAATTGCCGCCATACCCGGCAGTGCGCTGCTCATCTTTGCGCTAGGCAAGGTTGCCTGAAAACAAAAAACCCGCCGAATGGCGGGTTTTTATTGGTCGGGCGTCTGGAATCAGGCGGCCGGCGGGACAAAGCCCTGGATCTGGTCGGCGCCTTCGCCGAAGAAATGCTTTTCGACCTGCTCGGCCAGGTATTTGCGATGACGGGCCTCAACCAGATTGAGACGGTTTTCGTTGATGATCATCGTCTGCAGCTTGATCCACTGTTGCCAGGCTTCCTTCGAAACATGCTCGAAAATGCGCTGACCCAGAGCGCCGGGATACGGCGGGAGATCGAGGCCTTCGGCTTCGCGGCCCAGCTTGATGCAATTGACGGTACGTGCCATTTAAACAAACTCCATGGGTGTTGATGGGGCGAATTATAAGGTCTTGAACAATAGCTTTGAAACGCTATCCAAGCCTTATAAATCGGCGATCTTGTGTTTTAGAATTCAGTCTAGCTACCCTCTGAGCTACCCGAAATCGTATCTCTGACACTCGATTCGGCTCGTATCTCGCAAGGTAGGGTTAAAAGTTGAAGTATAGCTTCACCTGCTCCGTTAAACATTACCTTGATTCTGCCCTGCCAGTCATCCGGGCCAAGATTTCCGGCAGATAGCAACCTTGGATATCGCCTTCATCAAGGTTGATTCAGCGTACAGGCTTATCCCATTACCGTTCGCTAATCTCCACCGCCCTCCCGAATCTTTTCCGGCTGGGCATATTTCTTCCAGTAGATCGTACTTCGTCCCCCTGTACCTTTTCTTCCCCGTCTTTTTGTCAGTACCACGGAGATATAGTGACTCCCCACGCTTTTTTCCGATGACCTCACTAACCGCATGTTTAACTGCCACGAGGATGTTCGCACCAACCTGATCTTCATCGGTGCGCACCTTCGAACGTTGGGACTCCACTTTATGCGGAGGGAGGGTGGCGGCCTTCTGCTTGTACTTCCATTCGGTTGCTTTCAAGTCGGGCAACTCATCACCACCGAACAGGAAAGCCTCCATCGGCATCCTCCCTTTTTTGCCAGTAGTGGCACAGCAATAAGCGACGAACGCTTTCCCTCCTTTATTCTTCGTTTTAATCCAATCAGTCATTGCCGACATGAAGGCCTCCTGACGGCCACCGAGCATTAGCCAAAACTGAATCGCAAGTCGGCACCAAACCAACGGGGAAAAGGCTGTGCAACGCCTCACCTCCCCATGTTCCCTGAAGTACTTCTGTAACCGCCGAGTGCACGTCTTTAGGTGTATGTTGTTTGACCGTTCGTCTGCTTCCCCAACAACAAACTGGACGTTGAACTCAGCCTGTTCTTTCCAGATGCCTTTGCCACTGTCATCTCCAAAGAACACCCACGGTAGCGCCTCCTCCACAGTCCATTCTTGCGCGTTGAAATCGAGAGGAAAAACTTTTGATATTTTCGCCATTGCCTTCGTTCTAAAAGTTGTAAGCGGCCTGTGCCCCCCCTACGTCAGTTAGGCAGAAAATGAACGCTGAATCATCGCCAGCCCTGCTCGCCCTCCCGTAGGACCCCACACGAATTAGCCTTTCCCGCGCATTTGTATAGCGATCAAACAAGTCCATCGCATCGCCAAAATCTTACACGAATTTCCTCCCATTTCCTCACGATTTTGAAAACGTTTGGCCTAAAGAAGCATTCCTTTGCTGGAGTAGATGCATCTCTCAGCCATCGCCAATCAGTCCATTTTTTTAGCTGTGAAAGACCAGCAGCTAGATCGACAGGCACATCGCTGGTCGCTGGCTAACTTCTTTTAGGAGTGGGCCATGACGGTCAAAAAGAAGAAATTCCTCACCGAGGAAGAAAAGCTGGTTGCTGCTCTTCAGCGTGAAGCTGCGCGGCGGGCAAACGTCAATCAACAACTGGAACGATTCCATTTGCTACCCGATGAGGCTCACGTCCGCCTTCCTGTGGTGATGGCGCTTTATGGGTGCTCACCGAAGAGCAGATGGATACGATTCCCTTTGATGTTGAACAATCGGTGAATCACCATGGGGAGATATCGAGTTCCACTCCCAAGTCCCAGTGGATTAAGTCAGCACTGACTGGTGCCACTTTCATGGTCACGCCAGTTTTTCGTAACAACAAGGCTGCTCGCAAGGGTGAGTTGCTGGGGTACTTAATCAGTATCCACATTCCTGCCTGCGTGGTCGGCAACAACGCCTTGCTGCAGATACTCGTGTACTGGTGCTGCGTGTTTGCACTCGAATTTTTAAAAATGCACCTGCTACAGCAAGGCTGCAGCCCTGTCATCGTCAACCAACTTGATCTCGAACATTCTTCAATCAAGGGAGTGGCATTGACGTATTTGCTGGACTGCAAGGATCAGGCAGAGGCGAACAGCTTCAACTCGAAGATTCAACAATACGGCGAAGCAACGCTGAATACTCACCATACCAACGCCAAGCAGAAGAAGCCGATCTCTGTCATCACTTCGGCGGGGCAGAGCACTGTCACCATCCTTAAGCCTCGCCACTTCGAGGACAAGTCGTATGTGAAAGTCGGGCCTACGCCAAATTCCTTTGAGACCTTCCACTCACCAGCGATACGCCAAGCTGTGTATGGCGAAAGCTGTCACAAGGTTCGCCTTGAACACAATGCGGAGCATAAGTGGTTGGAAGCAAATGGTGGTGACTCACCGCTGGCATGGAAGAACAAGGCAAAGGCGGCTGAGCTTATTGCCGGGGCTTTCCAGCAAATCAAGGATTACCTTCGCGTTAGCGAGGAACTTCGTAGTAAGCGCCCGAAGCCGGATCAGATCGCCAAGCTGCCCCCTGCTGAACAGACCATCCTGCTCGACTACTTTGCTGGTGTTGATCCCAAGCAGCACCCGTCAATGATTGGTAAAAGCAGCCAGTATTTTTCGAGCATCAAGCGCCACATCGAGACTGAGTTACGTATCGACATCACCATCCCCTGGGCTATCCACAGCACGAAGATTTCCCCGGATTTGCCCAACTGGATGAAGCTGCCCGATGAATATCAGGCTCCGAATCACTTGGCTGCGCACTGCTTTGTTCGGGAAACCGCCAAAGCCAAGTTGAAGCAGTTGCGTCAGATCAATGCCAGCCTCGCTGCGCCGAAAGCTTTGGTTGCATCCCCAATCCCGCTGCCATCCGCTGATGCGAAGAAGCAACTCGGTCAAGTAAAGGCGTTTGCTCATGGCACTGGTGATGACGTCAACGAAACCAGCGACATCTCTGATCTGTTTGCCTAACCCCTTGGCTGCCAATCACAACCACTAATAACCGTTGCCAGGTCTGACTAGTTGTTTCAGACCTGGCACTGAACAGGAGTTCAACCATGTTGATTATTTCTCTTACCAATCCCGAAATGAACATTGTCGCAATCTCGACTTCCACTACGGAGGGTTGCGTTCTTGTGCTACTGGCAATTCAGCAAATCGCGAAGAAATACTCGATCCCAGAGGCAGAGGTGAAGTATGAAATTGCTGGAGCCCTGTTGTCCGGGGACATCTTTGTCCGCAATACAGCGGGGTTCCCGTATCAACCGGATGCGTGCGTTCTGTCAGTCGAGAAAATTCGCCTGGAGGATCTCAATGGCTATTTTGCTTCGCGTGGTCATGCCTATCGTCTCCTGCCTGAAGACATCGTGCCGCAATGTAAACCATCTAGCGCCGGTCTCCCCCCCTTGAACAAGCCCCGCATTTCCGTGATCGAAATTCGCATTCAAGCAATCTTGTCTCACTTGGAAGAGATGCGAGTTGACCACATGAATATTCCCAAGGGTTGGTACAAGGTGCTGGAAAAGCATCTCACTGAAGAGCTGAAGCTGTGCACTAAATCGGGGTTTTACGATGCTTGGCGGGCCGGTCGAGGGAAGCGGTTTAAGACGGCCAATCATCACATCAATGGTCGCCGCCATCACTAGTAGGAGACGAATACGGGGGCCCAAACGCCCCCTAACCAAGCTCGGGCAACAATATGAAAAAAAACCCCAGTCCCCAGTATTGCCCCCTAGTGCCCCCCTCAGTCCAACATGAGACATCTTACAAAAACGGAGTAACACTATGAAAGCCAATTCATTCTCTCGCCCTCGTAGCATCACGATTGAACTTACCCGCGGAAGTCCATCGCAGGTGAAGAAGCTCGGGAAGCATAAATCGGATATTCAGCCGAGTAGCCTCCACACCGCTATCGACCTCACCCCGTCTCGCAACCTCAGTCTCTGCGGGAGGGAGGCCAGCCGCCATGACTAAGAGCATCCGCAAGGTTATCCGCGAAAATCGGGACAAGGTCACGCGCGAGCAACTGGTTGGCACTAAGCTGCTCCACCCGGATTATGGGAAGGGAAGGGTTATTGACTACTGCAACTGCTGCTATCTAGCCGAAGTCAAATTTGAGGGCCATGCGAAGCCTCTCACTAGGCATTTCGATTCAATTTTTGTCAAAGGCTCCGAGTTCAGGCTTTCAGATAAGCAGTTAGACCAGAAGTTTGGTCATTTACGGGCAGACGCCGTGCCTCAACCGCCCAAGTTTTTATGCTCTACCCCTCCTTTGGCGACACCCGGTCGCGCCAAGGCCGTGAAGGATCGCTTGATGAAACGTAATAGCCAGGACTTGATAGTGAAGTCGACGTCTTCCATCCGAATTAGGGGTGGGAGCAAGCCCCCATCGGGTGCCAAAACCCTGTTTTAGATACCTGGTGAAGTCGCTGGCTGACTAGAGACTTGGAAGATGAATACCATGTGCTGCAAGCGTGTCTAGGAGGCCTCGAACGACGTCACCTTTGCATTATCGGCTTAATTCCTTCTCCAACTCATCAGCGTTGTTCATATAAATAAATGCATCGTCTATCGACATTGATTTGCTGTCAGGGGAGACACACAAAGCTTCAAATACAGAAGCTTTTTTAACTGATCCATTGGTTAATTTTACCTGCTCATTTGCCACATAACGACCAACAACAAAAACCTTGGAATTCCCTGGTGATATCTCATCCTTTCCAAACCACTGGGTTTTTGCACCTGTTTTGAACATTCCAAAATTATTATTAACAGATAACTTGCCTTGCCCAGACTTAATCAATTCATTCTCATCGTAGTCCAGTAACATAGCAGTAATAGCCCGAACTTCTTTACTTGGCGATATCGCTGGCAAAAGCTGGTCGCTCATATTGGCCTCTAACCCAACGGCAATATCGAAACAGCTTTTTGCCACCCTAAGATCCCCACTGCTTATTTTTTTTAGTCGCGCAGCTAGATTTACCACCGATTTCTTACGCTCCGCCTCCCGTTTCTGGATTCCATCTTGATTTGCCTTGAGGCTAGCGAGCTTTTTATTCAGATCATCAAAGACCTCCTTTTCAATTGATTTAACTTCGTCCTTACCATCTTGAAACATTAGCGCGGAAAGAAGCGGAGTGTCACCATTACTGAGAACAACTTTCCTTGAGCGGGAATTAAGAAATGGATTCGAAGAAACACCAATCTTGGCATCAATTTGTTTTATATTTCCCGGCACATTTTGTTTCTGACGCGCGCCATCTCTATCCGCCTTATCCTTTGAATATCTTTTTAAGTCACTAAGATTAACGCCAAAAAGTGGAAACAACTTCGAATCTTTAATTTGCAAGGCGCAATCTGCGAGCACATCAGAAACAGTTCCTGGATTATCAACCGACTTTGAGTCAACATACCGCTCAAGCCGTCGATCTGCGCTATCGAAATGAGGTCGATTTTCGTTGTAGTTTTCAACCTTTCCACTAAAGGCGGAGAATTTCTGAAGAATTTCAACATACTTTTTAACAACAGGATCTTTTGCCAAAGTTTCGCAAAACGACTCTGAATTAATCAAAGCCCCCTCTTTTTTTGACAATTCAGATTCCGGCCGTATGACCTCTTGTTTTTTTACCTTGTTCGGCTGTGCGGCATCTTCTTTTAACTCAGATTTCTCTTTAGCGGGGGTAGTAGAAGAGGTTTTATTAATAGGCACGGCAGGGGGAGCCAAAGGAACAGGCGCAATTTTTTCTTCAGGAAATAATGCATTAATAACATACAACTCACCATCCGATGAAACGATTCGCAACTCAATTTGCCGATCCTGAGGGTTCTTTCGCTTTCTGAAATCAATCACCCAAGAATCTTCATATATTTCAACATCAATTTTTTCGCTCAAAACTGTATAGCCAGATGGGATCAATCGAGTAGATATGCACTTTGCTGTCGAGGGCAAAGGACAGTTAAGACGAAATCGTTTTATTTTCGGTGTAATATCGTTATTTCCGGTTGCTGCACACAGGAAATTAGGCATCATTAGTAAAACCACAATGAAAGGAAAAATGCGCCTTGATGTATTTTTCGCGGAGTGGATAAACATTTATCACCATTTCCAAGGTTGTATTTGTATATTACCGATAGGCATTCAGCACCTGCAACCAAATGTGCCACAATTGACATATTTTACACTAATAGCACTTGAGCAATTCACTCGACATAGGCACTTCAATTGTTTGCGAGCAACTTGCGTCGAGCCAGACTGCCCAACGACTTCCTCCAACTTTGCGCTTCCATGCGAGTGGCAATCGGTAAGCCCGCAGCATCATCCTTGTCACAATTGACACGCAGCCCTGATGAATGTCGTTGCAGAACACTCCCTCTGCTCAAGTTGGGATTTAGAAAGATTGCGTTGAGCACTCAGCGACGCAATATTTGTATTGATTACTTTGAGGCATTACCAGGAAAGTTCCTCGATAGGCAGAGCTAATATATCGGCCAATTTTGCCCAAAATGAACACTATTGATTGTAGTTCTATAGTGTTCAAAATGGGTTCATGGCGCAATGAAAAACACATCGCGCCCATGCCTGAAAACGGCACTTGCTCATGTCCTTCGATCAGCCAGGAAGCTGCAGCGTCTTACTCAAGAAGACTTCACTTTGGTTTCAAGTCGCACATACCTAAGCAGCTTGGAGAGAGGTCTTAAAAGCCCAACAATCGACAAGCTGGAGGAAATTTCAAGCGTTCTTGGCACCACTCCGGCTGCTTTACTTCTCGCCGCTGAAATCATGTGCAGCGATTCCCATCCTGATGACGTCAAGAAGTCGGTTCTAGACCAGGCACTTCGTCTGTCTAGCAGACAGTAGTGGATTCACAACCCCTATAGGCACTCATCAAAAAACGATGATCTCGTATCGACTCATTTCCTAGCGCACCAAAAGTAAACGTATTCCTAAAGTCTGGCTGCCTTTTGCATCAGCAAGCGACCACCATCGGCAGCCCTTCCCTGTCTGAGGTGTAGCTTGGTGACAGCCGCTGTCGCTTCATCTGCCACGGCTTTTCCATACCCTCAGCCGCTGACCGCAACGTGCCTCGGCCCCACCGCTGGTTAATAACATCAAGCGTCGCCATCAACCGCTGAACGACCATTGGGTACGAGCTTGCCCCAGGCTCGTATCCTGATTGCCGCTTGGCGCCGAGACTACAACCAGCATCGGCCGCATAGCTCACTGGATTACCTGACGCCGGCAGAGTTTGCAGCCAAGCATCGAGCCAGTGATCCCGATGACCCAGTCGGGGAAGAACGTCTTTAGCAGTGCAAACCAGTGATTAATGCAATATGAGTGAGACAGACTTAGGTTGCCAAGAACGAAGGCAGCTTAACGATTTCATCCTTCCACTTGAAAAACACTTCAGAAAGCTCATTGGCTATCGCCTTTGCCAATGGATGATCTTCTTTGCGATTGTCTTCAATGACTTTCACCATGTCATCGCTGCTGGTCGAATCGTAGGCACCAACACCACCTCGCAATCCCTTAAACCAAATCGCCTCACCATCGGTTTTTCCTCCATCAGCATCAGTCATGCGCTTTGCCAGCTCTGCTTCCGCTACCGAGCTAGGCTGCCGATAGTCGAATAGCTTTTGCGGCCAGCGCCATCCGAACCAACCTTTCCCATTCGCCATTACGATGCCCGAAGCGACCAAAAAGTAACTTCGCCGCCCCTCTGTTAGCCTTGCTGGTCGAATCTGAACCGCGGTATCCCAATTGTTTTGCCTTTCCGCTATCCAATCTTGATTAACTTCTGCTGCAATCAATTGCTGGTTCAGAAAAGTGACGACTTGATCTGCAAACTTTTGCGCTGCGTCATCACGAATTACAGCCATCTGATTTTGTAGTTCAAGTGCAGTCGCCAAATGCTCAGGGCTGGTCAGCAAAGCAAGAAGCTCCGGATCAATTTTTGTCATTGCGCTCATTCCTAATGAAACCATTCGACATGCAGTGATGTACTGCTCGACAGAAAATCTGACAGCAGCCGCATCAGTGCCAACATCCTCAACTACAGATTCAAAAATCGAACCCAGTTCAAGATAGGACATTCTTCGATATTCAAGGCCATTTCCAGTCTCTGCGTCATAGCCGCTCGGTGTCAGAAATACCAATTCCCGATGCTTACATTCGCTCCCATGACAATCAGAGTCCAGCCATGTGCGATACCGAGGCAACTGTTCCTCCTGCTCACCAGCATCGACCTTGTTCTCGATAGCAACTAGAAAACTCGGCCCTTTCAAGACAATGTCGAGGCGACCACCGGCGCCAATGGATAGCTCCGTTTGTACCTGAACGTCCTTCGAGAATGCGGCATCCACATGGGGAAGACCAATTGCTGCCAGAAAAGAATTCAAAAATAGAGTGTTTTGTCCATGCTCAGCCATCGGCAAAAGCAGGAAGGCTAAAAATCTGGACTGCACTAGCTCCTTCCTTACGATCCCCAGAGCGTGAAACACATTGAAATGTGGTGCGCCTCTTTCAATACGTTCGATATGCAAAACTGCCTCAGTCAGCAACTTTTTAGTTGCCTGCATCGCCGCTTGATGAACTTCACGCTGATGCAGTATTGACGCTTTTTTGATGCCTGCAATACGAGTGAGAAGCTCGTTGGTTCGCTCAACAAAAAGGGGAGCTAAGTTACTGGTTTCCATGGCTATCAATCTGGTACGCCAAGCACATTTCATTAATCCGAAGCATAAGTCGATGACGAAGATGAGCAGGTTCAATGACTTCTACTGCACCTCCTTGGCTAAGTAGCCACCATTCTAGCTGCCAACTGTCATGCACTTCAGCAATGGCAAGAAAGCCATCGCCGTAGGAAACAAGTCGCTGATTCATGCTCAGAGGGGTTTCAGCAAGAATGTCGGCAAGCGTATTTGTAACTCGCAACTGAACATTGATTTTGTCGCTGCCCCCAAACTCAAGTGCCCCTGACCGCACATAGTCTCCAACAGCGAATTTTTCAGGCACCTTAGCTAAGTCGGTCAGCATGTGAGCACTGAGAACACGATGTAACGCATAAAGTCGCTCATCCTCGTAATCGAATGCAGTGGCAACCAAGTAGGTGATTTGTCCTCGCTGGATAAGGGCAAGCGGATGCAGCCGATAGGTTTGTTGCTCCCCTGAAGCTTTCTTGTACTCCACCTCAACCTGATGCTCGCTCAGTAGCGCCTCATGAACTGCGTCTAGCACCGCCGAATCAATTCTGGGAGGCAAAAACGGCATCGACGGCGACACATATCGCACTTTGTCGGCCCATTTGGCGTTGGGATTGTCTGCCGACAATTCAGCAAGTTTTGCTTTGGCTTGCCCGAATCGAGTTTCAAGCGACTCAAGAATGGCTGATGGCAGTAAAGGCCTGAGTAAATCTTCCACGAGCCGGAGCGAAACCGCATCCGAAACGCTCATCCCAGGCAAATCAGCGTACTCCCCTTTCATCCAGTACCAGCCATAGGGCATCCCCTTATCGTTACAGGCAATGCCGAAAATGGTTGAAAGCTCAGCCAAGTCACGTTCGACCGTTCGCTTGGTGACGACAAAGCCCTCCCGTTCGAGCTTGTCGACTAACTCTCTGCTAGTCATGCCTGGCAGCTTATTTGGCAACAAGCGGAGCAATTGCCATTGCCTGGCTAATGCGTGATGTTGTGCCACCTTTGGCATCAGCTTTCCTTCGAGAAAAATTCGACCAACTGCACCAGGGCGTAGGTGTCCAGGGCACAGTAATCGAGCAATCCTTGCCGAAGCTCTTCCTTTCGCCCCTCATCAGTTCCAACGTCGATCATTTCGAGGAATGCATCCTGAGCCATACCGCCATTGGCAACAGCCATTCCATCGTAGCCCAGGCCAGCATCAATCGTCGGCAATACTGCTTTGAGCGACCAAGAGCCACGCATTTCAGGGTGGTAGTAATGCTCACGGGTAATCGGCAAAAAATCGACCATCCGCTCGTTGATTTCCAAGAGTTGCTCAGCCAAATCAGGAAGATGCTCCGCCAGTTCCTTGATCCGACTCCGCTCAAAAGGTGCGTTGTAAACAAGCACCGGCCCCATCGGGTTGAACTCCATGCCGCGGTCTGCGAAAAGTTTGGCATTCACCGCATTGATAAGCGCCTCTGCAAATGCACGACGAGGATCTAGCCCATCGGTGCTCAAGAACCCGGTCGGCGCAACAACACCGGGAGCCAACTCTACGTGACAGGAAAACTGAAACGGTACTTGCTGATAAGGCCATGTTCCGGCCCAGCGCGGAACAGCAAAGCCAATCGTCTCGAAATCGAGGTAATACCTTGGGTATGGCAGGGACCGAGCAATTTCCCGCCCCTCGTCGCTCAACTCCGCTTGCCCTGACTTGGTGACACGGTGAACTTTTTGGTGAATCGCCCGCTCCAGCCGATCACCTGGCACGGCACAAAGATCGTCATAGCCCTCCGCCTTCAACGTTGCGACAAGCCGATTGCTCCTTGGCAGGATTTCTACCGGGTATTCGGGGCCCTCAACGTCAGGAACGCAGTAGGCAACGAAGGGGCAAGCAAATGGATCGTGGCATTGGTTACCGGCTTCGATGCACGGCTCGTCATCCGCCAACATACTTTGCGCGTCACGAACCCAGTGAATGATATGTGGCAGCCGCTCAGCGACCTGCTCATTGATGGTTTCCTCGGCAAACAAGCCTCGGTACTCCTGCTCACCGGGGTAGATGAAGCTGTTATCAATATGGGCAATCGCGGTTCGCGTTACTGGAATACCGGCGTTTTGCGTGACCCAGGTTTGGATTGCCGCATCGTCCAGATGGTAGCTTTTCACCCTGGTTGATGATTTGACCTCGACCAATTCGTAACCATGCTGGTTCGGAGCCAGCATATCGACGCGAACCAGCACATCGTTTGCCTCAAAGGTGGCCTCGAAGATCGGAACGTTGGGAGCGTTTATAAGTGCTTCTCGAGTCGATGCCAAAGCATCCCCAAGGCTTTCATCGTCGATCAGCACCCCATTCGGAAACAGCGAGCGAAACACTTCGCCGACCTCCGTACCGCTTGCCATGATGACTGTGGTGGCGTCATCAACCTTCGCTAATTCAGGCCGGTGCGTTTGCAGCCAAAGCCGCTTGGGGCATTGCCGGTAGGCGAGCAATTTCGATTTCGAGAGTTTGAATTGGCGCGGCATGGGAACCTCGTTGCTGACTTGATGTTATCAGCTTACGGATGCGTGAGTCAGAATACGTCGCACCCGACTGTACGGGACATATCTTGACGCTCTCCTTTGGCAGTCTGGCGTTCAACCACCGAAGGAAATGTCATGCACCTTGTTCTCAGTGATGAATTATCGCTTCACCAAGAGGTGATTTATGCGCCGACACCAAACGCAGCCATTGCCTTGCTGGCTACTGGAACCGTTACCCAGATCAGCTTTGTGGGTGATTGGCTAGATCGGCACGATCCTGATATGGCCGTTGTTCACTTTCTCGACCAAGCGGTTCGGACTGCGGCGATACCGATGGTCACTTGGGCAATCCTGGGCGAGCATCACGCCACTCAGGGTATCTTGCTGGAACTTGTCAAATATTGTCAGCAACGCGGTGCTGAACGTCCCCTCGCCCTTGAAGTGCAAGATCATGCCATTCGGTGTGGCTTGAATACAGAACAGACATTCGAGCAATTCAACTTCACACCAGACAACGCCGCTGCCTTTGGCTACGCAACCCTTGCCAGCCTCTCTCAAAGCCCGGAGCGCAATCCACTTCTCATCATGGGGCCATCAGGTAGCGGAAAATCCCACCTATTAAATGCCATCGGCCTGGGGCGCTTGCGCTACGAACCAGTCGCTCAAATTTTGCGAATTCCGGCATCCGCATTTTTGTCCCCCCAGACACTCGACCGCCGCTTGGTCACCATGGATTTACTCCTCATCGACGACCTGCAGGATCTTGCTGGGCACAATGTGGCGCAAGACGTAATGCGTACTGTGGGAGAAACACTGAGAATACGAGGGCGTCAGATCGTCTTGAGCAGCCATTCGGCTGCCAACGAACTCCCGAATATGAATAGCCGTATGCTCGATTATTTGGCAAAAGGTGCCGCGGTGACTTGCCACGTCAATAGCGGTTCCGCTCTTGGGCAATTGTCTTGTTTCGCTATCGAATCACGCAAACGGTATCTAAAGCAGCAAGCACAGGCCACTGATGTGCCGCTCGTTGATGATGTAGCAGCCTTCTTTGCGGCCCAACCCACCCTGAGCATTCGCGACTTACCCAACGTACTTCGGAGTCTCCAGGCTCATGCTATTTTTCACCAGCGTCCAGCTAACATAGCACTCGCCAAGGAGGTTCTCCGCGTCTGGTTTGCACGAGTCTCACCAGAAAAGGATTAAGGCCAGGATTTGCTCAGATCGCGTGGTTTCCAGCGTTGAGCACACTGATCGAGAATGTCTTCTGCGCGGTCATCCTCGATTCCCTCATCGGTGAGCAGATCAATGATTTCTCCATCCTCGACATTCATAAAGGTATCGTACTCGGAGTTATTGGCTCGCCTAGCCAGCGTGGTAATTGCATTTTGATAGCAAGCGAACTCATGCTCGGTCGGTTCACCAAATTCCCGTATCGCCTCCTTGACTTCTTCGCCGGATTGCCTGCTTTCAAGGGCTTCAATGTCCTCGTCCAAGATTCCCATTATCTACTCCATATCGCTATTCGTTCCGAAATCATAACGCCGCCATGATGGAAATGTGGGCGTCACTGGAAAGGTTCGGATCGACTACCGCACCGTAGATCACCAGTGCCTCAGAATCGCTGACCAGGGCATTCATGTCTTGCATAACCTCGTTGATTCGGCGTATCGGTTCGTTGCTGGACTTTAGTTGGATAGCAACGAATACACCTTTAGCCTGCCACAGCCGCTCAGCACCGAGAGAATTGTGAGCCGTAGCCGCAGATAATGCCGTTCTCAACCCGGCTTCTCCATTGCCTTCGCCGTTACCGAATCCGACCACCCCTTGTCCCTGCGCCAATGCTGCATGAAAATCCTCGAAATCAACACCAATCAGACCTTGCTGGCTAAGAATGGAACTGCTGGCGCTATACAAACGCTCGAAATCGCTGCTGACTCTCCCCAGAACTGTGTCGAGCGTTTCATCATCGTCGTCTGTTACGTAGGCCTCATTGGGTAACTCAATCGAGACTGCGACACGGCGCGTGATTGAATTCAGTCCGGCGCGAGCGATTTGATTTCGGCGCTCACCTTCAAACTCAAAAGGGGTCACCGACGCTGCGATCACTGGGATACCTAAATCCTTGACGGCATCGGCCACTATTGGTGCAATGCCAGTGCCGGCGTTACCGCCCAAGCTGCTCAGCAGCCAGATCAGATCCAGGCCATCCAACGCATCACGGATTTCCGATTGAGCGGCCTTAGCCTGCACACGAAGTAGCTTGGAATCTGTGATCTTGTCTGCTGACTGGCCTACTCTGACAGAACGATCTGCCTTCGTGCGATGAAGGACGAAGGGGCTGGTGTCTATTGCCACACTGCGCTCAAGGTAAGGCAAATTCCCTTGTGAATTTCGCAACATGCCACAGGCCCCACTACCTGCCGCCACGATGCCGATTTTCGGGAAATCAGTATCTGAAGCATCGCCCATGTCGGTGAAATTAGCCGGACTATCCCTAGCAATGAGCGGCCATTGACCGACACCCACCGTGTTTAAAATTGCTGCTGCGGGCATAGCTGTGGATGCACCCGCTGACAGTGCCAGTATTTTCAAAAACTCTCGACGGTTCATCGTTGCCTCGAATAGTGGTTATTACGGCATCCACTATTCCGCAGCACTAAGCCCAAATACGTCGCAGTAAAGAACAACCTTTCATCTGGCTCATTCATGAGTAATGTTAGCCAGCCACAGCCATCGGAAGCCCATCCCAATCGGTGGTGTAGCTCGGCGATAGTCGCTGTCGCTTCATCCTCCAAGCCTTCTCAATACCCTCAGCCGCTGAGCGTAATGTGCCTCGACCCCACCGCTGGTTGATTACGTCGAGCGTTTCCATCAACCGCTGGCCTCGATCATTCTCAGGATCGACAAACAGCGATGCTTGTACCATGGCCTTGGGCCGCAGTTCGCTCAACATCACCCCGGCCTTCTGGTAGCCATAGCCAGGGCGATAAATTCGCCGCAGGACTTTCAATGCCCAATTGACCAGCACTCGGGTATCAGCAGTCGCCTCGGGCAAGGGAATGGTCATCGAGCATTGATATTGCGGCTCCTTGGGGCTGAACGGGTTGGTGCGAATGAATACCATCAATGCACCGGCCAGTGAGGCTTGCTTTCGCAGCTTCTCGGCAGCCCTGGCTACATAACTGGCGACGACTTCCTCAAGCTGATCGCGGTCATAAACGTACTGACCGAAGGATCGGCTGCACATGATTTGCTGCTTATCCGGGGCAACCTCTTCCAGGTCGAGGCAGGACACGCCCCGTAATTCCCGAACCGTTCTTTCCAGCACGACCGAGAACTTCGAGCGAATCACCTCAGGGTCGGCCTCTCGAAGCTGCAACACCGTGGTGATGCCCATATCGGCAAGGCGAGCATCAATCTTTCTGCCAACACCCCAGACCTCTCCAACCTCAATATTGGCAAACAGTTGGCTAAGTTGCGATTCAGTCATGGTCGTGAAATCACACACGCCAGCGGAGCCAGCCAAGCCTTTTTTCGCGCAGTGGTTCGCCAACTTCGCCAAGGTCTTGCTCGGCGCAATGCCGACACACACGGCCAGGCCCAGCCACTGTTGAATGCGCTGCCGGATTTCCTGACCGTATTCGATCAGGTCACGGTGAAAACCGCTGAGGTCCAGAAAGCTTTCGTCGATGCTGTACACCTCCAGGTTTGGGGTGAACTGAGCGAGAACTTCGACGACACGGTTGCTCATGTCGGCATACAGGGCGTAATTCGACGAGAAGGCGACGATGCCGTACCGCTTGGCTTCCTTCTGAATTTTGAACCAGGGAACGCCCATCGGGATGCCCAAGGCTTTAACTTCAGCACTCCGCGCAACGACACAGCCATCGTTGTTCGATAGCACCACCACCGGCTTCGATGCCAACTTCGGATCGAACAGTTTTTCGCAACTGGCGTAAAAATTGTTGCAATCGACCAACGCGAAAACCGGCATCGCTACCCCAGCCGCTTGAACTTGCCGATCACCACCCCCCAGATCACCAATTCCATGTCGCCACGAATGTCGATGGTCGGGTAGGCTGGGTTTTCAGCAACCAACGCGACGCGACCATTGCGGTGATGCAATCGCTTCACCAGGCGCTCACCATCGACGAAGGCAATCACGATGTGACCGTGTATGGCCTTAATGCTGCGATCCACGACCAAAATATCACCGTCGAAGATCTCCGCTCCTTGCATCGAATCGCCCTGCACCGGGAAGAAGAAGGTGCTGACCGGGTTGCGAACCAGATACTCGTTAATGTCGAGCCGCTTATCTTCGTAGTCAGCAGCAGGACTTGGAAACCCCGCAGACACCTTGGCGGCACCGAGCGGAATGAATACACGCGGGGGGTCGATGGCTGGCAACCAATCTAGGCTTGCCTGAGCAGCCTCAAGCATGAGCTTCAACACCCTCGGCAGACACCTGAACTTCAGCTTGAGCATGGTCGTCCATCAACAGGACGTGCTCGCACTCGGGACAAACCAGGCACACGCGATCACCGAGCGTTGCCGTTTCCAAATCAGCGGCGTTCAGTGGGGAATGACAAAACGGGCAGACGATACGAATCATGGCGGCCTCCTCTTAATACTGTATTTTTATACAGCATTCAAAAGAGGGCAATACTGTATGCGAACGAGCTAATCACTCACAGTATTTGTTAGGCAAAATCTCCCCTAACCTCTGACAATCCGCACAATTTTAGAAGTAGCACCCTCCCTCCAGACTCGATTGGAGTATCCGTCGCTAGGTTCTTCCTCCCACGCACCCTCATCCTTAAGCCATCTAATGGCAAACGGGTTTCCCTTCGAGGCAAATCGCTCCAACGACGAGCGTACCCCTGCGTAGTCCTGGTCTGCTCGATGCAAACGCCGAAGCTGAGTCTCGACAAGGCGACAGTGTATGTAGCGAAGCCAAACCGTCTCAAGATCGTTTTCAGAAACTGCTTCACCTCTGCAAACACTGACGAAATGCTGCTCAAACTCATTTTTCGGAGCCAACTTCGCGTTATGCAGTGCGCGGAGCCAAGGACCATATTTTTTCAGCTTCTCCCTATCTCCATCTGAAAATTCGCAGCCTGCCTTAATGCGTGTCCAACATTTTTTGTATTTCTCTGGCCGTTTTGGATTAACGAATTTCACAACCTGCTCCCCCTATTGATGAGCCAATCCCAAGGCTGCCTACCTCAGTAAAGCACCGGAAGTTTGCGAGGTATCAACCAAGTCACGCAACTCCTTCCCCGCTTTAAAGTGCGGTACGAATTTGCCACGGACAGCTACCTTTTCACCAGTCTTAGGGTTTCTGCCTGTGCGCGGAGGTCGATAGTTCAAGGCAAATGAGCCAAAACCACGAATTTCGACGCGATTTCCTGCAGCTAATGCCGTCGCAATCGCGCCAAGAATCTCGGTCACGGCCATTTCAGCATCTTTCTGCATCAGTTGTGGGAAACGCTGGGCCAGCGCAGCATTCAGTTCGGATCGGGTCATCCTTAAATTTTACTTTAGCCCTTCATGGTCGGATCATCACGGTGAGAAATCGCAGGCCGCAGACCACCGTACAGCAGCAGGCGGATCTAAGTTTCCGAGCAGACACCAGCGTCATCCCTTCTATGCCTTAAGTGAAGTCTAAAGTTGCGAAAATGCAGGGAGGGTAATGTTGTAAACTGCATCGTCCCGTTATGTCGACGGAGTTTATTGTTGGAGAACACGCTGTGCGACTTGAGCCTAATTCATATTCCATCGCTGAAATTCGAGACATGCTTGCCCGTCGCGAGCTTGTAGTTAACCGGAATTATCAGCGCGGTTCAGGTCTATGGCCTTCGACGGCTCGAAGTTATTTTATTGATACGATTCTGACGGGTTTCCCGTTCCCAAAATTGTATTTTTATGAGCAGCTTGATTCCCGTAAGAAGGTTATCAAGGAAATAGTTGATGGTCAGCAGCGTATAACTTCGATCATCGACTTCCTTCAGGACAAGTTCAAGCTGACATCTGTTTCGGAGAAATATGCAGGACACTGCTTTTCCGATTTGGATGAGGATGTGCAAGATGAATTTCTAATGGCAAAAGTTCCGGCAGACATCATCAGAAATGCGGGTGAAGCCGAAATTCTTGAAATGTTTCGGCGAATGAATGCTTATACCTTGCCGTTGAATGAGGCAGAGAAACGCCACTCAATATATATGGGTAATTTCAAGTGGTTTGTGAACTCTGTTTTAGATCGAATATCGCCGACGATTCTTTCCTTCGGCATTTTGACAAACCGCCAACTCGTTCGCATGGAAGATTCAGAATTGGTTGCTGACATGGTGTTGGCGCTGGAGCAAGGTGTTGTTAGCACCAGTAATGCGAAGCTGAACAAGCTGTACGAGAAGTATGACAAATCGTTTGATAAAACAGATGTCTACATGCAGTACTTGGATGAGGTTTTCTCATTCATTGGGACTAGTCTAGGAGAGCTTCGTGGAACCTTCCTCTTCAAGTCCTATATCGTTCATTCTCTCTTCTGTGCGCTGATACACAACAAGTATGGAATCCCCGGCTTCGAGGAGTCGACTGGATTGCCGCCGATTGGGCAGTTCGTATTGAACATTGATGACGCTCGCCAGCAATTACAGGCGCTCGCTATGGCTCACGAGGGGAAAGAAATTGATGGCCCATTCCGCGACTATGTATTAGCCACACAAGCAACAACGCGGGAAAATTCTCGCATGGTGCGTGTGAGGATGTTGGTTCAGGCTTTGCGCGGCCAGCTTTAATTTTGTTTGGTTAGTGCCTGGCTATGAATCTTGAACAAATCGAAAAGAAGCTATTGGCGCGACTGGAGCGCATTGGGGAACATGTTTTAAATTTTGCGGTTTCTGCTGATCTCAACCGGACAGGCGAGAAAGAGTGGATGCATCTAGAAGGTTTGGTTTCTTCGCTATGGCAATCATGGGGGCATTTTTGTCGTGACGTTGTTATGTTTTCGGCTACAGGTTGTACAACGGCATCAGGCAACGTTCTCGCTCCCTCTGTTGCACCCGCTAGGTGGGAGCGTGTTTCCTACATCGCTAAACAGACAAGAGGCAGTGGAAGTCCAATCCTGGCGGGGAGAACCAATTCCACACTACGCCTTGAACCAACTTGGGGGGATGTTGGCGTACTGGCGACAGTGATACCGGCTGCAAACCCTGTCAATAGAAGCCAACTTCTCTCAGCATTTGGTCTTGGAGTACAGGTAAGTCACCTGCAGACAGTTCGTAACGCTGCTGCTCATCGGAATGGTGAGACGATGCGGAATGTATTGGCTATAGCTCACCTATATAACCTTCCTCGCCCACCTCGTCATCCAATCGAAGCTTTGTACTGGGTGGATGTTGCGTCAGGCGACTACGCAATTGAGGCATGGGCGGACGAAATGCGGAAGATTGCTAGTGTTGCGGTTCAGTAGCGGGCGTGTCCGGAATCCTGCGGAAAGCAGTCATTAGAAATCGTATTAAGGAAATACCGCTATGGACGACAAGCTTGGAATTGCCTGTCAGGTCGGTATCAAAGTGAACCAGTCATTCCAGTGACGGCAGTAGATGCTTGAATTTCAGCAAAAGCTATTTGCTCAGCGGCATGACGCTCGTAGCCTGCATCGAACTCCAGAATTCCTGCCCGTTCATCGAATGCTTCTTGAAGTACGGGGTCTTGAAAAAACACAGGTAATGGACGTTCCGGCAGCGGTATTGTCCTTTCCTTGGCTACTGCCAGTGGCGTCGGCTTCGAGCCCCAGAATGAACCAACCAGTCGCTGCTGTACCCTCTCACATAGCTGATCGAAGAAATTTTCGGTTTCGGCATCTCTGAAAAACTCCCAGCATCTGGCTTTAGGGTTGAAGCGCCCTCCATGCTCACGTGCAAGCGATTTAGTTGCTGCAAAAACCTCATCTGATGCGTACCCATGCACCTTCAGCGAAACACGCTCGAAGTTCCTGCCGATACGAACAGTACAACCACCAACAGGAATCTTCAGGGCATCAATGTCGCGCACTCGGCGAAGGAACTCCTCCCTGCGCTTTTGGGCTGCTTCTGCCGCTTCGAGTTGAGCCAACAGGATCGTTTCCTCTGCCAGCCTTCTGGCGCGAACATCAGCCTCAATCTCCTGCAGTGCTCGAATTGCCTCCCGGTCTGCAGCGTGACAAAGCCAGGAGGTGTAGTCCGCAGTATCGAACAGGCGAACTTCAAGGGCGCTCAGTATTTGATCCTGGGGCAGCAAACCAATGTCGTTTACGTCGATTTCGAGTACTGAATACCCTTGCACCTCCAACCAAGCGGCCTTTTCAGGCTCAACGGCGTGAGTGTTGAGCACTTCTATTGCCAGTGGCAAGCCGTTTAGTGTCGCAAGCACATCTGGTCGGAAAGTCGTACCTGGCTCTGCTGGAATGGTGATTGTTTTCTCAACTTGGCAATCTTCCAAGGGATGCAACCCCGGCTGCTGCACATCGGTGCAAATAGTCTCCGACCAAACTCTTCGCTTTCCATGGATTTCCTTCGATTTCTCCCTGTGAGGAAGATAAATTGAGCCACGCTCAGCGATTAATTGTTTTGCCATGTAGTGAATCGCCGCCTCAGCAGCAACCTGGCACTGGGTTTCGCTATCGTGAGCAAAGTGCCAAATTCGGATTTCGCCCTGTCGCGCTTGAAGCCGTGTTCCACAGGCAATACAAACACAGTCACAGCCACGACCATTCGCCACCTCGCGGGCTGTAACCATTCGCTGCGTCGGCACGTGCCAACCAAATGGAATAACATGCTTGCCGTTGCTTTCTTTGCTCATTCTGCTCAACCTCCTGATGTAACAGGGGCCAAGCTAGGCTTGAGCAGCGTATTTCTGCAGTCAGAAAGGGTAAGTTGAGGGTCAGTTTATGGTGAGTAATAACCTTACAGATCAATTGATTGATGAAAATTCTGATGATGAGAATATCAGCCATCTCAAGCAACTCGCCGAAATACTAATCGCAGCGATCCCGGAAGATAGGCGGCAGATTTGGGCAGGCAAGATCATGGTTTACCTAGCTCAGGAGGCCCTTCGTTCTGCATCCCAGGAAAACAGATCACTGCGAGTCAGCACCAAGGCAATCCATACCGATCTGGCTGGCAATCCAAACCTGGAGCCATCTCAATGGCTAAGTCCAATCTGGAAAGAGATAGAAACCCGTTATCTGCCTGAGATCGAGCCTGTTCTCATCGAATTGAGCCGGAAAGCGGGGCTGGATACCTACCCCATCGTGCAGAAGGAGAATGGCAAACCGGCGTATTACCGATTGGCATCCCGGCCATTACCCGGTACCCCAGGCAATGAAATGACTCAGACCATGCCTGCGCTCCTTCCTCAGGCTGGTGGTATTTATTACAAGCGCGACTTGTCACTGAAACTTTCCACCTTCGGCCAGTTTCTTTTTGCTGACGGTCTGAAATGGACGCCCTCGAAGCGGTATGGCTACCTCACGTGGCAGCTCCTATTCCTGATTTTCGCCGTTTGCTTTGAATTCTTGATATGGCTGGTGCTTTGGTATCGGACGCAGCCTATAACCGGCCAAGACCTGTTGCTCTTTGCCCTCGGGATTGGCTTTCCTTGGGTTGCTCACCGCTACTTCAGCGGTATTTTTCAGCTATTCGAGGATCGAATCGTGATTGCACCCGACTGGGCACTAGCCTGGAAGGAGTTCGGGGCGACCATCGAAATCAACCGAGCCAGAGACACCGATACACCGAGTACGATTCATGTCAGCCGATATTCTGCGACATGCCCAGTCTGTGGATGGATGGTCAAGCTGGAGCGGGGAGAAACTACCCATCCCAAGCGGATCGTCGGACGTTGCGAAGAAAACCCGCGAGAACATGTGTTTTCGTTTGATCGTGCGACCAAGCAAGGAGTGCGTTTGGTATGAAGACAGTTACGCTGTGCCGTTCAACACAGGAATTCGTCATATTTAGGCCAGAAATCGCCTTGAAACACATGAAAACCTCATGCGTCATCTACAATTGCTGCTCTTCGGGTGACTGCACCTGAACAAGATGCCCTTATCTCGCGGCCAGTACTGTCCTGTCCTTCGCCAGAACGCAGAAGAAGTGAACTGGACGCTGCAAACTCAAGAAAAAACGAAGGCAAAAAGCCTCGCAAGAACGTATTTGGAGCCGTTGTGTCACGACTAACAGACCTTATCGCGCAGGCGAAAGCCAAAGACCCCCTGCTTGGTGCCGACCTAGATCGTGAGTTCAAGGTGCTATCGTCCCGCCTACCATTCGGTTTGAACTTCGAGCGCCATAGCCCGGAAGCGGTCGAGCTTCCTCAACGTCCGATCCGCAAGGGTGACAAGGTACGAGTTCTGCCCGAACGCGTTTCAACAAAGAAGGGCGATCAACGCCTATGGCAAGTGAAGGCCATCCATAAATTAGATGGTGGCAAGGTCGCCGACCTCGAATTGTTGGGTGCAGCAGAAGCAGAAACAAAAACCGAGAGACTGGCTGATTTAGTCGTAGTTTCGGAGTTTCGGGATACCATTTATCCTGGATTGGTAAGTACGGGCAGGGTTGAGCGTGGTGGCGATAAGCCGTTCCATACCGTCATCAACGGAGAGAATTACCACGTCCTCAAAGCATTGACTTACACCCACCGCGGCAAGGTGGATGCAATCTACATCGACCCACCGTACAACACAGGCGCAAAGGATTGGAAATACAACAACGATTACGTTGAAGGTGACGACCTCTACCGGCACAGTAAATGGCTGGCGATGATGGAGCGACGTTTGTTGTCGGCCAAACAGTTATTGAACCCTGTTGAGTCAGTGTTGATCGTCACCATCGACGAAAAGGAATATCTACGGCTTGGGCTACTTTTGGAACAGATATTCCCAGAAGCAGCAATCGAGATGATTACGTCCGTAATAAGTGCCAAAGGCGTGGCGCGATTTGGGCAATTCTCCCGCGTTGAGGAATTTATTTACTTTGTGCGGATTGGTAATTGCAAGGTCCAGCTTGGTGAGCAGAACATGTTGGACGACTCACGGTCAGCAACCGCCCAAATTGGACAAGAAATTGAATGGCTTGGTCTACGACGGCGTGAACCGACAGCCAAGCGAGGTGCTCGTCCAAACCAGTTCTATCCGATTTTTGTGAATATCGAGTCAGGCCACATCCACTCTATTGGTGAACCAATAGCCGACGATATTGACCGATCACTTATAGCAGCACCGATTGGTACATTTGCTGTCTGGCCTTTGAGGCCCAATGGGGGAGAAGGGCTTTGGGGGATTACCCCAGAAACAGCTAAACGATACCTTAGAGATGGTTTCATCCGCTCACGCAACCCCAAGCCAGAGAAGGAACAAGCGGCAATTCACTATCTACCGAGTGGGACCGTTAAAGCTATACAGGACGGGCGAATTGATGTTGTCGGGCGTGATCCAGATGGGGCAGTGCAGGCAATTCACAAGGAACGCAAAGGGGTAATCCCGAAGCGAGTGTGGAACATGGACTCGCATAATGCAGAAACCGGCGGCTCTCTTATCGTTTCGCGGCTACTCCCTGATCGCCGCTTCCCGTTTCCCAAATCTCTGTATGCAGTAGAGGACTCTCTACGGTTTTTTGTTGGGGACAAACCCAGTGCCGTCATCCTTGATTTTTTTGCTGGTTCGGGCACCACGGCTCATGCAGTGATGCGTTTGAACCGTCAGGATGAGGGGCATCGTCAGTGCATCTCCGTCACCAACAATGAAGTTGCTGCCGATGAGCAGAAGTCCCTCCAAGAGCGCGGTTTCCGACCTGGCGATCCTGATTGGGAAATGTTGGGCATCTGTGATTACATCACCAAACCCCGCGTTAACGCCGCCATAAGTGGGAAAACCCCAGACGGTCACCCAATAAAGGGCGATTACAAGTTCACCGATGAATTTCCGATGGCCGAAGGGTTCGCGGAAAATGCCGAATTTTTCACTCTGACTTACGAGACACCAATCGCTGTAAGCCACAACCGAGCATTCTCTCGTGTTGCTCCCTTGCTGTGGATGAAAGCTGGTAGTCGTGGTCGGCGCATCGACAAACTTCCCGAATCAGGATGGGAGGTTTCCGACGCCTATGGTTTGCTGGTAGACGTGGATTTTGCAGCGCCATTTATTTCGGCAGTTACTCAGTCGAATGAGTTGGTAGTGGCATATATCGTCACTGACGATGATCGCCGCTTCCAGTCGATTGCCCGTCGCCTGCCTAATGGTGTCGAGCCTGTACGCCTGTATGAGTCTTACCTGACCAACTTCAGTTTTGCCAACGGGGAATAAGGGATGAAGTTCACACTGAAGGACTACCAAACCGATGCAGTACGCGATGCTTTGGTGAACTTGAAAAAGGCCCGGAAACGCTGGCACGAAGATAACGACAAACACGCCTTTTCACTGACTGCAGTTACCGGTGCAGGTAAAACGGTGATGGCGGCCGCCACGTTTGAGGCACTTTTCCATGGCGATGACGAATTTGACTTTGATGCCGACCCCGGCGCAGTTGTCATCTGGTTTAGTGATGACCCTTCTCTCAACGAGCAGACACGATTCCGCCTAATCGAGGCATCAGACCGCATTCAGCACACAGATTTGGTAGTGGTTGAGCATCCCTTCAGTCGAGCCAAATTTGAAGCCAAGAAGATTTACTTCCTCAATACGCAAAAGCTTGGCAAAAACAGCTTGCTGGTGCGTGGTTTTGATGGCGAAGACTTGGTTACTCAGACACGCCCTGATGCTCAAGCTTTTACGATTTGGGACACGATCCGCAACACGATTGAGGACTCCGATCTGACCTTGTACCTGGTACTTGATGAAGCACACCGAGGGATGGGCAACCCAAGCAAAGCCTCAGAGAGTGCCAAGAGCACCATTGTGCAGCGACTTATCAATGGTCTAGGAGGAATCCCAGGCATCCCCGTTGTGTGGGGTATTTCAGCCACGGTTGAACGCTTCAAAAAGGCAATGGAGGGAGCGCAAAAACGCATTACATTGCCTGATGTTGTTGTTGATTCTACTAAGGTTCAGGAGTCAGGTCTCATCAAGGACACCATCATCCTCGACATTCCGGACGAGGTTGGAGATTTTGATACCGTACTGGTTCGCCGTGCGACCGACAAGCTTAAAGCGGTTTCGGAAGCATGGTCGGAGTATGCCAAGCAGCAGGACGACTCCCATCAAGTTATTCCATTGATGGTGCTACAAGTTCCGAATACGCCAGACCCTAATGATATTGGTCGTGCTTTGGATACCATTTATCAGCAGTGGCCGGAGCTTCCAGGTGGTTGCATCGCCCACGTATTCGGAGAACACACTACACAACAATTCGGCAATCGCAACGTCCCGTACATATCGCCTGAGCGCGTCCAAGAATCAACCTGGGTGCGTATCCTGATTGCCAAAGACGCCATCAGCACTGGCTGGGACTGCCCACGAGCCGAAGTCATGGTTTCTTTCCGCTCCGCTGTAGATCGCACCCACATTACTCAGCTAATGGGCCGTATGGTTCGCTCCCCTTTAGCTCGTCGTATCCCAGGGAATGAACGCCTCAACTCAGTAGATTGCCTGTTGCCCAAGTTCGACGTAAAAACGGTGACGCAGGTCGTCGACGCCCTGATGAAGGGCGATGACACATCACCACCACCTAGCGGGCGAGTACTGATTAACCCGGTTGAAATGAAGCCCAATCCTGCCGCTACGCCGGAAGTTTGGGAGAAGTTTGAGGCGCTTCCTTCTCAAACCCGACCGCAGCGCGGTGCCAAGCCTGCTAAACGCTTAACGGCGCTGGCCCATGAATTGGCTGTTGATGGAATATTGGCGGGTGCAGGAAAAATTGCTCATGCTGAAATGCACAACGCACTCGATACGATTCAAGACAAACTGAAGGCTGTCATCGAGCAAAAGCGCAATGCTGTCGTAACCGTTGATGGTAAGTCTGTAGTCGCTGATCTGAAGGGTAAAACGAAAACCTTCAACGAGTTTCTCGAAGCTGCTGACATGGCGGTAATTAATGATGCCTTCCGTCGAGCGGCCCGTATTTTTAGCCCTGACATTTCGCGTACTTACGTTGACGCTCTCGCGTACCGTGCAGCAGATCCCGATGACGAAGATGAATTCGATGCGGCCCTCGTCGATGGTCGTGTTTCCGTTGCTGCGCTGGGTTTGGTCACGGAAGCTCAGCTACATTTCGATGCCGAAGCTGATAGGTTAGCCAAGCGTTGGTTGGAGGAGTACGGCCCGATCATTAAGAAACTGTCCCATGACCGGCAAGAGTCATATCGCCAGATTAGGGAGATGAGCACGGAGCCGCAGGATGTAGATTTGGTGAAGCCCGATGCGAAGTATGAGCCCACAAAAGCTCGGGAAAATGATGTTGAAACTTCACTGCCGACGTACAAGAATCACCTGTTGTGCGATGCTTCAGGCAACTACCCCGCAGAACTGAATGCGTGGGAGGAAAAAGTTGTCGTGACCGAGATGAAGCGCGATGGATTCAGCTTCTGGTATCGCAATCCTCAACAACCAGGGCAATCATCTCTCGGTATTGCCTATCTGTCCGGCGAGCAATACGGCATTATTCGTCCCGACTTCATCTTCTTCGCCAGCCTGGCCGATGGAACGATAGTGGCTGACATTGTCGATCCTCACGGCTTACATCTGGCAGATGCCCTCCCCAAGCTGCAAGGACTTGCTTTGTACGCTGAAAAACACGCCACGGTATTTCGTCGGTTAGAGTCCGTTGCGGAAGCTCATGGGAAACTTCGTGTGCTTGACCTGATGAACGAGGCAGTTCGTAAGGCAATTGCCGAAGCAAAAGATGCAACTAGCCTCTTTGCTGGAATGTTGGCAAGCGACTATCAGTAAAGGCAAAAATGAGTAGAAAAATGGCCGGTTATCCCGGCCATTTTTTATATCTCAACCTGATCCATCGGGTGGCTTTGCAACATCAGAGCTTTGATGCGAGCCAAGCCCTGATGAATTTCGGAGCGTAATTTTGTCGCTTCTGAATCACCATCCGTATCAGCCTGCAGCGACCACTCACAGAAGCAGATCATTTTTTCCACGCGGTCTGTTGGCATTTGCGCTTTCGACAAGCCAGACTCAATGATCGGAACCAGCCCCCCCGCAGCACGTAGGCGGTTCAAAGCTTTGATGTGTTCATCTGCTACAGTCATGCCGATATTTTAACGCCCTCGGATTTATCCACGAACAACAAGCTTCATGGCATCAGTGAGAACGTTCAGATCTCTTTTCCTCCCCGTTGTATTGGTCGTTTTTTCCAAATACTGCGTAGCCTCATCGCCGCTGACCCATTTCACTGCAGCAGTTTCGGGGTCGTCCTCGGCGACAAAGCCTGATCCATCAGGGCCTCGCATGATGAAGTAGCGGTTGATGGTTGTTCCACCCACGTAATCGCCAGGCAGGATGCCTACTATCGTTGCATCAACGCCTGTTTCTTCCTTCACCTCACGCAATGCGGTTTGCTCGGGTGTTTCACCTGGATCAGGACGCCCCTTGGGGAAGGTCCAAACATAGCCGTCGTAGTGATTTTTCGGCTCGCGCAACAGCACATTGCCTTTGCTATCGAAAACGACGCCTCCATAGGCCACTTTCTTGCCTGCAGGAACGGGATTACTCCAGTTCAACAGCTTCTTCGGTTCCTCTTCTGGCATGTCGTACAAGGCTGACCACACCTTGCCATAGCGATGAGCACGTGATTTCCCTTGGTGCTTGGCGACCGCATCCTTGAAATTGTCGTAGTCAATGTCCAAGGCGATTTTGCTGAGGGCTTCAGCGAATTTGACATGAGACACGGTAGCCCGCCAAGGGTAGTCCGTCCCGGCTTTGGCAATGGTTGGAGATAGATCGGGAAGGTATTTTTCCCGAAGATTATCCAGATCGTTGCGAACCCGAGCCCTGATCGTGATGAAGTCGGTACCGGGCTTTTGAACGGCACTAAAAAATCCGATGGTAGTGAACAGCCACATATTTTTATCCTCCCTGAATTATTGAGTCTTCTCACACACAACACCGTCCGCAGAAATCAGTTCAGGCTCGTTTTCGTCAGCCTCTGACTGGTCAAAATTGGGGAAATCGCATTGCCGACACAGCACTGCAAACTCTTCATCTGATTGGACGGAACAACTCTTGAGCCATGGCTTTGATTCCAGTGTGATCTGCATCAACGCATAGATGACATAAGCCTGTCGGCGATCAACAGGGGCACCACAACGGCAACAGTCGCTGACCACATCGAATAGGGGGTAGGTTTGTGTCAGCTTCAACTGCTCGATGATGGTCGGCTGGTGCTTCTGCCAACACTCCTGGCTACAAAATGCGTAGCCATCATCAGAACCAAGAACCGCTGCCCTGGGCATCTCGCCCAAGAATGTCATGACCTCAATTCGCCGATCCAGGAGCACTCGCTGCTCTCCAAGAATGGCTTGGCAGTGCGAACAGCGATCCATCTTTAAGCCGCCAATCGTTGAATTTCGAGCACCGTTGCATTTAGCCGACGGGCTACAGGGCTATGCCGCTCACTGAAAATCCTGCCCAGTTCTCGGTAGTACCACAGCGTTTCCTCCTTGCTGGCCGAGAAACGCTCAAAAACGGTTTGCCCGACAGCCGGGTCAAGCAAGTCATCAAGAATAGCTCTGGCGTTGTAGAGCTTGTCGGCCGCAGAGACCAACAGGGCGTCAGTAGCCGTAGCCCCGAGGTGATCCAGATATTTTTCCTTGCGCTGTCGCCAGGGCGCTTTCACCCCGTTTTCATCAGGGATGCCATCAGTGCAGGCTTCAACCATCGACAGTACCCGCTCACCGAATTGCTCACGAATAGGCTCGATGAATTGGGGGCCACCATCTTCGATCACGTCGTGCAGTAATCCAGCAATCGCCTGCTCCTCATCGCCACCAAATTCCAGTACCAAGGAGGCAACGCCGAGTGGGTGAGCGATGTAGGGAGTGTTACTTCCCTTGCGGACCTGCCTGGCGTGGGCGACCGCTGCCATATTGACCGCTGCTGCGAATTTTTCAGTCAGCATCAGGTTTCCTTTCAGCTTCATTTTGCTTTTGCCAAGCAGAGTGCTCGCTGCTCGGTGTCCGAAATGGTGTAGCAGTTGGCCGGTTCACCGCCGAGTTCTGCTTTGCAGCGTGTTCTCAGCGCGTAATCGGCAATCGCCGTGCAATCCGTCTGCCTTCCTGACTCCAGTGCTTTGCAGTAGGCCCGTTGGTCGGGATTGGTAATCATCAGACAAGATGCGGCGGCAAGCAGGATCGTGGCCGTCATCGAATTTCCTCCTTGTGTTGCCAGTATTCGGAAGGCAGTATGACAGCTAATAGGCTCATACGATGAGCCCAGGAGAACAGATGAGCCAGACGGAACGCTTTTACAAAATCGACCAGTTGCTTCAGTCCAACAAGGTCATGTCGCGCCAGCAACTACTCGATGCCCTGCAAATCTCCTGGGCTACGTTGAAGCGTGACCTGGCGTTTCTCAAGGAGCGTTTCAATGCACCGATTGTTTATGATCGTGATGCAGGCGGCTATCGTTTCAGCACACCAAATACTGGCCCAGCGTATGAATTACCCGGCCTGTGGTTTAGTGCCGAGGAAACCTGTGCACTCCTGACCATGCACAGCCTCTTGGCTGAATTGGAGCCCGGATTACTCACGCCGCATGTCCAGCCCTTGCTTTCCCGCCTGGAGGCGATCTTGGGCAGGGATCAACAATCATTCAATCAGGTGACTCAACGGATTCGCTTGGTACGCACAGGCATCCGGCGTAAAGGCAGCAAATACTTCAGCCTGATTTCGAGGGCACTGCTTGAGCGAAAGCAGATCAAGGTTCTGCACTATTCGAGGGAAAAAGATGAACGCATGGATCGGCTGCTATCACCTCAACGCCTCGTTTTTTACCGAAACAACTGGTATCTGGAAGCTTGGTGCCATGCTCGGCAAGCACTTCGCCGGTTCTCTGTTGATGCGTTTGAAACGGTAGAACTACTTGGTCAAGATACCGAAGACGTTAGTCACGATGACCTGATCGAGCAGTTCGATGCAGGGTATGGCATCTATGGTGGCAAGGATGTTCAAATCGCCGTACTTCGGTTTTCTGAAGCGTCGAGTCGGTGGGTGGCTGATGAGGAGTGGCACCCTAATCAGGCTGGGACACTTGATCCCGATGGCACCTACACGCTGCGAGTGCCCTTCTCTGATAGCAGGGAAATCGCCATGGATATTCTCCGCTTGGGGCACCATGTGGAAGTCATTGAACCTGCATTCCTCAGAAATGAAGTTCAGGCCGAAATAGCGCGAATATCTTCGGTGTACGCCAAGAAATAGATTAACAGACTGATTTCAAACGATAAGTTGACAAATCGAGTGCGTTGGCGCTAAGCTGAAAACGCACATCGCTGTCACCGGACGCCTTCGCAAAGGCGCTTCCTACCCCCAGCCGACCTGTCGGCATCCCCCCTCAAACAAGCCGTATCACCGACTTTCAACCGTGAGCCATACCGCTCAGGCCTAGTCACGCCGGTTGGTTTGACCGTTTCATTTCCTTCGCTTCAATCAATGTCGCTCGTCGGCAGGGAACAGCATGTGCTGGTGGTTCGCACGAATTTCAGTTTGGCGACGGTCATTCGTGCGAACCGTGTGATGAAGGTCAATCCACCACAAGGAGAAGCTACCATGGCTGCCATTTGCCATCCCAGCTTTATCAATCGCCGACCGGAGAAAACACTTTTCCCGCTCGGTAAAACATACGCCACACCCGGTGCTGTAGCCCTACTTCAAGAACTGGATCTATCCCCATTCGAGTTCATTGCTCGGCACTGGCAGGGGGATTGGGGCAACCTTGACCCTGAGGACGTTCAAGCCAATTCAGCCGCGTTGCGTTATGGCTACCGTGTGCTGTCTAGCTACGAAATCGGTTCTGGTCAGAAACTTTGGATCATCACCGAAGCAGATCGGTCAGCGACCACGCTTTTACTTCCTGAGGAGTACTAGCCATGACAATCGCAGACAAACTTCGTGATAACCACGTTCAAGCCGCTGCTGTTCAACAAGCTGGTCGCAATGGCAGGCGTGTCATTCGTCGTCTAGCTGATGATGGTGTACCACCTATTGCCGTCGAACAGGTGCCGATGGTCATCGAGCAATTGCCGCCACCAGCATCTGTGCCACGGTCGACTGCTCACAGTGCCATCACGGTTTCACCACTCGACCTACCTGCCGACCAGTTTTCAGCTGGATTACTACGACGAAAGCAAAACCGTGAACTGCTGATGGAATGGCTACGGTCAGCATTGGTGGAGGGTATCGACTATGGCCGCATTCATGTGGTCAGCAAGGATCGTTGCAGTTTTGCCAAGCAAGGCCGGGTCAAAGATTGTGGCGATCTCAACCACTGGTCGAAGCCATCGCTGTTTAAACCAGGTGCTGAAAAAATCACTGGCATGTTGGGCATGACCACGCACTTTCCTTCGTTGCGGCAGTACGAGGAAGCCGTGCTCAACAAGTCCGAAATCAGCACCATCGTCATGCGTTGCGAATTGAGGGATGCCCAAGGTCGCATCGTAGCGGAAGGCGTGGGTGCGCGAAATCTCAGCCAGGATTACGGCGATATCAACAAAAGCCTCAAAATGGTCGAGAAAAGCGCCCATATCGACGCCACACTGAGGCTCGCCGGACTTTCCGAAGTGTTCACACAGGACATAGAGGACAAGCTGGTGGTCGAGGAGTCACCGTCACCAGCGTTGCAACCGAATGCTGCAAATCCTGCAACGAACGCAACCGCTGCAACGGATTCAATTATCAATCGTGAAGAACTGACGGCACTGCGACAACGCATTGCCCGGTACGGCTTCACCGAAAAACGAGTGCTGGCCTGGTTGTACAAAACCACAAAGGGTAATGTTACTCAGCTTGATGATCTTTCCGGCAAACAATGTGACACGCTGTTGAAGCGCCTCGATAGCTGGGCAGAAGCTGAGAAAACGTTTGCCAACGGCAAGGGAGGCCATGATGAATAAGCCCCTCTACAAATTGGCTGACGAATACCTGGCCATTGCCAAAGCCATGGTCGACCAGGAACTGCCCGACGAAGTTATTGCCGATACGCTCGAAGGTGCCTCCGGTGAAATTGAGGAGAAAGCGTGGAACGTTGCCGCCATGATTCTCCAATTCGAGGGGGAAACCGACATGGTTCGTGCTGCTGAAAAACGCATGACCGCCAGACGCAAAAGCCTCGAAAACCGAGTCGAATGGATGCGGCAGTACTTGTTGTCGAATTTATTGGTCACTGGCATCAGCGAAGTGTCATCGCCTGAGTTCGTGGTCAAAGTATGCGACTGCCCGCCACGAGCGGTACTCGATGATGAGGATGCGATTCCCAACACCTTCAAGGTCGAGGAAACCATCATCAGCGTTCGTAAAGACGAAGTTCGCAAAGCCATGCTCGATGGCGAAATCATCCCCGGCGCTCACCTTGAGCGTGGTCAGCGACTGTCCATCAAGTAGCGGTAGCAATCCCACAACAATTCAGAAGACCAAGGTGCCATTCGTGGTGCCGAGGCCTTCTATCGTCCGGAGAAATCAAATTGAGCCACATTTACCGATGGCACAAGAGACTCAAAACCACCTTGGAAGGCCCCATGGTGGATGATGCGCCATTGCATTTGCAGCAAAGCGATCTTGACGGGGCTTGCGGTCAGCACTGCATGATTATGGCCCTCATGATCCTGGGTCTAGTTCGGCGCAAGGAGTTGGGGATCAGCAAAGCCAACCGAAAAAATGCCTTGGGTAGTTTCTGGCGATCTGCGTTGCCTTACTACTTCAAAGGCAGCAAACCGCATCGGTTAGCATCGTTCCTGGCCCCCTATCAGAATCACGTGTCGTGCACGGTCATCGACAAGCACCCGGCAAACGATGTGGCAGCGACACTGTATGGCGATGGCCTGTGCATCGTCGGCATTCAGAACCCCGCGCTTACCTTGGACCACTGGGCACTGGCTGTCGGCATCGGCAAACGTGAAGGCAAAACCGAGGAGAAGTTATTGCTGCTCGATCCGGCCATTCCGCCACTACCGATGCTGCCTTGGAACGCGACCATCACGCTCAACACCAACCGACGGGGTTGGCATCGTTATGAGTCAGCCAATGCCGCCATGAAAGTGCTGCTGTGTGATGCCCTGTGCTTGATACCAAGGCCCAGTGAAGCTGCAACTGCTTTCGATTAACCAACCATTTCCCAAAAGATCACTTGAAACATTCGGCCAGCCATCGTGCTGGCCGATTCCTTTTCTGGAGCACGAAAAATGAAGAAGCCAATCGAACTGACTGATGATGAATTCACTAAGCTGGCAATTGCCGTTGCAGGCCTGCCATTCATACGGCCAACAAAATGGGAAACCGACTACCTTGAAGATGTGATGCACACCGTGCTGAATTTCCATATTCAGGAGCCAGTAGTCATCAATGCGCTGAACTTCTTTCAGTTGCAAGTGCAAAAACAGCACAGCATCAACGACCACCACCAGTTGAAAGCCTTGCTTGCCAAGTTTCCCAATGACCGAGATGGGAACGAGGCTGCCGCACTTTTCCTTTGGTCGAACCGGCACTGGACACGCATCGAACTATTACGCCGACTGCTCGATTTCTTTGAGTCGATAGGCGTTACCGACCAACCTAGCCTTCATACCTGGATCAAGACAGCCACGTTCGATGCCGATTTCAAGGGAAAAGTGAAAGGATTGGGCATCGCGGTTTGGGAATGGCTTCGCATCCGGTGCGGTATCGACTCGATAAAACCGGACATTTGGGTCATCAACTTCGCCAAGCGTGTGGTCGGCAAACGTATTTCCGAAAAAGCACTGGTCGACACATTCGGCAGGATCTCACCGCTGGTGGGTGAATCCTTGAGCACCATCGACGTGACAATTTGGTACTACGAGAAGCTGGCAATGGCGACTGACGACAATCCTGAGCTTCGTCTGATAGCCTGGAACATGCTGAAAAACGAACTGGAAGCCAAGCTCAGGGAGGAAGTACTGCGAGAGTTCAACTGGCAACTGATCCTCGACGAGCGGCAACGACTTCGCTTCGAGCAAGCTGGGTTGATGATCCTGCCGGATCGTTCGTTGTTTGGTGAAGCCGCACCAGGAACAACGTCGGCCTGTATTCGCCAATCTTCGTGGGAGAAAGGCCTACAGCTTGAAATGCTGATTCAGCACGAAACTTCCTTGCCCCTGCCATTGTCTCAGAAGCTTCAGCAAAGCTTGGCTGAGCAGCACTGGGAGGCGTCAAACGAACCGTACTTTTCTGCCAGCCTCGATTTTCAGGAGGACATGAAGATGACGCCAGCGATGACAATTGCGGAATTGAGCGGGTGGGTATCAGCGATGGTTGAAAAAGCATTGCCGGGCCTGTCGCAGTGCGACACCAACTCAACCACGGCTATATCAACCTAAGAAATTCAGGGGGTCATCCCGGAGCAACGGCCTGCTTCGCTGTTGCTTCGCACTTTTCGAGTAAATCTGAAAGCTGGACCAGTGCAGCCTTCCGTTGCTCAAAATAATCGTGAACGTTGTATACCGCCTCGATGCCCTTGGGTTTATGGTTCAAGCACATCTCAGCGATGTAAGGCTCAACGCCTAGTGCAGCCAAATGGGTGCGCGCCGTTCTGCGCAGATCGTGCACGGTGAAGGACTCCAAACTGCTATGAAGCATATACAACGCATGGTTGAGTGTTGTCTCTCCCATATAACGGGTGGTTTTGCCTGGCGCGAGCCGCAGAACCGGGAACACATATTCGTTGTAACTTCGTTTTTTCTGCTCTCGAAGAGTCTGGACTACCCAAGGAGACAGGGGAATTCTGATTGCCGCCTCAGTTTTTGTTCGCTCCTTTGGCAAATGCCATTCGCCGCTTTCTAGGTCGAACTCATCCCAGGTGGCCTTCAGCAATTCCATTTTTCTCACACCCAGAGCAAGCAGCAATTTCAACGCGGCAGCAGAGTAAGGGGGGAAGTTTGGTGTGGCTTCCATCCCCTTGAAAAACTCTACAATTTCGTCGCAAGAAAGCACTCTGCTTCGAGGGCCGACTTTCCCTCCAATATCTGTCCAGTTGAACGGTGCTGCGGGATTTGATGTAATCAAATGTCGCTTCATCGCAAAGTCGAACAGCCGCTTGGTTAACTGAAGCACCTTCGCTGCCGTTCGGAAAATCCCTCTCTCTGAAAGCGGTCGCAGCAAACGATCCACATCGGCTGGCTTTACTTCGGTGACCAACTTGCTACCGATAATGGGGAGAATGTGCAGTTCAAAAACGCCGCTGACCTGCTTAGGTGATTTGCGCAGCCCTTCAATTTGACGAATGTAAAACTCGTCGTACAGGGCTTTTACCGTTCCGTAAGCTGCAAGACGTTCTGCCAGAACTGCAGCCTCCTTGCGATCCTGCTTTTCTTGAGCAACATCGACGCCTCGAAAAATGGCAACACGCTTTTCAGATGCCAACTCGCGGGCCTTGGTCAAAGTGATATCAGGATAGCGCCCCAAGGTGATTTCTTTCCGGGAGCCAGCAATTCGATACCGCAACACCCACGCAGCCGTTCCCGTGCTCGACAAGGTGAAAGTTAGGCCATCTCCATCCGCTTTTGCCAGCGGCTTTCCGGCCTTAATCCAATTGCGCAATGCAATGTCAGTAAGCTTACCCATGCTCCAGCTACCCAAAATTATTCTAGCCACCCATTCTACCGGGTAGCCATGAAAAAACTACCCATCTAGCTACCCAAAAAAAGATGAATACTTGTGCGGCAATATGCGGCAATATGAGGCGATGAAAAAACGAAAAAGCCCGCAAATACGGGCTTTTTATGGTTACAGTGATTTCTCTTGATTCTCAGCGAGATGCTATCAAAGAGTTTTGAACAGCACCTTGGAGCGCCGCTGATAGTTGTACATGTCGCGCTTCTTGGCGGGCAGGTCGTCGACCGTACCCAGCTTGAAGCCGCGCTCGACGAACCAATGCTCGGTTCGCGTGGTCAGGACAAGCAGGCGTTTGACCCCGAGGCGCTTGGCGCGTTTCTCGATGCGCGTCATCAACTGTTCGCCGTAGCCCCACTCGCGGTGATCGGGATTGACGGCCAGACAGGCAAGCTCGGCCTCTTCCTCGGAATGGCGGTAGAGCGCGGCGCACCCCACGATGATGCCGTCGTGCAGCATGATCGAGAAATGTTCGATTTCGCGCTCCAGCAGCTCACGCGGCCGATGCACGAGAATGCCTTCCTCTTCCATCGGTTCGATCAGGGCGATCAATGCTGCAATGTCGTCCGGCTTGGCTTCGCGGATATTTTCCAGCGATTCGCGGGTAATCACCGTGCCGACACCATCGTGCGTAAACAATTCTCGCAGCAGGGCGCCATCCTGCTCGTAGCTGATCAGGTGCACCCGGCCGACACCGGTGCGTGTCGCCCGTACCGAGCAGGGCAGATAGCGGCGGATATCGGGCGACAACCAGTCGCCCCCTTTGAGCATTTCGGCAACCTCGTCCGCCGTCATCGCATCCAGCATTTCACCGGTCTGATCGGTCACCCCCAGGCTATCGGTCAGATAGACCAGCTTGTCGGCGCGAATGGCCACGGCGACAGCCTCGGCCGCCTCTTCCATCTGCAGGTTGAAGATCTCACCGGTCGGCGACGGGCCTTCGCAATTGAGCAGCACGATGTTGCCCAAGCCAAGCTGGGCATTGATTCCTTCGGCATCAACCTTGCGCACCTTGCCGGCATACTGCATGTCGATGCCGTCGAGCACGCCGATCGGCTGGCCGGTAATGAAATTGCCGCCGATGACGCGAATCCGGCTGTTGGCCATCGGGGTATTCGGCAAGCCCTGCGACAGCATCGCCTCGATTTCGAGATAAACGCTGCCGACAGCATCCAGCACGCAATCCAGCGCCTGCGCATCGGTGACCCGATAACCGCGGTGGTAGATCGATTCGAGATTCTTCTCTCGCAACTCTTCCTCGATCTGCGGTCGCGCACCGTGCACCAGCACCAGTCGAATGCCCAGGCTGACCAGCAGATTGACGTCGTAAGCCAGCGTTTTGGCAAACTCGCTTTCGACCGCCTTGCCACCGAAGGCAATGACGAAAGTCTTGCCGCGAAAGGCATTGATGTAAGGCGTGACCGCCCGAAACCAGGAGACGAAGTTCTCGTCGTAAGGGGTATCGCTCATCGTTTACTGTGACTTCCCGTTGTCTTTCAGCGCTGCTTCGAGGCGCTCGCAAATGGTTTTCAGGACTTTCACCCGGGCAAAATTCTTGTCATTGGCTTCGACCAGTGTCCATGGCGCCTGGCCGGTCGAGGTACGGTCGACCATGTCGCAGACGGCAGAAACGTATTCATCCCATTTCTCGCGATTGCGCCAGTCTTCGTCGGTGATCTTGAAACGCTTGAACTCGGTGTCCTGGCGCTCCTTGAAGCGACGCAACTGCTCATCGGCGCTGATCTGCAGCCAGAACTTGATGACTACGGCCCCGGCATCGACCATCTGGTGCTCGAAATCGTTGATCTCGGCATAGGCGCGCAGCCAGTCGGCCTCGGCGCAGAAGCCCTCGACCCGCTCGACGAGCACCCGGCCATACCAGGAACGGTCGAAAATCGCCGCCCGGCCGGTACGCGGCAAATGACGCCAGAAGCGCCAGAGATAGGGCTGGGCACGCTCTTCCTCGGTCGGTGCGGCAATCGGAATGATCTGGTACTGGCGGGCATCCATCGAAGCACCGACCCGACGAATGCTGCCACCCTTGCCCGCGGCATCGGATCCTTCAAAGACCAGGACCAGCGAACGCTTGCCAACGAAGCGCGGATCGCGCACCAGCTCGGAAAGACGCGCCTGGTACTTGGCCAGGTCGCGCTCGTAATCCTTCTTGGCCAGCTTTTGTGTCAAGTCGAGTTCGCTGAGCACATTTTTCTGGTCAATGGTGTGCACGATCGGCGGCGCCACCGGAACCATGCGCCGTCCCTCTTGCTGCAAGCGTTGCTTGATGGCATCGAGCACGATATGGCCCACCGTCAGGGAACGGTATTCGTCGTCGGTCCCTTCGACGATGATCCACGGCGCATGCGCCGTGTTGCTGACGCGCAGCACATGGCCGGCAACTTCCTGCAGCTTGCTATAGGTTTTCAGGCGGTCATAGCTTTCCTGGGTGACGCGCCAAGCCGTACGTGGATCTTTTTCCAGAGCTTTGAGGCGCTGTTTCTGGCCATCTTTCGAAAGATGGAACCAGAACTTGAGGACCAGCGCCCCTTCATTGACCAGCATGGCCTCGAAACGGTTGATATCGTCGAGGCGTTCATCCATCTCGGAACGGCGCATCTCGCCGTTGATCCGGTCGGTGATCGGCTGCGAATACCATGAACCGGCAAAGATGCCGACCTTGCCCTTGGGCGGCAGCGCACGCCAGTAGCGCCACATGGTCGGACGCGAGGATTCCTCGTCGCTCGGCGCAGAAAAAGCCAGCGTACTGATGTGACGCGGATCCATCCACGAATACAGCAGGTTGATCGTTTCGCCCTTGCCGCTGCCGTCGACCCCGGAAATCAGGATGACGACCGGAAATTCTTTCTTCTGAAGCATGTCGTACTGCACATCGAGCAAGGCGGCGCGCAACTTCGGCACCTCCTTCTTGAAAGTTTCCTTGTCGATCTTGTGACCCAGCTCAGCTGATTCGAACATGTTTCAATCCCCCCTGAAATCGCCCCACAAAGCCTGCATCGCAGCCAATGCCGCCAATGCAGCCGTTTCCGTACGCAATACGCGCGGCCCAAGCCGGACGGCCTGAAAGCCGGCCTGCTGTGCCGCCTTGATTTCCTGCGGATCTAGCCCCCCTTCGGCCCCGATCAGCATTTGCACCTGACGGGCTGGCGGCAAATCGGCCAGCGCGAACTCGGCATCCGGCGCCAGGATCAGACGCAACCCCTCGTTCGGCGCACGAGCCAGCCACGGTTCCAGCTTATCCAGCGGAGCCACCTGCGGAACACGATTGCGGCCGCATTGCTCGCAAGCCGACTCGGCAACCCCCTGCCAATGCGCCACGCGCTTTTCTGCACGTTCGCCACTCAGCCGGATCACGCTGCGCCGGCTATCAACCGGCACGATCCCGGCCACGCCCAGCTCAACGGCTTTCTGGATCGTGAAATCCATCTTGTCACCGGACTGCACGGCCTGAATCAGCGTCACGGCCAAGGCAGATTCGCACTCGATGTCCTGCCATGCGCCCAATGAGGCTGCGACGCGATTTTTTTCCACCTGTTCGATCCGCGCCTCGTACTGCCCGCCCAGCCCGTCGAACAAGACAATCGACGCACCTGGCTGCAGACGCAAAACCCTCACCGCATGGCGCGCCACGGGTTCGGGCAAATTGATCAGCGCCCCCGCAGAGAGCGCTTCCGGACAGTAAAAACGGGGCAGATTCATCGGTGCTATTATGCGGCGAAACAGGCTTGCAAAGGGACTTTCATGGCTGCTCTCAACCCGCCGGTATGTGATTTCGGTCTGCCGGCCATCGATTTTGCGCTGCCCGACATCTCCGGCCAATACCGCACACTGGCAGATTGCCGGGGAGAAAACGGGCTGCTGGTCATGTTCATTTGCAACCACTGCCCCTACGTCAAAGCGATCATCGAACGGCTGATCAGGGACTGCAAGGAACTGGCGACGCATGGCATCGGCAGCGTCGCAATCATGAGCAACGACATCGAGGCCTACCCGGAGGATGCCCCGGAGCGGATGCAGGCCTGGGCGACCGAACTGGCCTTCCCCTTCCCGTATCTGTTCGACAGCCAGCAGAGCGTTGCCCGCGCCTACGGCGCCGTCTGCACACCAGACTTTTTCGGCTATAACGCCCGCCTTGAACTGCAGTACCGCGGTCGACTCGATGCCTCAGGCAAAAATGCTGCGCCGCCGGAGTCGCGCCGTGAACTGTTTGAAGCAATGCGCCAGATCGCCCGCGAAGGAAAAGGGCCGATCGAGCAAACAGCCTCGATCGGTTGCTCCATCAAATGGCGGACCGGATAAGCCTCCGCAAGACAAGAAATATGTCTTAATGCATGGTTGTCCCCACAGGCTTGGGCTATGATTTATCGAATTTAACTGCATAGTCGCTTCGTGGACCCGAACCCGCTTCTCTCGCCGATTGCTGCCGAAGCCAAGCGCAAGCACGCCTACCTCCAGGCGGTCATGTCGAACATGCCGCAGGGGATCAGTGTTTTCGATGAAAGTTTGCGTCTGCGCGTCTGGAATCAAGGGTTTCTCGACGTCCTGAATCTTCCGGCCGAATCGGTGTACGACGGTGTCCCGTTTGCCGACCTGATCCGCATTCCTGCCACACGCGGCGAATACGGCCCGGGCGACATCGAGGCACACGTTCAGCGCATCACCGCCCTGGCGCTGCAATTCGAAGCGCATCGCTTCGAACGCACCCGCCCCAGCGGACGCACCCATCTGGTCCAGGGCGAACCGTTGTTCATCGACCAGCAGTTGGCAGGGTTCATCACGACCTACACCGACATTACGGAGCGCAAGCAGGCTGAAGAAAAACTGCGCATGCAGCATGACCTGCTGAAAACCGTGATCGACAGCATTCCAAGTGCCGTCAGCCTGTTCAGCAAGGAACAGACACTGGCACTGTATAACAGTGAGTTTGCCCGCCTGCTCGAGCTTCCGGCCAGCCTGCTGCAACAGGAACAGGTCACGCTTGAGTCGCTGTTCCGATTCAATGCCGAACGCGGTGAATATGGGCCTGGCGATGTTGAAGCGATTGTCCGGGCGCTGCTGAGCCGGGCAAAAACATCGGAGCCCCATCAGTTCGAAAGAACCCGCCCGAACGGCAAGACGCTCGACATTCGCGGCGTTCCGCTGAGCGATGGCAGCTTTGTCACCATCTACACCGACATTTCGGAGCGCCGGGCCAGCGCCGAGCGCGAACAGCTCGCCGAAAAGGTATTCACCCACAACCCTGCCGGCATCATCTTTACCGATGAAGCGCACCGCATTCTCTCGATCAATCCGGCCACCACGCTGATGACCGGTTACGAACCCTTCGAATTGCTTGGGCATACGGTTTTTGGCGTGATCAATCTTGACCGCGATGAAACCCCGGAGAGCTTCCAGGACAAGGTTGCACAACGGGGCGCCTGGAACGGAGAGCTCGAAGTCACGCAAAAGAGCGGCGTCGATTTTTCGGCCGGTATTCGTGTCAGCCGGGTGGACGACCCGCACAGCGGCTTGCCGGCCCACTACATCTGGATTCTGGCCGACATCACCGAACGCAAGCAGGCCGAAGAGCGCATGCGGCACATCGCCCAGCATGACGCGCTGACCGGTCTGCCCAACCGACTGGCGCTGCTCATGCGCCTCGGCCAGTTGTTGCCGGAAGCCAGGCGGCACCAATGGAAGATCGCGATCATGTTTCTCGATCTCGACCGTTTCAAGATCATCAACGACACGCTTGGCCACCAGGTCGGCGACGAGTTGTTGCGCGAAGTTGCCTGTCGCCTTTCGTCGGTCATCCGGGAAACCGATTTCGTCGCCCGACTGGGTGGCGACGAGTTTGTCGTCATTCTGCCGGGCATCAATTCACCGGCCGATGCGGCGTTGGTCTCGGCCAAGATCATTGGCGCACTCTCGACCTCGATCGAGGCAGAAGGCCATGAACTGCACACCAGCCCGTCGATTGGCATCAGCATCTTCCCGGACGACGGCCCGGATGGCGACACCATCCTGAAGCATGCCGACACGGCGATGTATCACGCCAAAGCCAGCGGCAGAAACAATTACCAGTTCTACGCGGCCGAGATGAACAAGGCGAGCGCCGAGCGTCTCGACATCGAACGCAAGCTGCGCCACGCCATCAGCCGCAACGAGCTTTCCCTGTGCTTCCAGCCGCAAATGAAAGCCGACGGATCATACCCGACCGGCGTCGAGGCGCTGGTCCGCTGGCACCATCCGACCGATGGCATGATCTCGCCAGTACGCTTCATTCCGGTCGCCGAAGAGACCGGCATCATTGTCGAGATCGGCGAATGGGTGCTGATCAACGCTTGCCGCACCTTGAAGCACTGGATCGACGCCGGCCTGAAACCGTTGCGTATCGCGGTCAACGTCTCGGCCCGGCAACTTCGCCGGCGTGATTTCTGCGAAACCGTCGCCGGCGCACTGGTCGACTCCGGCCTCCCGGCCGAACTGCTCGAACTGGAAATCACCGAAAGCTCGGTGATGGAAAACCCGGAAGAAGCCATCCAGATTCTTGAACGCCTCGGTCGCATGGGCGTTACCCTGGCAATCGACGATTTCGGGACAGGCTATTCGTCACTGGCTTACCTCAAGCTGTTCCCGATCGACCACCTGAAGATCGACCGCTCCTTCGTGCGCGACATCGAGCACGACCTGAACGACCGGGCCATTGCTTTCGGCACCATCGCACTGGCCCACTCGCTCGGCCTGAACGTCATCGCCGAAGGCGTCGAAACCGAAGACCAGCTCGAATTGCTGCGCGCCAACGGCTGCGACGAAGTGCAAGGCTACTTCTTCAGCAAACCGCTCAACAGCGCTGCAGCCTTCGCCTTTCTGCACGCCCGGGCCGGCAAAGAGTAAAATCCCGCCTTTCGTCATTGACGCAGGGAGTCAACATGGGACAGCGCACGCTGGCACGCTACCTCACCGAGGAACAACGCAACAAAGGCATCATCACCGGCGATCTGAAATTCCTGATCGAAATCGTTTCGCGTGCCTGCCAGGCCATTTCAATTGCCATCGGCAAAGGCGGCCTCGGCGGCGTACTCGGTGAAGCCGGCAGCGACAACGTTCAGGGCGAGGCCCAGAAAAAACTCGATGTGCTGTCCAACGATATCCTGCTCGACGCCAACGAGTGGGGCGGCCACCTCGCCGCCATGGCCTCCGAGGAAATGGATCTGCCGCACCTTGTGCCGAACCGCTATCCGCAGGGCGAATACCTGCTGATGTTCGATCCGCTCGACGGCTCATCGAACATCGACGTCAATGTTTCTATCGGCACCATCTTCTCGGTCCTGAAATGCCCTGAAGGCGCTGATCTCAGCACCCCAGAAGCGGCTGAAAAAGCCTTCCTGCAGGCGGGTACGGAGCAGGTTGCCGCCGGTTATGCCGTCTATGGCCCGACCACTTTGCTCGTTTTGACCGTGGGCGATGGCGTGGCCGTGTTCACGCTTGACCGCGAACAAGGCAGTTTCATCCTGACCCAGGAAAATGTGCAGATTCCGGCCGACACCAAGGAATTCGCCATCAACATGTCGAACCAGCGTTTCTGGGAAGCACCGGTCCAGCGTTACGTCGCCGAAATGCAGGCCGGCAAAACCGGACCGCTCGGCAAGGACTACAACATGCGTTGGGTCGCTTCGATGGTGGCTGATGTGCATCGCATCATGACGCGCGGCGGCATCTTCATGTACCCGATGGACAGCAAGATGCAGGACAAGGGCGGCAAACTGCGCCTGATGTACGAAGCCAATCCAATGGCCATGCTGGTCGAGCAGGCCGGCGGCGCCGCCACAACCGGTCGCCAGCGCATTCTCGACATCGTGCCGAATCAGTTGCACCAGCGCGTACCGGTCATTTTGGGCTCGAAAAACGAGGTCGACCGCGTCACTGGCTATCACGCCAATTAACTTCGTCCGGCAATAAAAAAAGGGGCCAACCGGCCCCTTTTTTACTTTCTGGAAAACGCCGTGCTTAGCGATAGCCGCCTTCATTGGCGTTATGAATGATCCAGGTCAGGTAATGACCGCTGCCGAAACCAGCCTGGTTGGAAAAAATCAAACGGCCCTGGCCTTTGAAAACCATTTCCCAGCGCGTCTTGTCGCTACCGAAATAAAACGGAATGAACGCCTTGCCGGTGACGTAGGCCCCCTGATCGGTCGGCTGTCCGACAATATCGGTCGCCTGTTGCTGCGACATGCCGATTTTCAGTTTGGTGAAACGGCTGTTGGCAGCCGGCACGCCGCTGACTTCACCCTGCCAGTCGTTCAAACCTTTAACCATCGTGCCCTGACCGGCTTCAGCCTTGGTCGAGTCGGTCACCGGCTTGTTCTTGGACAAATCGTAATTACCCGACGCCGCTTGCGGCGGAGCCGCTTCGACAGGAGCCGCGGCTGGCGCTGCTGCACTCCCGGCCGGAACGCAATCAGCCGGCGCATCGGCCACCTTCGCCTTGGTCTTGCTGGTTTTGCTCTTGGCCTTGCTCTTGGAGCTGTCGGCCTTGCAGACCGGCTTGCTTTCAACCGGCTTGGCAGCTGGTTCCGGGGCTTTTTCGGCTGCTTTTGCAGAAGCCGCATCGGACTCCGGCTTGCTCTGATTCGAACCGCAGGCCGAAAGCGCGGCGACCAGCAGCGACGCAAGCAGCAGCGAAGATACGGACGGGGATTTTCCGGAGGAGTTTTTCATGGGCAGGCTCTCTGAAATGCAATGTTCGGGCAAATCAGCCCGTGGAGCACGCAGTATATCGGGATAAGGAGCCGACGGCATCAGGACGCCTGTGTGGCTTGCCGAGAACAAAACGCCTACCCAAAAAAAGGGTTTTCCCCGATAATTTAGCCTTTTCAGCAGGCTGGATTTCCGGATCATGAGCGTCGTTAACGCCCCAAAGTTTTCTCCCCTGACCGGCGCAATCCGCGCCTTGGCCATGGATGCCGTCCAACAGGCCAACTCCGGGCACCCCGGTGCCCCGATGGGTATGGCGGAAATCGCCGAAGTGCTGTGGCGCCGTCACATGCGCCACAATCCGGCCAATCCGCAGTGGCCTGACCGCGACCGCTTTGTCCTTTCCAACGGCCACGGTTCGATGCTGATCTACGCATTGCTTCACCTGACCGGCTACGACCTGTCGGTCGACGACCTCAAGAACTTCCGCCAGTTGCACGCCCGCACCCCGGGCCACCCGGAATACGGTTACACCGCTGGCGTTGAAACCACCACCGGCCCGCTCGGCCAGGGCATCACCAACGCCGTCGGCTTCGCGCTGGCCGAAAAGGTGCTGGCCGCCGAGTTCAACAAACCCGGTCACGAAATCGTCAATCACCACACCTACGCCTTCCTCGGCGACGGCTGCCTGATGGAAGGCGTTTCGCACGAAGCCTGTTCGCTGGCCGGCACGCTCGGTCTCGGCAAGCTGATCGCCTTCTGGGACGATAACGGCATTTCGATCGACGGCCACGTCGAAGGCTGGTTCACCGACAACACCCCGGCGCGTTTCGAATCCTACGGCTGGCACGTGATTCCTGCGGTCGACGGCCACAATGCCGATGAAATCGAAAAAGCCCTGCTCGCTGCCAAGGCGGTGACCGACAAGCCCAGCCTGATCTGCTGCAAGACGACCATCGGCATGGGTTCGCCGAACAAGCAAGGTTCGCACGACTGCCACGGTGCACCGCTCGGTAAGGACGAAATCGCCGCTGCCCGCGAATACATCGGCTGGAACCATCCGCCGTTCGAAATCCCGGCCGACGTCTATGCCGCCTGGAACCGCAAGCCGGCCGGCGCCGCTTTCGAAGAAAACTGGGGCAACCGCTTCAAGGCTTACCAGGCCGCCTTCCCGGCCGAAGCCGCCGAATTCGAACGTCGCGTCATGCAGCGCGAACTGCCGGCCTCCTGGGAAGCCACCAAGGCCGCCTATATTGCAACCTGCCGCGAGAAGGCCGAGAACATCGCCACCCGCAAGGCCTCGCAGAACGCCATCGCCGCGCTGGTCCCGGCCGTGCCGGAAATCTTCGGCGGTTCGGCCGACCTGGCCGGCTCCAACCTGACCTTCGTCAAGGGCAGCAAGGGCGTCACCCGCACCGAAGGCGGCAATTACTGCTACTACGGCGTGCGCGAATTCGCCATGACCGCGATCGCCAACGGCCTCGCCCTGCACGGCGGCCTGATCCCCTACACCGCGACCTTCCTGGTCTTCTCCGACTACGCCCGCAACGCCATTCGCATGGCCGCGCTGATGAAACAACGCCAGATCATGGTCTATACCCATGACTCCATCGGCCTCGGCGAAGACGGCCCGACCCACCAGCCGGTCGAGCACATCCCGTCGATGCGCATCATTCCGAACCTCGACGTCTGGCGCCCGGCCGATGCGACCGAAACGGCCATCGCCTGGACTGCTGCGGTCGACCGTGCCGACGGCCCGAGTTTGCTCGCCCTGTCGCGCCAGAACCTGCCGACCGTGACGCAGAAGATTGCCGATGCCGACATCCGCAAGGGCGGCTACGTGCTGTCCGACATGGCCGACGCCAAGGCGGTGCTGATCGCCACCGGTTCCGAAGTCAAGCTGGCGCTCGACGCCCAGGCCGCACTGGCCGCCGAAGGCGTTGCCACCCGCGTCGTTTCGATGCCTTGCACCAATGCCTTCGACCGTCAGGACAAGGCTTACCGCATGTCCGTCCTCGGTGCTCACATGCCGCGCGTCGCCATCGAAGCGGCCCACCCGGACTTCTGGCACAAATATGTCGGCTTGCATGGCGCCGTGATCGGCATCAACCGTTTCGGCGAATCCGCCCCGGCCGGCCAACTGTTCGAGATGTTCGGTTTCACCGTCGCCAACGTCGTCAGCACGACCAAGGCGCTGCTGTCCTGATTACTGATTAATTACAGAGGAGAAGCTTCAATGGCTATCAAGGTTGCAATCAACGGTTTTGGTCGTATCGGTCGCTGCACACTGCGCGCGATCTATGAGCAGGGTCTGCAGAACGAATTCGACGTCGTCGCCATCAACGCCTCCGGCGACCTGGCGACCAACTCGCACCTGCTGAAGTACGACACGACGCATGGCCGTTTCCGCACCCCGGTCGAAACCGATGGCGAGAACTGCATCATCATCGACGGCAAGCGCATTGCTTTCTACAACACCAAGAACCCGAAGGACATCAACTGGGCCGACCACGGCGTTGATCTGCTTCTGGAATGCACCGGCGCCTACACCACCAAGGCCAAGGCCCAGGCCCTGCTCGAGCAAGGCGCCAAGCGCGTGCTGATTTCCGCTCCGGGCGGCGATGACGTCGACACCACCATCGTCGTCGGTGTTAACGAAGGCGCGCTGAAGGCCGACATGACTGTCGTCTCCAACGCTTCCTGCACGACCAACTGCCTGGCCCCGGTCGCCAAGATCCTGTCTGACGCCATCGGCATCAAGCAGGGCCTGATGACCACCATCCACGCTTACACCAACGACCAGGTCACCGTCGACGTCCGTCACAAGGACCTGCGCCGCGCCCGTGCCGCTGCCGCCAACATCATCCCGACCAAAACCGGTGCCGCCAAGGCCGTCGGTCTGGTGCTGCCGCAACTGGTCGGCAAGGTCGATGGCTTCGCGCTGCGCGTCCCGACCATCAATGTCTCGCTGGTCGACCTGACCTTCACCGCCGACCGCGCCACCACCAAGGAAGAAATCAACGCCTTGATGACCGCCGCCGCGAATGGTCCGCTCAAGGGCATCATGGATGTGAACAACGAGCCGCTCGTTTCCTCCGACTTCAACCACACCACCGTCTCTTCCACCTTCGACGCAACGCAGACCCGCGTCATCAAGGGCGAAGACGGTTCCGTGCTGGTCAAGGTTCTGGCCTGGTACGACAACGAGTGGGGTTACTCCTGCCGCATGCTCGACGCCGCCCGCGCCTGGATGGCCGCCAAGTAAGACGAGGCGCCAGCCCAAACAAAAACCGCCGGTTTCCCCGGCGGTTTTTTTATGTCGCTCCGACAAACAGCCGGACCGGAATCAGGCGGCCTTGGCCATATCCAGAGGCAAGCCCGAAGGCGACAAGATGCTGAGAATCCCGCTCGCCATGTTGGCCCCCGACAGCGCACCAGCCTGGTCGCCGGCCTCCGGCTTGATCAATTGTGCCGAGGCCGATTCATCATCAGGCGCCGCCTTGCGCCCCAGCAATTTCTCGCGAACGCGCTCATTGATCGTCGCCTCCATCGCCATACGCTTGTCCGGCGGCATGGCATCAAGATCGGCTTCGGTCAGCCCAAGTTCCTTCAACACCGCATCACGTATGTGCTCCGCCGGAGTTTTTTTCATGTAGTCGTTCAGTTCGGCCACTACGGCCTTGTAGGCCGCCTGAATCGCTTCTTCCTTTTCACGCTGAATCTGGCTCGCCGACTTTTCAACCTTGGCGGCTTTCGCCTTGTCCGTGGTGCTCACCACTTTCTTGAATACATCGGCAAAGGTTTCGGCGCTTGATCGTTCGGCCGTACGAACGGAGCTTGCCGACAGACTGCCGGAAGACAGGTCGCTGGTAATTTGCATGATTCCATCCTCAAAAGATACAACGACATCAAGCAAATAATGCACCAGCATAAATCGAAGTTTTTACGGCACGAAATTGCCTCTCCGCCGCACCTCGCTCTTCCGCGACGGCAGAAGTTGCCGGTCGACACTGCCGTTTCGTCGCAAGAGCACTCGGTTTTATGACCACAACCTTGTAAAATCACAGGCTTCGATCATTTCGGATTGGCCCGCGTGCCCGGCACCCCTCGCCCCCTTCGTCTCGCCATCAACGGTTACGGCCGTATCGGACGTTGCTTTTTGCGTGCCCTGCTGGCGTCGACCGCGGCAAAGCGCATGCAGGTCGTCGCCATCAACGAACCAGCCAATCTCGACAGCATGGCCTACCTGACGCGCTACGATTCGACGCACGGCCGTTTTCCCGGCGAGGTTGATCTGGCGGACAACAGCCTGCTGGTCGATGGGCAGAAAATCAGCGTCAGTCATGCCCGCCAACCGGATGCCGTGGACTGGTCGTCACTGGATATCGACCTGCTGGTCGAAGCCTCGGGTTGCTACGGTCAACGGGCCGAATTGAGCCGTTTTCTCGATGCCGGCTGCCCGCGCCTGCTGCTCTCGCACCCAGGCCAAAGTGCAGACGATGTCGACGCGACCATCGTTCCCGGCATCAATACCGAGTCGCTGAACGGCAACGAACGGCTGGTTTCCGCCGCTTCCTGCACGACCAACGCCATCGTGCCCATCCTTGCATTGCTCGACCGTGAAATCGGCATCGAACAGGTAATGCTGACGACGCTGCATTCAGTGATGAACGACCAGCCGCTGATCGACGGCTATCACCACGAAGACCTGCGCCGCACCCGCTCGGCGATGCAGTCGATCATCCCGGTATCGACCGGGCTGGCGCGCGGCGTCGAGCGTCTGCTGCCTTGCCTCGCTGGCAAGGTCAGTGCAAAGGCCATCCGCGTCCCGACGCTGAATGTTTCGGCCATCGACCTGACCCTGCACACGCAGCGCCCGGTTTCGGCCGGTGAAATCAATGCCCTGCTGGCAGCCGCCGCCAAGGGACCGCTCGCCGGCCTGCTGGCCTATTCCGAGGCGGCGCATGCTTCGATCGATTTCAATCACGACCCGCATTCGGCCATCGTCGACGGCAGCCAGACCCGCACCGCCGGGAAGCACCTGGTCAATCTGTTCGTCTGGTTCGACAACGAATGGGGCTTTGCCAACCGCATGCTGGAGGTGGCCGATCACTGGTCGCGCCTCTGGCCCACCGCACACGACTAACCTTCTCCAGGAGAGCAGCATGAACGTTACCAAACTCACCGACCTCGACGTTTCCGGCAAGCGCGTTTTCATCCGCGCCGACTTGAACGTGCCGCAGGACGAAGCCGGCAACATCACCGAAGACACCCGCATCCGTGCCTCGCTGCCGTCGATCAAGTACTGCCTGGAAAAGGGCGCCGCCGTGATGGTGACCTCGCACCTCGGCCGGCCGACCGAAGGCGAGCTGAATCACGAAGACAGCCTGATGCCGGTCGCCGTGCGCCTTGGCCAGATGCTGCACACCTCGGTGCGCCTGATCCAGAACTGGGTCGATGGCGATTTCACGGTCAAGCCGGGCGAAGTCGTGTTGCTCGAAAACTGCCGCGTCAACAAGGGCGAAAAGAAGAACAACGACGAACTGGCGCAAAAGATGGCCAAGCTGTGCGACGTCTACGTCAACGACGCTTTCGGTACCGCCCACCGTGCCGAAGCCACCACGCACGGCATCGCCAAGTACGCCCCGGTCGCCTGCGCCGGCATCCTGATGGGCGCCGAAATCGACGCCCTGGGCAAGGCCCTGCATGAGCCGAAGCGCCCGCTGGTCGCCATCGTCGGCGGCTCCAAGGTTTCCAGCAAGCTGACCATCCTCAAGTCGCTGGCGAGCAAGGTCGACCAGCTGATCGTCGGCGGCGGCATCGCCAACACCTTCCTGCTCGCCTCCGGCAAGCGCATCGGCGACTCGCTGGCCGAAGCCGACCTGGTCAAGGAAGCGCACGCCATCATGGACATCATGAAAGAACGCGGCGCCGAAGTGCCGTTGCCGACCGACGTCGTCGTCGCCGACGAAGTCTCCGCGCTGGCCCGTGCCAACAAGATTTCGGTCGACGATGTCGCCACGCACGACCGCATCCTCGACGTCGGCCCGAAGAGCGCCGTCAAGCTCGCCGAAATCATCGCCAATGCCGGCACCGTGGTCTGGAACGGCCCGGTCGGCGTCTTCGAACTGCCGCAATTTGCCGGCGGCACCAAGATGCTGGCCTCGGCCATCGCCCACTCCGAGGCCTTCTCGATCGCCGGCGGCGGTGACACGCTGGCCGCGATCGCCAAGTTCCACATCGCCGACGACGTCGGCTACATCTCGACCGGCGGCGGCGCCTTCCTGGAATTCCTTGAAGGCAAAACCTTGCCGGCCATCGCCGTGCTTGAAGAACGCGCGGCAAAATAAGCTTTGAACCACGGTTGACCGCAGCAAGCTCCTGACGGGGCATCGCGCGGTCGACCGGCTGGAAACGGCCAAAATCAAAAACCGCAGGGAGAGAGAAGACATGTCACGCCACACCAAGATCGTCGCCACGCTGGGCCCCGCCTCATCCACCCCGGAAGTTCTCGAACGCATGGTGCAAGCCGGCATCGACGTGGTGCGCATGAACTTCTCGCACGGCACGGCCGAAGACCATAAAGCCCGCGCCATCGGCATTCGTGCTGCCGCCGCCAAATACGGCCGCACCGTCGGCATTCTTGGCGATCTGCAGGGCCCGAAAATCCGGGTCGGCAAATTTGAATCCGGCAAGATCACGCTGGTCATCGGTGAAACTTTCATCCTCGATGCACAATGCACGCTCGGCAACCAGGAACGCGTCGGCCTCGATTACAAGGATCTGCCGAAAGACGTCGTCTTCGGCGACATCCTGCTGCTCGACGACGGCCGCCTGAAGCTGGAAGTGACCGGCGTGCGCGGCCATGAAATCCACACCCGCGTCATCGTCGGCGGCGAGCTCTCCAACAACAAGGGGATCAATCGCCAGGGCGGCGGACTGACCGCGCCGGCGCTGACCGCCAAGGACATGGACGACATCAAGACGGCAGCCCAAATCGGCGTCGATTTCGTCGCCGTCTCCTTCCCGAAAAGCGCCGCCGACATGTACATGGCGCGCCAGTTGCTGCGTGCCGCCGGCAGCCAGGCCGTGCTGATCGCCAAGATCGAACGGGTTGAAGCCGTCGCCAACCTGGCCGAAATCCTCGATGCTTCCGATGGCGTCATGGTCGCCCGTGGCGACCTCGCCGTCGAAGTCGGCGATGCCGCCGTGCCGGCGCTGCAGAAGAAGATGATCCGCATGGCGCGCGACATGAACAAGCTGACCATCACCGCAACGCAGATGATGGAGTCGATGATCAGCTCTCCGGTGCCAACCCGCGCTGAAGTCTCCGACGTGGCCAATGCCGTGCTCGACGGCACCGACGCCGTGATGCTTTCGGCCGAAACGGCGAGCGGCAAATATCCGGTCGAAACCGTCGAATCGATGGCCCGCATTTGCGTCGAGGCCGAACGCTCGGCCGAAGTCACGCTCGATCGCGAATTCCTCGACCGCGTGTTCACGCGCATCGACCAGTCGATCGCCATGGCCGCCATCTGGACGGCGCATCATCTCAAGGTCAAGGCTATCGCCGCACTCACCCAGTCCGGTTCGACCGCGCTGTGGATGAGCCGCCTGAACTGCGGCGTACCGATCTACGCGCTGACGCCGGATGCCGAATCGGTTTCCCGCATGGTGCTTTACCGCGAAGTTTACCCGCTGCTGATGACCCAGCAGCACAGCGACCGCGACCTGCTGCTGGCCGAAGCCGAGCAACTGCTGATCGACCGCGGCGTGGTCGAAAAGGGCGATCTCATCGTGCTGACCATCGGCGAGCCGATCGGCACGACGGGCGGCACCAACACCCTGAAGATCGTCCGGGTCGGCGAGCATCAAATCGCCTAGCCCTGTAAAATAGCCAGATTAATTAATTCAGTTATACAGAGGAGTCCCCATGCCGCTCGTTTCCATGCGCCAACTGCTCGACCACGCTGCCGAAAACGGCTACGGTCTGCCCGCTTTCAACGTCAACAACATGGAACAGGTCTGGGCGATCTGCGAAGCCGCCAGCCAGATCGACGCCCCGGTCATCATGCAGGCCTCGGCCGGCGCCCGCAAATATGCCGGCGAAGCCTTCCTGCGCCACCAGATCCTGGCCGCACTCGAAGCCTACCCGCACCTGCCCATCGTCATGCACCAGGACCACGGCCAAAGCCCGGCCGTCTGCATGGCCGCGATCAAGTCCGGCTTCACCTCGGTGATGATGGACGGCTCGCTCGAAGCCGATGGCAAGACCACCGCCTCCTACGAATACAACGTCGCCGTATCCAAGGAAGTCGTCAAATTCTCGCACTCCATCGGTGTTTCCGTCGAAGCCGAACTCGGCGTGCTCGGCTCGCTCGAAACGATGCAGGGCGACAAGGAAGACGGCCACGGCGCCGAAGGCCTGATGACCCGCGAACAACTGCTGACCGACGTCGAGCAGGCTGCCGACTTCGTCAAGCAGACCAACTGCGACGCACTGGCCATCGCCATCGGCACCAGCCACGGGGCCTACAAATTCACCAAGCGCCCGACCGGCGATATCCTGGCGATCGATCGCATCGCCGAAATCCACGCCCGCATCCCGAACACCCACCTGGTCATGCACGGCTCTTCTTCCGTGCCGCAGGAACTGCTCGCCGAAATCCGCGAATTCGGCGGCGACATGAAGGAAACCTATGGCGTGCCGGTCGAAGAAATCGTCAAGGGCATCAAGCATGGTGTGCGCAAGGTCAATATCGACACCGACATCCGTCTTGCCATGACCGGTGCCGTCCGTCGCTACATGGCCGAAAACCCGTCCAAGTTCGATCCGCGCGACTTCCTCAAGCCGGCCCGCGAAGCTGCCAAGAAAATCTGTCTGGCCCGCTACGAAGCCTTCGGTTGCGCCGGTCAGGCGAGCAAGATCAAGCCGATGTCGCTGGAAAAAATGGCCGAGCGTTACGCCAAGGGCGAGCTGAACCAGATCGTCAAATAATCACCGTTTTGCGGTAAATTCGAGGGCCGCCTGATGCGGCCCTTAATTTTTTGAGTCAGACCTGTGGAATTACGCACCCATCCGCTCCGCCAGCGCCTCAATGACGAGGTTCACACCCGCCCGCCGATCCCGCTCGAAGCGCCGGCACTGATCAGCTATCTGGCTTTCGTCCATGACGAAAACGGCCCGGCCGGCGAGCGCGCCCACATCGGCACGCTCTACGAACGGATGGGCCTGCCGATCGAGCCCAGCGCCGAAGCAGCCCACCTGATCATCGACGGCGGCAATTTCAAGCTGAAATGGGAGCAGCACGGCGAATTCTCGACCTACACCTTTTTCATCCAGCCGAAACAGCCTGCCCTGTCAGGCGAAACGGCGCTCGGCGCCGTCCCGGTCGACTGGGTTCAGGGCATTCCCGGCCAGGTGATTGCGGCCACCCACATCGAACTGCTGGCTGCCGGCTCGGTCGATCCGGAGGAAATGCTCGCCTCGCTGCCGGCCAAAAGCGACACCAACATCGTCTCGCTGATCGCCGGCCAGGCCGCCTGGGTCTTTACCGATTTTCGCATCCAGCAAGGCTTCTCACGCTTCACGCTGATCGATGAAAGCATGGGCAAGCTGCGGACCGGCCGGATCATCCAGCGTCTGCTCGAAATCGAAACATATCGCGTCATGGCGCTGCTCGCCTTCCCGGTTGCCAAATCGGTCAGCCGCCTGCTCAACCGTGCAGAAGCCGAACTGGCCGCCCTGATCGACCGCATGGTCACCGCCGCGTCGCCGCACGACGAGCGGACCGTACTGGCCGACCTGACCCGCCTGGCGGCAGAAGTCGAACACTCCGTCGCCAGCACCAATTTCCGCTTTGGCGCTTCAGCGGCTTATTACCGGTTGGTCCAGCAACGCATTGTCGAACTCAAGGAAACTCGCGTTTCGGGCTACCCGACGATCAAGGGCTTCATGGAACGGCGACTGGCGCCGGCACTCAATACCTGCGCCGCGATTTCGACCCGCCAGGAAGACCTCTCGGCGCGCATCGCCCGCACCAGCCAGTTGTTACGCACGCGCGTCGATATCGAACTGGAGCGCCAGAACCAGGAAGTTCTCGCCCAGATGAACCGCCGCGCCAAGCTGCAACTGCGCCTGCAGGAAACCGTCGAAGGCCTGTCGGTCGTCGTGCTGACCTACTATGGCTCGCAACTGGTCCAGTATCTCGCCAAGGGCACCAAGGAACTGCATCACCTCAACAGCGATGTGATTACCGCGATTTCGATCCCGCTCATCGCCGGCGTCGTTGCCTGGGGAACTCGTCAAATGCGCAAGAAGCTCGCCGCCGAAGAAGGCGAAGGCGCGCATTAATTTATAATTCTGCTTTTGCTTTCGGGAACATGACCGTGACCGCACCCCTTTTCGAATCCACCATCACCAGCCTGCCGCTGATCAATAAAGGCAAGGTCCGCGACATTTACGCGGTCGACGCCGACAAGCTGCTGATTATCACCACCGACCGCCTGTCGGCCTTCGACGTCATCCTGCCGGACCCGATTCCGCGCAAGGGCGAAGTGCTGCAAGCCGTGGCCAACTTCTGGTTCGAGAAACTCGGCCACATCGTACCGAACCAGCTGACCGGCATCGATCCCGAATCCGTCGTCACCGAGAACGAACGCGACCAGGTGCGCGGCCGTGCCGTCGTCGTCAAGCGCCTCAAGCCGCTGCCGATCGAAGCCGTCGTGCGCGGCTACGTCATCGGTTCCGGCTGGAAGGATTACCAGGAAACCGGCGCGATCTGCGGCATCGCGCTGCCGGCCGGCCTGAAAATGGCCCAGAAACTGCCCTCCCCGATCTTCACGCCGGCCACCAAGGCCGCCGTTGGCGATCATGACGAAAACGTCTCCTTCGCCACCGCCCAGGCCCATTGCGGTGCTGACCTGGCCGAAGCACTGGCCGGCACCGGCAAGAACGGCGCACAACTGGCCGACGAAGCCCGCCTCGCCGCCATCCGCCTCTATGAAGAAGCCTGCGCCTACGCCAAGGGCCGCGGCATCATCATCGCCGACACCAAGTTCGAATTCGGCATCGACGCGGCCGGCACCCTGCACCTGATCGACGAAGCCCTGACCCCGGACTCCTCGCGCTTCTGGCCGGCCGACCAGTACGAAGAAGGCAAGAACCCGCCCTCCTACGACAAGCAGTACGTCCGCGACTACCTGGAAACGCTGGACTGGGGCAAGGTTGCCCCCGGCCCGAAACTGCCGGCCGATGTCATTGCGCGAACCAGCGCAAAATACATCGAGGCGTACGAACGCCTGACCGGAAAAACTCTCTAAAAACACATCGGGCGGCTATGACCGCCCTTTTTCATTGCCCCGACAAAAATGACTACGACCAATCCCCTGCTCGATTTCTCCGACCTGCCCCGTTTCGATCTGGTGCAGCCCGAACATGTCAAACCGGCCATCGAATCGCTGTTGACCGCGGGACGCGAGTTGATTGAACGCCTGACCAGCGACGCAACGCCGGCGACCTGGCGCGACTTCGCCGGTGCATTGTCCGACGGGCTGGAGCCATTTGGCCGTGCCTGGGGCGTTGTCGGTCATCTGCATTCGGTCAATGACGTGCCGGCCTGGCGCGAGGCTTACAACGAGATGCTGCCGGAAGTGTCGCGTTTCTACGCCGAACTCGGCCAGAACCTCAAGCTGTTCGACAAGTACAAGGCGCTGCGCAGCAGCCCGGAATACGCCACGCTGAGCATCGAGCAAAAGAAAGTGGTCGATAACGAAGTGCGCGATTTCCGCCTGAGTGGCGCCGAGCTGCCGGAAGACCAGAAGCCGCGCTTCCAGGCGATCATGGAAGAACTGTCGCAGCTTTCCGCCAAGTTTTCCGAGAACGTCCTCGACGCGACCAATGCCTTTGCCGAAGTGATCACCGACCCAGCCCTGCTCGCCGGCCTGCCGGACGATGCGATCGAGGCGGCCAAGGCTGCGGCTGAAAAGGCCGGCGTCGAAGGCTGGCGTTTCAGTCTGCAGGCGCCGTCCTACGGCCCGGTCATGCAATACGCCGACAACCGCGAGCTGCGCGCCCGGCTGTATCGCGCCTCGGCCACCCGCGCCGCCGAATTCCACGATGGCAGCAGTAAGCCGGAATGGGACAACACGCCGGTCATCAACCGCATGCTGGCCCTGCGCCTCGAAGACGCGAAGATGCTTGGCTTCAATAATTTCGCCGAAGTCTCGCTGGCCCCGAAAATGGCCGACACGCCGACCCAGGTGCTCGCCTTCCTGCGCGAGCTGGCAGCCAAGGCCAAGCCGTTTGCCGAGAAGGACATTGCCGAACTGAAGGCCTTTGCCAAGGACGAGCTGGGTCTGGACGATTTCCAGCCCTGGGATGCAGCCTACGTTTCCGAAAAGTTGCTGCAGGCGCGTTATGCCTTCTCCGAACACGAAGTGAAGCAGTACTTCACCGAGCCCAAGGTGCTCGGCGGCCTGTTCAACGTCATCGAAAGCCTGTTCAACGTCAAGGTCAAGCCGGATACGGCACCGGTCTGGCATGAGGACGTCAAATTCTTCCGTCTGGAGACGTCGACCGGGGAACTGGTCGGCCAGTTCTACCTCGACCTCTACGCCCGCGAAACCAAGCGCGGCGGGGCCTGGATGGACGAAGCCCGTTCACGTCGCCGGACGACGACCGGCATCCAGAAGCCGATTGCCTACCTCAACTGCAACTTCCCGCGCCCGGTCGGCGACAAGCCGGCCACCTTCACGCACGACGACGTGATCACGCTGTTCCACGAAACCGGCCACGGCCTGCACCACCTGCTGACGCGCGGCGAAGAACTCGGTGTTTCCGGTATCCACGGCGTCGAGTGGGATGCCGTCGAGCTGCCTTCGCAGTTCATGGAAAACTATTGCTGGGAATGGCAGGTCGTCGAAGGCATGACCGCCCACGTCGATACCGGTGCGACGCTGCCGCGCGCGCTGTTCGACAAGATGCTGGCCGCCAAGAATTTCCAGAGCGGCATGATGGCCGTGCGCCAGATCGAGTTCTCCTTGTTCGACATGCAACTGCATTCGGAATTCGACCCGCAGGGCACGTCGACCGTGATGGACCTGCTGCACGCCGTACGCGACGAAGTCGCCGTGCTTGTGCCGCCGGCCTGGCATCGTTTCCCGAATGCTTTCTCGCACATTTTTGGCGGCGGCTACGGAGCCGGCTATTTCAGCTACAAGTGGGCGGAAGTGCTCTCGGCCGACGCCTACGCGGCCTTCGAAGAAGCCGGCGATCCATTCGATGCCACCACCGGCAAGCGCTTTCTCGACGAAATCCTCTCGGCGGGCGGTTCGCGTCCGGCGATCGAATCCTTCAAGGCATTCCGCGGCCGTGAACCCAGTGTCGATGCCTTGCTGCGTCACAGCGGCATGGTTGCCGCCTGAGTATGGAGACCAGATTCATGCGCAAACTGTTGATCCTCTGCCTCATCCTCGGCGCAGCCGGTGCCAGCGCCCAGACTTACCGCTGGATCGATGCCAACGGCCGTACGGTTTTCAGCGACACGCCGCCGCCACGTACCGGCGCGCCGGTCGCCAAGACGGAGAAGGCCACGGCTGACGACGGCCTGCCATTTGCCGTCAAAAAAGCAGCCGAAGCTTTCCCGGTCACGCTGTTCACCACCCCGGAGTGTGTCGACGAATGCAAGCAGGCACGCGACCTGCTCAACAAGCGTGGCGTACCGTTCACCGAGCGCATGGTGGTCAAACAGGAAGATCACGCCGAACTGAAACAGTTGGTCGGCGATGCCTTCGTGCCTTCGTTGCGCGTCGGCAAACAACCGGTTCGCGGTTTCGAGGCCAACGCCTACAACAACCTGCTCGACCTGGCCGGCTACCCGAAAACCGCGCCCTACGGCGCCAAACCTGCGGCGGTACCCGGCCAATGAAAATCGCTGCCTGGAACGTCAATTCACTCAAAGTTCGCCTGCCCCATCTGCTCGACTGGCTCGCCTCGGCCCAGCCGGACGCGCTGTGCCTGCAGGAACTCAAGCTTGAAGACCACAATTTCCCGCGCGCCGAGATCGAGGCGGCCGGCTATCACGTCGCCTTTTCAGGCCAGAAGACCTACAACGGTGTCGCCCTGCTCGCCCGCCAGCCAATCGAAGATGTCCTGATCGGTAATCCGCACCTCCCGGACGAACAGAAACGCCTGATCACCGGCACGGTCGGCGGCGCACGCATCGTCTGTGCCTACATGCCGAATGGCCAGGCGGTCGGCAGCGACAAGTACGACTACAAACTGCGCTGGCTCGATGCGCTGGCGGTCTGGCTAGCCGAAGAACTGGCGGCGCATCCGCAACTGGCCCTGTGCGGCGATTACAACATTGCCCCGGACGACCGCGATGTGCACGACCCGGCACGCTGGGCCGACGGCATCCTCGTTTCGCCGCCCGAACGCGCCGCCTTCCAGCGCCTGCTCGATCTCGGCCTGAGCGACAGCTTCCGCCTCTTCGAACAACCGGAGAAAACCTTCTCATGGTGGGATTACCGCATGCTCGGTTTCCAGAAAAACCTCGGGCTGCGCATCGACCATATCCTGCTCTCGAAGCCTCTCGCCGAGCGCTGCACGGCAGCCGGTGTCGACCGCGCCCCACGCAAACTCGAACGCCCATCCGACCACGCGCCGGTCTGGGCGACGCTCGGATGATTTTGCGATGAATGCCACGGTCGACCGCAGCAATGTGCTGAAACTCTACCCGGCGCTGGCCGGGCTGCCCGCCGCCCGGCTCGCCGAACTGATCCGCCCCGAAGCCGTCATGCATCTGCCGGCCGGCACCCAAGTCTTTGCTGAGCATCAACCCTGCCAGGGCTTCCCGCTGCTGATCGACGGCAGCATCAAGGTCGTCAAGCTGGCCGCCAGCGGCCGCGAGCTGATGCTCTATCGCGTCGCACCAGGCGGCTCCTGCATCATCAGTTCGAGCTGCCTGCTCGGTCACAGCGACTACAACGCTCGCGGCATTGCCGAAACGCCGCTCACCCTGCTCGCCCTGCCGGTGGCCAGCTTTGCCACCTTGATGGTCGAACACGCACCGTTCCGCGATTTCGTTTTCCATCTCTTTGCCGACCGTATCGGGGAACTGATGCAACTGGTCGAAGAAGTCGCCTTCTCGCGACTCGACCAGCGTCTGGCCAAGCTGATCCTGGCGCGCAATGCCGATTCGCTGAGCGTCACCCACCAGCAACTGGCCGACGAACTGGGCAGCGTTCGCGAAATCGTCAGCCGCCTGCTCAAGGGTTTTGCCGCACAAGGCCTGGTTTCGCTGGCCCGCGAGCAGTTGACCGTCACCGACCGGGCCGGCCTGCAAAAACTGGCGGCTCCGTGACCCAGGTTACATACCGCGCCGTGATGCATCGCTAAAGTAGGCAGCGTACACACACAAACCTACTGGAGAACATCATGAAACCGAATGTTGGCGGCCTCGACAAAATCCTTCGCATCGCAGCCGGTGCCGGCCTGATCGGCGCCACCGTTGCCGGCCTGCTGCCGGCCTGGGGCTACATCGGCATCGTGCCGCTGGCTACCGGCCTGATCGGCTGGTGCCCGGCCTACCCGCTGCTCGGCATGAATTCCTGCCCGATGAAGAAAGACTGAGCTGCGCAGCGATCAAGAAAAACCCGCCAGAGGCGGGTTTTTTTACGTCAGGTAATTGGCGATGCGCACGTAGTCATCGACCGAGAGGTCTTCCGGACGCCGGGTCGGGTCGATCTCCAGCGCGGCAAAGCCGGCATCATCGAGCGTTCCCTTGAGCGTGTTGCGCAGCATCTTGCGGCGCTGCGAGAAGGCGGCAAGCACGACGTGGGAGAGCTTGGTGTGGCTCTTGGCATGCAACTCGGCAACATCCTTCGGAATCAGACGAACCACGGCGGACTGCACCTTGGGCGGCGGATCGAAGCTTTCCGGCGGCACATCGATCAGCCATTCGAGATGGAAACGGTATTGCAGCATGACCGACATCCGGCCGAAATCGGACTCGCCCGGCACAGCCACCATGCGCTCGACGACTTCCTTCTGGAGCATGAAATGCATGTCGTAGACGATCTCGGCATAATCGGCCAGATGGAAAAGCAGCGGCGTCGAGATGTTGTACGGCAGGTTGCCGACCAGATGCAACTTGCTGCCGATGCTGGCGAAATCGAAGGCCAGCGCATCGCCGGCATGGATCGTCATGCGCTCCGGCGGGTACTGCTTTTTCAGCCGGGCGATCAGGTCGCGGTCGATTTCGACAACATGCAGATGCTCGATCCGGTCGAGCAGCGGGCGGGTAATCGCCCCCAGGCCGGGGCCGATTTCAACCAGCGTATCGCCGCGTTGCGGATTCACTGCCGAGACAATGGCACCAATAATGCCCTGGTCGACCAGGAAATTTTGCCCAAAACGCTTGCGCGCGACGTGTTCTTTCATTGCTTTACCGCCATTCTGGCCGCTTCGGCGACCGCTTCAAACAGACTACCGGGATCGGCCCGGCCGCTGCCGGCTAATTCAAGGGCCGTACCGTGGTCGACCGAGGTACGAATGATCGGCAAACCCAGCGTGACATTGATGCCCTGGCCGAAGGTGGCGTATTTAAGCGCCGTCAGCCCCTGGTCGTGATACATCGCCAGCACGGCATCGCCCTGCGCCAGGATGGGCGGAGTGAACATCGTGTCAGCCGGATACGGGCCGCTCAGCGCCATGCCTTCGGCTTTCAAACGGTCGAGCACCGGGCTGATCACATCGATTTCCTCGCGACCGAGATAACCGCCCTCGCCCGCATGCGGATTCAGGCCGGCAACCAGGATACGCGGACAGGCCAGACCGTATTTGCGGCGCAGATCGGCATCGAGGATACGCAGCGTCTTTTCCAGCACATCCGGCGTGATCGCTGCCGAAACATCCTTGAGCGGCAAGTGGGTCGTGACCAGCGCAACACGCAAAGGACCACGCTCGGTGTTGCCGGCCAGCATCATGACGACCAGCGGCGTCGCCGTCTTTTCGGCGAGATATTCGGTGTGACCGGTGAAATGCACGCCGGCCTCGTTGATCACGCCCTTGTGCACCGGCGCCGTCGCCATCGCGGCGAACTCGCCCGACTGGCAACCGGCCAGCGCCCTGTCGAGCAGGGCCAGCACGTAAGCGCCATTGGCCGCATCGAGCTGACCAGCAACCGATGGATGGGCCAGCGGCAGGTGCAGGACATCGAGTATCGGTCGGCCGGTGGAAATGGCGGTATTGCTGCGGTCGACCGCAGCACCGGGCTGAAAATCACGCAATTCAATATCCAGGCCAAGCGTCTGGGCGCGTTCGGCCAGCAAACTACGGTCGCCAAGTACGACCGGATGCGCCTCGCCGGCATAAGCCGCCAGCCGCAAACACAGTTCAGGCCCGATGCCAGCCGGTTCGCCGCTGGTCACCGCGATCAATGGCCGCATTATTTCTCTTCGAGCCGGTTTTCAACGTAGGCACGGTCACGCAACTGGCGCAGCCAATCCTGGAAAGCCTCGTCCAGCTTGCGCTCGCGCAGGGCCTGACGGGCCGCACCGCGCTGACGCTCAGCCGAAACGTCGCGTTCGCGCCGTTCCAGGGGCTGAATCAGGTGCATGCCGAAAGGCGACTTGATGACCGGGCTGATTTCGTTGATTTTCAGGGCATCCATCGCACGCTCGAAGTCCGGCACGGTGTCGCCCGGATTCAGCCAGCCAAGCTCACCGCCCTTGGCCGCCGAACCATCCTGCGAATACAAGCGGGCCTGTTCGGCAAAGTCGACACCGTTAACAATCCGCTCGCGCACAGTTTCCAGCTTGCGACGGGCTTCCGATTCGGAAACAATCTCGTTGATCCGGATCAGGATGTGACGCGCCCGGGTCTGCTGCACCGAAGCCGGAGCGCTGCCGCCACGCTTGTTGAGCAGCTTGACGATATGGAAGCCGGCCGAGGAGCGCAGCAATTCGCTGACTTCACCGGGTTTCAGCTTGCTGGCAGTTTCGGCATACAGCGCCGGCATGCGGTCGAGCAAGCGCCAGCCAAGGTCACCACCTTGCAGGGCATCCTGGGCATCGGAAAAAGCAGCGGTCAGTTCGGCAAAATTCTCGCCGGCACGCGCCCGCTTCAAAGCCTGTTCGCCGCGCAAGCGCAGCTTTTGCAACTGTTCCGGACTGGCCGATTCGGGCGCCCGCAGCAGAATGTGCGCCAGCTGGTATTCCTCGCTGCCACCCGATGCTGCCTGATTGGCCAGGTAGTTGTCGATCTCGCCGTCGGAAATGACCAGCTTGCTCTCGACTTCACGTTCACGCAGCCGGACCATGGTCATTTCGCTGCGAATTTCCTCGCGGAACTTGGCGTACTGGATGCCATCCTTTTCCAGCGCCTGACGGAACTGCTGCGGTGTCATCTTGTTATTGGCGGCAATCCGGCCAATCGCCTGGTCGAGCTGGGCATCATCGACCCGCATGCCCGATTCCTTGGCGAACTGGAGCTGGACACGATCCATGATCAGGCGCTCGAGCATCTGGCGTTCAAGCTCCTCCTGCGGCGGCAAGGGCGTACCCTGCTTCTTGAGCTGCTTGAGAGCGGAATCAAGACGCGTGCGCAGGTCAAAGTAGGTGACGACTTCATCACCGACGACAGCCACGATGTGATCAGCTTCCTTGGGCTCTTCGGCAGCCGAGAGCGGCAAGGCCAGCAAGCTGCCCAGACAAGTGATCAGGAGAAGCAGATGACGAATTGAATTGGGCATGATGGTCATTGAGTAGTGAGCAGACTGCCGCTGTTGGGCAGTTCATTGGTTTTCCCGTAACCGGGAATACTACGCCGCAGCAGCTGGATCGGATTCGAACCGACGCTGCTGAAGTCATTGAGTTCAAGTTGCAGGAAGAAGGTGGTATTGGGCGTGCCGGAGATGGCTTCCAGGCGCTGCACGACAGCACGCGTCGCCCAGCAGCCGGCGTTGTATTCCAGACCGCCAATCGCCTCAAGCAGCTGCTTGTCACGCAGCGAGTAGTTGTAGCGCCCGACAGCGTACCAGTTGGCGCTGAGCGGCCACTGACCAGCCAGGTCGATCTGGTCGACCTGTGAAATGGCGGTCAGTGGATCGCGGGTATAACGGTAACTGGCGCTGAGCACCTTGCCCAGTTCGGGCTGGAAACGCATCCCCAGGGAGACACGTTCGTTGGTTCCCTTGTTGTAGTTGTATTCCCAGGCAGCATCGGCATAGGTTTTGGGCAAGACCAGACCGTTGACCGCAGCAACCAGATTGGAGAAGTCAGCTGTCCGGACCGACTCGGTCGGCAGAGTTACGCGCTGCTGCTTGAAGTAGTAACGCTGGCCCAGCATCGCCTTGAAACGCTCGACACCGGTATTGGCATCGAGCAGGCGCGTCGTCAATGCGGCCGTCAGCTGGTTCGCGTCATTGATCCGGTCAAAACCGCTGTAACGGTTTTCAGCAAACATCTGGGCAAAATTGAAGTCGGTCAGGCCGGAGTCGAAAACCGGAATCTTGCTCTGGTCCTTGTACGGAATATTCAGATAGTAAAGGCGCGGCTCCAGCGTCTGGATGTAATCACGGTCGAGCCAGTTGCTTTCACGTTCGAAAATGACCGACGAGTCGAGCGACACAATCGGCAGCGTGCGACTCATGCTGGTCGGCTCGCCGTTGACCTGGTTACCCAGCGAATACTGGGTCGCATGCACGCCTATCTTCGGGGTGATCTGGAAGGCGGGGTGGACAATCGGCAGGGAAACCTGCGGATAGAGCACCATGCGCTGTCCGTTGACCTTTTCCGGGTGGATGAAATGCGAATACTGGCCGATCACGCTGAGGTCGGTTTTCAGCACATTGGCCTTGTAACCGACGAGATTCAGCTGCGGTTCGAGGAAGTAGGGGCGAGCGATGATGTTGGTCGGGTCCGTCTGCAAGGTCTGGTAACGCAAGACCTGCATGCTGGTACTCAACCACGGCGCTGGCGAATAGCCGATGGCAACCTGCTTGGCCAGTTGTGTCTGAGAAGTCTGCAACAGGCGGGAAGACATATCTTCCCAGTAATGGTCGTCCGAAACGCCATTCCAGTTGATCGTCGATGTGAAGCCGCGCCCCAGATTGTGTTGATGCTGGATGTTGTAAGCGTAGCGTTCGCGTTTTTCAATCTCGTCGTGCGGCACATACTCCAGACGGGTCATCCCGTTGTAGTTGTAGTCGAGATAACGCGCTTCGGCCCCCAGCTGGAAACCGCGCTTGGTCATGTAACGCGGATTCAGCGTGGCATCGTAATTGGGAGCGATGCTCCAGTAATACGGCGCCGTGACATCGAGGCCGTTTTTGGTCGACGTCGAGAAAAAGGGATGCAGGAACCCCGAATGACGCCCATGATTCAACGAGAAAGAGGCCAGCGGCGCATAGAAAATCGGCACATCCTTGAACCAGACGGAGGCATGGGTTGCATCACCGACATCCCGGTCGTAATCGAGGAACATTTCCGAGGCGCGCAAGTACCAGTCCTGATCGCCCGGCTTGCAGGTCGAATATGTCGTATTCGTCAGGCGAATATGATTCTCGCCTTCGAAATCAGCCCGTTCGGCACGCCCGCTCGCCTCTGAAGGACGACGCGTCGGCGCAGTCGTCGGCAAACCATAGCTGTTCGGCACATTGAGCATCATCGGCGCGCCGGTCACTACCGTTGAATTGGCCGAAGCCACGGTGATGATCGTTTGCTGCGTCCGGTAGAAGCGGCTCGTCACTTCCTTGACGATGTGATAGTCGGCCTTTTCGGCAAAGCCGATCTGTTCGGAAAGCTTCATCCGCAGATGCGGCGTATCGACTTCCATCCCTTCCTGCAGCAGACGAACCTGCCCGGTGGCATCCACCTCATCCTCAAGCGGCCAGTAAATCACCTTGTCGGCAAATACTTCGGTGCCGGCCTTGCGCAGCACCACCTCACCGCTGGCATCAGTCACGTCATCGACCTGGCCTTCAATATTATCGGCCACGATGAAGAGCGGATAAGCATCGCCTTTTTTCAACTCGACCGGATGATCGACCCCGATACCGGGCAGCAGCGGCGCCTTTTTCTTGCCCAGCACGTTGAACTTGCGCTCGACCCGCAAGCGGACCGGAGTGTCATTCGCCGCCAGCTCGATGACTGCGGTCGACGCAGCCGCAGGCAGCAAATTGCTCTCCCCCTTGACCGGCAGCGGCAAGCGCAGCGGGTCGATGGCAGCGTGGCTCACCTGCATGCCGGCAAACAGGCAGCAGACGATGACAGCGAGCGGGCGACGGGAAAATCCGGTCATTGAGTCGATCAGATGAGGGGCAATACCGGAAGACCCGGAACCCGAGTGTTAAAATCGTGGCATTTTACAACGAACCCACTCCCATCCGATGTCGCGCGATCAACTTGTTACAGACTGGGTCGCCAGTCGCTTCCCCGGCCAGACCGTCCAAATCACTCCGGCCTCTGCCGATGCCAGTTTTCGCCGCTATTTCCGGCTGACCTGGCCGGATGGCAGCACGCGCATCCTGATGGACGCCCCGCCTGAAAAAGAGGACTGCAAACCCTTCATCCACGTTGCCGGCCTGCTCGCCAAGGCCGAACTGGCCGCCCCGCGCATCCTCGACAAGGATCTCGACAACGGTTTCCTGGTGCTCACCGACCTCGGCCGCATCGGCTACCTCGACGCACTGAACGCCGACCTGTCGATGGCCGACATGCTGGTTCGTCCGGTCCTCGATGTGCTGGTCAAATGGCAACTATCAAGCAAGGCCAGCACCCTGCCGCCCTATGACGCCACACTGTTGCGCCGCGAACTCGACCTTTTCCCGGAATGGTTCATCGGCCGCCACCTCGGCGTGCAACTCGACGACAGCGAAAAGCTGATGCTCGACCGGACCTTCAAGTTCCTGATCAACTCGGCGCTGGCCCAGCCCAAGGTTTTCGTCCATCGCGACTTCATGCCGCGCAACCTGATGATCGTCGAGAGCGAGGCCCGCTTGACGCCGGGCATCATCGACTTCCAGGATGCCGTGATGGGGCCGATCAGCTATGACGTCGTCTCCCTCTTCCGCGATGCTTTCATTTCGTGGGAAGAAGAGCAGGAAATCGACTGGGTCGTCCGCTACTGGGAAAAAGCCCGCGCCGCCGGCCTGCCAGTGCGCGCCGATTTCGGCGATTTCTGGCGCGACTACGAACTGATGGGGCTGCAACGCCACCTCAAGGTGCTCGGCATCTTCTGCCGCCTGAAATATCGCGACGGCAAGGAAAAATACAGCGAAGACCTGCCGCGCTTCATGAACTACGCGCGCAAGACCGCCGGTCGCTACGTCGCCCTGAAGCCCTTGCTCAACCTGCTCGACAAACTGGAAGGCAACACCGACCAGATCGGCTATCGCCGCTAAGCGGAAAGCTGCCATGAAAGCCTTCATCCTGGCCGCCGGGCGCGGCGAGCGCATGCGTCCGCTGACCGACCACACGCCCAAGCCATTGCTTCAGGCCGGCGGCAAGCCGCTCATCGTTTGGCACCTGGAACGACTTGCGGCAGCCGGTTTCAAGGAGATCGCGATCAATCACGCCCATCTCGGCGCACAAATCGAGCAAACGCTGGGCGATGGTGCGTCATGGGGGCTGAACATCCAGTACTCACCTGAACCGCCGGGCGCGCTGGAAACCGCCGGCGGCATCGCCACCGCACTGCCACTGCTCGACGAGCAGCCATTTCTCGTGGTCAATGGCGACGTTTATTGCGACTGGGATTTCAATCGCGCCAGGCAGTTGACCGCAAAAACCGCCCATCTGGTGATGGTTGCCAACCCAGCCCACCACACCACCGGCGACTTCAGCCTGGACGGCGAGCGCGTCATTTACGCCAACGGTAAGCAAACACTCACCTACGCTGGCATTGGCGTCTTTTCGCCATCCTTCTTCGCGGGCGTTCAATCTGGCACGGTCATGAAACTTCGTCCGCTGCTCGACGCCGCCATCGCCGCCGGCACCTTGACCGGGGAACACCACACCGGTCGCTGGGTCGACGTAGGTACGCCGCAGCGCCTTGCGGAACTGGATCAGGAACTCAAAAACGCATGAGCCACACCCACTTTCTCGCCCGCCGCAAGCGCCTGCTGAAAACCATAGGCGACGGCGTCGCCATCGTGCCGACCGCACCGGAAGTCATCCGCAACCGCGACGCGCACCACCCCTTCCGCTTCGACAGCTATTTCTGGTACCTGGCCGGCTTTCCGGAACCGGAAGCGGTGGTTGTGCTGGTCGGCGGCAAGAAACCCAAGTCCATCCTGTTCTGCCGCGAAAAGCACGAAGAGCGCGAAATCTGGGACGGTTACCGTTACGGCCCGAAAGCGGCCAAAGTCGCTTTTGGCTTCGATGCCGCCTATCCCATCGAACAACTCGACAAGAAACTGGCCGAATTGCTCGTCGACCGCGACACGCTGTGGCACGCCATCGGCCACGATGCCGCCTGGGATACGCGCATCGCCAAGGCCTTGAACGAAGTGCGCGCCCAGACCCGCGCCGGCAAACGCGCGCCGCGCGCCATCCACGACCTGCGCCACGAACTCGATGCCATGCGCCTGATCAAGGACAGCGCCGAAGCCGACATCCAGCAACGCTCGGCCGACATCGCCAGCGCCGGCCACGCCCGCGCCATGCGCGCCTGCCGACCCGGCATGGCCGAGTACGAACTCGAAGCCGAGCTGAGCTACGAATTCCGCAAGCGCGGTGCCGACGCTCATGCCTACACGCCCATCGTCGCCGGCGGCGCCAACGCCTGCGTACTGCACTACGTCGAGAACAACAAACTGCTCAACGACCACACGCTGGTACTGATCGACGCCGGCTGCGAGGTTGAGGGCTACGCCGCCGACATCACCCGTACGTTCCCGGTCAACGGCCGTTTCAATGCAGCGCAGAAGGACGTTTACGAAATCGTCCTCGCTGCGCAGGATGCCGCCTTCGCCGCCACGGCGCCCGGCCGTCATTTCATGGAAGCTCACGACGCCGCCGTGCGCGTGCTGACGCAAGGCCTGATCGACCTCAAGCTGCTCAGCGGCGATCTCGACAACCTGATCGACAAGGGCGACTACAAGCGTTTCTACATGCACCGCACCGGCCACTGGCTCGGCCTCGACGTGCACGACGCTGGTGAATACAAGGTCGGCGATGAATGGACCAAGCTACAACCCGGCATGACGCTGACCGTCGAACCGGGCCTCTACATCCGCCCCGGCGCCGACATTCCGCCGGCACTGGCCGGCATCGGCATTCGCATCGAGGACGATGTGCGCGTCACCGAAACCGGTTGCGACATCTTCACCACGGCACCGAAGACGGTGGCCGAAATAGAGGAAGTGATGCGCCATGACTGAAGCCTCCGTTGACCAAGTCGATATCCTGATCGTCGGCGCCGGCCCGGTCGGCATGACGCTGCATCTGGCACTCGCCGCCGGTAGCCGGAAATCGCTGCTTCTGGACCGTCGACCGCACCCGGCAGGAAGTTCCCTTGGGGCGCAACACGCCCCGCCAAGCGACCCGCGCGCCCTCGCCCTGTCGCACGGCGCCCGCCAGTTGCTCGAACAGATCAATAGCTGGCCAAACCGCGCCGCGACGCCGATCGAAACCATTCACGTCTCGCAGAAGGACGGTTTTGGTCGCACGCTGATCGACCGCAGCGACTACGCCCTGCCGGCGCTCGGCTACGTCGTTCGCTACAGCGACCTGGCCAATGCGCTGGCCGCCAACCTGACCAGCAACGCGGTGCTGGCGGAAGCAGAAATTCTCGAGATCACACCCGGCGACGATCGAGTCACCGTCACGCTGCGCCACGCCGGGCAACTGCGTACGATCAGCACCCGACTGCTGGTACACGCCGAAGGCACGCCGGGCGACGATCCGGCCGTCAAGGTCAGCGACTACGTCCAGCACGCCGTCATTTGCGAGATCACCCCGACGCCCGGCCACAACCGGCGCGCTTGGGAGCGCTTCACGCCGGACGGCCCGCTCGCCCTGCTGCCGTTGGGCAACGAATACTCCATCGTATTCACCCTGCCGCCCGACAAGGCCGACGCGGTGATGAACATGAACGACGCAGATTTCATTGCCGCCCTGCAGCAACAATTCGGCCAGCGCATGACATTCAGCCAGCCCGGCCGGCGCAGCCGCTTTCCGCTCGCCCTGCGCCTGCGCGATCCGCTGGTCAAGGGCAACGAAATCTGGATCGGCAATGCCGCCCAGACGCTGCACCCGGTTTCCGGCCAGGGATTCAACCTGGGCATCCGCGACGCCTGGCAACTGGCTGAAATCCTGCTCAAAAACGGCGTCGACCGCGAAAAAACCGAATCGGCAGCCGACTGGCGCCAAAGCCTGCACGACTATGCCGCCCAGCGCCAACTCGACCGACAAGGCAGCGCCTTCTTCACCGACCGGATCGTACGTACCTTCTCGAACGACTCCGCGCCGCTCAAACTGGTCCGCGGCCTCGGTTTGCTGGCGCTCGACGTTTTCCCGCCGGCCCGCCACTTCGTCGCCAAGCGCATGATCTGGGGCGCCCGCGCCTGGCCTTGATCCAGCCCAAAGCCGGATGTACCGGCCATCGCTTAAAGTGCCCGACCTGCCACCCGCCCCGCAAGACATGAAAACAAGCACCGCCTGGTTTCTCGCCTGCCGCCCGAAGACACTCTCCGTATCGCTGTCGCCGGTGCTGGTCGGGACAGCAATCGCCTGGCACGACACCGGCGTGCTGCTCTGGTTGCCGCTACTCGCCGCGGCATGCGGGGCAGCATTCATCCAGATCGGCACCAATCTGTTCAACGATGTCGGCGACTTCCTGCGCGGCACCGACACACCGGAACGCCTCGGCCCCAGACGCGCCACCGCGGAAGGCTGGCTGACGGCGGGCAAGGTCAAGGCCGGCGCCTGGCTCAGCTTTGCCCTGGCCTTCCTGTGCGGCATTTACCTGGTCGTGCACGGCGGCTGGCCGATCATCGCCATCGGCCTGGCTTCGCTGGCAGCCGGCTGGGCCTACACCGGCGGACCGAAACCGATTGCCTACGGTCCACTCGGCGAAATCTTCGTTTTTGTCTTTTTCGGCCTGATCGCCGTCGGTGGCAGCTACTACCTGCAAACCATGAGCCTGAGCACTGCGACACTGATTGCGGCCAGCCTGGTCGGGCTGCATGCGGCAGCGGTGATCACGGTGAACAATTATCGTGATCTCGACGGCGACGCCAGCAACGGCAAAAACACGCTGGCCGTGCACCTTGGCCGCCCGGCCACGCAGCAGGTTTATCTGGCCGAAATGCTGCTGCCGTACATCCTGCTGCCGCTGCTGAGCCGGGAACTCGGCTGGCAGGCGCTGCTGCCGGCACTCTCCCTGCCACTCGCCCTGCGGCTCGCCCAGCGTTTCCGCAACGAGGCACCCGGTCCGGTGTTCAACCAGATACTGGCCGCCAGTGCCGGACTCCAGCTGTTGTTTGCCCTGCTCCTGACCGCCGCTTTCTGTATCTAGCCGTCCCCGAGCCAACACGGCAACCGGCCAAGCGGCCCAACTCTTGGTAAAATTCGCCGCTTTCTCCGCGGAGCACCCCCCCATGCTTGAACGCCTGTTCCAGCTCAAGGCTCATGGCACCACGGTCCGTACCGAGCTACTCGCCGGCCTGACCACCTTCCTGACCATGGCTTACATCGTCTTCGTCAATCCGGACATCCTGTCCGCGGCCGGCATGCCGAAAGACGCCGTTTTCGTTGCCACCTGCCTGGCCGCCGCCATCGGCTCCGGCATCATGGGGCTGTACGCCAACTACCCGGTAGCCCTGGCGCCGGCCATGGGATTGAACGCCTATTTTGCGTTCACCGTGGTGCAAGGTATGGGCTACACTTGGCAGACCGCCCTGGGCGCAGTATTCATTTCCGGGATGCTGTTCATCACCATCAGCCTGTTCAAGGTTCGCGAATGGATCGTCAATGCCATTCCAACCTCGCTGAAATATTCGATTTCAGCCGGCATCGGCCTCTTCCTGGCAATCATCGGCCTGAAAAATGCCGGCCTGATCACGGCCCATCCAGCCACCTTGCTCACCCTGGGCGATTTGCATACGCCGGGACCGCTGCTCGCCTCGGCCGGCTTCATGCTGATCGTTGCACTGGAGTACCGCAAGGTACCGGGCGCCATCATCATTGCCATTCTCGCCGTCACCTCGGTATCCGCCGCCCTGGGCCTCAGCGAATTCCACGGTGTCGTCGCCGCACCACCGTCACTGGCCCCGACCTTCCTGCAGATGGACCTGGCCGGCGCACTCAATGCCGGCCTGCTGGCGGTTGTCCTGACCTTCTTCATGGTCGAACTGTTCGATGCCTCCGGCACGCTGATCGGTGTTTGCCACCGGGCCGGCCTGCTCGACCAGAACGGCCGCCTGCCGCGCCTGAAAAAAGCCTTGCTCGCCGACTCGCTGGCGATCACCGCCGGCGCTTGCCTGGGCACCTCGTCCACCACCGCCTACATCGAATCGGCGGCGGGCACCGCAGCCGGTGGTCGCACCGGGCTGACCGCCGTCGTCGTCGCCCTGCTGTTCCTGGCCGCCGTCATCTTTGCCCCGCTGGCCAGCACGGTCCCGGCCTACGCGACGGCCCCGGCGCTGTGCTACGTCGCCATCCTGATGTCGCGCGGACTGGCTGAAATCGAATGGGACGACCTGACCGAAGCCACGCCGGCCGTCGTCACCGCGATCACTATTCCCTTCACGTTCTCGATTGCCCACGGCATTGCGTTTGGCTTCATTTCCTATGTCGCCATCAAAGTACTCGCCGGCCGCAGACATGATGTTTCACCGACGGTTGCGCTGATTGCCGCTGCCTTCATTGCCAAATTTGCGCTCCTCTAAGACCCACTTCATGCACACCGATCCCCTGTTCGACACCGCCTTCCTGCGCCAGCGCATCCGCACCGTAGCCGACTGGCCCAGCCCCGGCGTCCAGTTCCGCGACATCACTCCCTTGCTGCAGGACCCGCGCGCCTTTCGCGTTCTGGTCGAAGCCTTCGTACTGCGTTACATGAATGCCGATATCGATCTGGTCGCCGGCATCGATGCCCGTGGCTTCATTCTCGGCAGCGTCGTTGCCCATCAACTAAATCGTGGCTTCATTCCGGTCCGCAAGAAGGGCAAGCTGCCGTTCACCACCGTGTCCGAAGAATATGAACTCGAATACGGCAATGCGACGGTCGAAATTCATACCGATGCCGTCCAACCCGGCCAACGCGTCCTGTTGATCGACGACCTGATCGCCACCGGCGGCACAATGATGGCGGCCGCCCGACTGCTGCAACGCCTCGATGCAACCATCGTTGAAGCGGCCGCCATCGTGGACCTGCCCGAACTGGGCGGCTCGGCGCTGCTCAAAGCCGCCGGCTTGCCGATTTTTACCGTATGTGATTTTGCCGGACACTGAACATGACCACCCATCTCGAAGAAATCCGCCGTGCCATGGCCGAAGCCGACTGCCTGGCCAGCCCGGAACAAGTCAACAACGCACTCGACCAGATGGCCAGCGCCATCACCGCTGAACTGGCCGACACCAACCCACTGGTCTACACCGTGATGAACGGCGGCCTGATCATTGCCGGCCGCCTGCTCGCCCGCCTCGATTTCCCGCTCGAAATCTCCTACCTGCACGCCACCCGCTACGGCCATCAACTGGAAGGCAACAGCCTGCTCGACTGGCGCGTTCGTCCGACCCAGGAAATCAAGGGCCGTACGGTGCTGGTCGTCGATGACATTCTCGACGAAGGCCACACGCTCAAGGCGATCTGCCAGCATCTGCGCGAAGAAGGCGCCGCCCGCGTGTTGACCGCGGTACTCGTGCACAAGGATCACACACGCAAGGCCACGCCCGGCATGCGGGCCGATTTCACCGGTCTCGACATCCCGGATCGCTTTCTTTTTGGCTGCGGCATGGACTACAAAGGTTATTGGCGAAACGCCCCCGGCATCTACGCCTTGAAAGGCCATTAAGCACCAGAATGGGGCGCCTGGAAAATGGCCTTTTCGCCCGATTTGACTATTTTTTAGGCGGCTACTGAGGTACAATCCGCCTCTTCCCGAAACACCCTGCCCGGTCTTTTTGCGCCCATGGAATTTGTCGGCTTCAACCTTCGCAACAACCTGTTCGTCGCGCCGATGGCCGGCGTGACGGATCGTCCCTTCCGCCAGTTGTGCAAGAAAATGGGCGCCGGACTGGCTGTTTCCGAAATGGTCACGTCGAATTCGCTGCTGTACGGCAGCGCCAAGACCTTGCGCCGTGCCAACCATACCGGCGAGGTCGCACCGATCTCCGTGCAGATCGCCGGTGCCGATCCGAAAATGATGGCCGAAGCCGCCCGCCACAACGTGGACAACGGCGCCCAGATCATCGACATCAACATGGGTTGCCCGGCCAAGAAGGTCTGCAACGTGATGGCCGGCTCGGCCTTGATGCAGGATGAGGAACTGGTCGGCAAGATTCTCGATGCCGTCGTCGGCGCCATTCCCGATACGCCGGTCACGCTCAAATTCCGCACCGGCTGGAACCTGGCCAACCGCAATGCGCCGACCATCGCGCGCATTGCCGAATCGGCCGGCGTACGCGCCGTTGCCATCCACGGCCGGACGCGCTGCCAGCAATACACCGGCGAGGCCGAGTACGACACCATCGCCATGGTCAAAACATTGATCAGGATTCCCGTCATCGCCAATGGCGACATCACGACGCCGGAAAAAGCCAAACACGTCCTCGACGTGACCGGGGCCGACGGCGTGATGATCGGTCGCGCCGCCCAGGGCCGCCCCTGGCTGTTCCGCGAAATCGAACATTTCCTGAAAACCGGCGAACACCTGCCGCCGGCCGAAGTCACCGAAATTCACGAGATCCTCAAGGCTCACCTGGTTGATCTCTACGATTTTTACGGCCCGGAAACGGGTTTCAAGGTCGCCCGCAAACACATCTCCTGGTACACCAAGGGGCTGGTCGGCTCGGCGGCCTTCCGCAAGGAAATGAACGTCCTGCCGAGCATCGATCAACAGATGCAGGCAGTAAACGACTTTTTCTGCCGTCTGGCGGCAGAGCATCAACATTTGAAATACACAGAGGAGGCGTTGGCAGCATGAGCCAACAACAAGATATTTCTGCTTGCGTGCTGGGGGCACTCGAGCAATATTTTCGCGATCTCGATGGCGAAAAACCCTGCGCAATCTACGACATGGTGCTGAAAAGCGTTGAACGGCCCATGCTCGAAGTCGTTCTCGCCAAAGCGGGCAGCAATCAGACACTGGCAGCGGAGATGCTTGGCATCAACCGCAATACGCTGCGCAAGAAACTCACCGAACATCAACTTCTGTAAATCGCCATGACCATCAAACAAGCCCTGATTTCGGTCTCCGACAAGACCGGCGTTCTCGAATTTGCCCAAGGCCTCGCCGCCCAGGGCGTCAAGCTGCTGTCTACCGGCGGTACCGCCAAAATGCTGCGCGATGCCGGGTTGACCGTGACAGAGATCGGTGACTACACCGGCTTCCCGGAAATGCTCGACGGCCGCGTCAAGACGCTGCACCCGAAGGTGCACGGCGGCATCCTGGCCCGTCGCGATCTGGCCGAGCACATGGCGACCATCGAAGCCCACGGCATCCCGATGATCGACCTGGTTTGCGTCAATCTCTACCCATTTGCCGCGACCATCGCCAAGGCCGGCGTGACGCTGGAAGACGCCATCGAGAACATCGATATCGGCGGCCCGGCCATGGTCCGCTCCTCGGCCAAGAACTACGCCGGCGTCGCGATCGTCACCGATCCGGCCGACTACCAGCCGCTGCTCGCCGAAATGAAGGCCAATGCCGGCGCCCTGCAGCTTGCCACGCGTTTCGGCCTGGCCAAGAAGGCGTTCACGCACACCGCCCGCTACGACAGCATGATCGCCAACTGGCTGACCGGTCTCGACGAAGGCGCCGAAGCCCAGCCGGCCGCCGCCGCACCGGTACCGGCCATCTTCCCGGCCAAGCTGCAACTGGCTTTCGACCGCACCGAAATCCTGCGCTACGGTGAAAATTCGCATCAGAGCGCGGCGTTCTACCGCGACACCGAGCGCCTGCCAGGTGCGATTGCCAACTACACCCAGGTGCAGGGCAAGGAACTGTCCTACAACAACATCGCCGACTCCGATGCGGCCTGGGAATGCGTCAAGTCCTTCGACGTCCCGGCCTGCGTCATCGTCAAGCATGCCAACCCGTGTGGCGTCGCCATCGACGGCACGCTGCTCGGCGCCTACGAGAAATCCTTCAAGACCGATTCGACCTCGGCCTTCGGCGGCATCATCGCCTTCAACGGTGAAGTCGGCATCGATGTCGTCAACGCGATGAGCGAGCGCAAGCACTTCGTCGAGGTATTGATTGCCCCGTTCTTCACCCCGGAAGCCCTGGCCGCCCTCGCCGCCAAGCAGAACCTGCGCGTCCTGATCGTGCCGATGGCGCGTGACCTCAACAAGCTCGAATTGAAGCGCGTTGGCGGTGGCCTGCTGGTTCAAACCGCAGACAACTTCACGGCTCAGGCTTCCGGCCTGAAGATCGTCACCAAGGTCCAGCCAACCGCCCAGCAGATCGAAGACCTGCTGTTCGCCGAGCGCATCGCCAAGTTCGTCAAATCCAATGCCATCGTTTTCTGTGGCGGCGGCATGACGCTCGGCGTCGGTGCCGGCCAGATGAGCCGTGTCGACTCGACCAAGATTGCCAGCATCAAGGCCCAGCACGCCGGCCTATCGCTGCAAGGCTCGGTCGTCGCGTCGGATGCTTTCTTCCCGTTCCGCGACGGCGTCGATGTACTGGCCGAAGCCGGTGCCAAGGCGGTCATCCAGCCGGGCGGTTCGATGCGCGACGAGGAAGTCATCGCCGCAGCCGATGAACATGGCCTGGCCATGGTCTTCACCGGCGCCCGCCACTTCCGTCATTAATAAAAACAGTCCCAAAGAGATCAGCCATGAAACTACTGGTAATCGGTTCCGGCGGCCGCGAGCACGCCATGGCCTGGCGCCTGGCCCAGACAGCGGGCATGCAAAAGGTTTATGTCGCACCGGGCAATGCCGGTACGGCACGCGAGCATGAACTGGAAAACATCAACATCACCGACCCGGTGGCGCTGGCTGATTTCGCCGAGCAGAACAATGTGCACCTCACGCTGGTCGGCCCGGAAGCCCCGCTGGCCGCCGGCGTGGTAAACATTTTCCGGGCGCGTGGCCTGAAAATCTTCGGCCCGACCAAGGAAGCCGCCCAACTCGAATCCTCCAAGGATTTCGCCAAGCGTTTCATGGCACGCCACAACATTCCGACGGCCGGTTTCGGCACCTTCACGGATGCGGCCGAAGCCCACGCCTACATCGACCAGCAAGGTGCGCCTATCGTCATCAAGGCTGATGGCCTGGCTGCCGGCAAGGGCGTTGTCGTGGCGATGAGCCTCGAAGAAGCCCACGCCGCAATCGACGACATGCTGTCCGGCAACAAGCTGGGAGAAGCCGGGGCCCGCGTCGTGATCGAGGAATTCCTCGATGGCGAAGAGGCCAGCTTCATTGTCATGGTCGACGGCAAGAATGTGCTCGCCCTGGCGTCCAGCCAGGACCACAAGCGTATCTTCGACGGCGACCAGGGCCCGAATACCGGCGGCATGGGAGCCTATTCGCCGGCGCCGTGCGTGACGCCGGAAGTGCACGCCAAGGCGATGCGCGAAATCATCCTGCCGACCGTACGCGGCATGGCGGCCGACGGCATCCAGTACACCGGTTTCCTCTACGCCGGCCTGATGATCGGCAAGGATGGCAGCGTCAAGACGCTGGAATTCAACTGCCGCATGGGCGACCCGGAAACCCAGCCGATCCTGATGCGCCTGAAGTCAGACTTCGTTCATCTGATCGAAAACGGCATCAATGGCACGCTCGACCAGGTCGAAGCGGAATGGGACCGTCGCATTGCGCTGGGTGTCGTTCTGGCGGCCGCCAATTACCCGGAAACGCCGCGCAAGGGTGATGCGATCCACGGTCTGCCGGCGGGCAACAGCTTCGGCGAGGATGCTCACGTTTTCCACGCCGGCACGGCTGAACAGGATGGCAAGGTCGTCACCAGCGGCGGGCGTGTCCTGTGCGTCACCGCTCTCGGCGAAAACGTCAAACTGGCCCAGAAACTGGCCTATGAATCGGCCGTCCAGATCCAGTTTGATGGCATGCAATTCCGCAAGGATATCGGCTACCGGGCGGTTGCCCGCTAGAGCCCGTACGCCATGTGGCCGCGCCTCGGCAGCAGTTTGAGAACTCGCATTGCTGCCGTGGCCGGTCTGTTGTTCCTGGTCGGCATCGGCCTGACCACCTTTTTCGTTGCCCGCATTCTGTACGATGAAATGCAGGCCATGCTGTTCAAACAGCAGCTGACAACAGCCAACTACATTGCCCGCGACATCGACAGCAAACTGGCGCTGCGGATGGACAGTCTCAAGCGTGTGGCAGACAACCTGCCGCATCACCTGCTCGCCAAGCCGAAGGAATTGCAGGATTGGCTGGATGATCGCAAAGCCATCCACACCCTTTTCCCGACCGGTCTGATGATCGTACCTGCGGATGGTGGTGCTGTACTGGCTGACAGCCCGCGTCTCGAAAGTCGCCCTAAATCATTCGTCGACCGCGACTGGTTCATCAGCGCCACGACGACACGCCGCGCCACCTTCAGCAAACCGCTGGTTGCCCGAGCCACACAACAACCGGCGATCGTGATCGCCATCCCCATCCTCGACGACAACCAGCAGTTGCTCGCCCTCATGGCGGGGGTCACGCCACTGACCAGCCCCGGCTTCCTGGACCTGATCCAGGGCACGGCCCCCGGCAAGACCGGCAGCTATCAACTCATCTCTCCCCGCCACCACAGCTACGCACTGACCTCGGACCCGGGCAAATCATCGCGCCCACTGCCCGAGGCCGGCCATGACCTGGCACTGGACCGGGCCCTGGCCGGTGTCCGCGGGATCGACATTGTCCGCAATAGTGACAATATCAACGAGCTGATCGCCACCGTCGAAATCCCACAAACCGGCTGGCTCCTGATCGCCCGCTGCCCAACCAGCGAAGCCTTTGCCCCGGTCTGGAACAGCGTCCGCAACACTTTGTTGATTGCCGGCCTGCTCTCCTTGCCGATCATCATTCTGCTGCTGGCCGCCCTGAACCACCTGCTGGCGCCCCTGGGTCGCCTGGCCAAGGAGTTGCATGACATGTCGGAAGGCACCCGGCCGATGCAACCGCTGTTCAGCGAATACCAGGATGAAGTTGGTGATGTCACCAGCAGCTTCAACCGTCTCCAGGAAAAGCTGCTCGAACAGGAGCGACGGCTGGCTGAAATGGCTCACCACGACCCCTTGACCGGCCTGCCCAACCGTCTGCTGATCAATGACCGGCTGGACAAGGAATTGCAGCGGATACGCCGTAGCGGCCGTGGTCTGGCGCTCCTGTTTCTCGACCTTGATGGATTCAAGCCGGTTAATGACCAGCACGGACACCAGGTCGGCGATCTGTTGCTGACAGAAGTCGCGCGCCGACTTCAGGGTTGCGTTCGTGAAGTGGATACCGTTGCCCGCCTGGGCGGCGACGAATTCCTGATCCTGGTCAGCGACTGCGAAGCACCGCGCGATGCGGCAGAACGGATTGCCGAAGCCTGTATCGCCGCGACAGGAAAACCCGTGCGGATCGATGATCTGGCAATCCGGATCGGCGTTTCGATCGGCATTGCCTTTGTCGGCACAGCCACCGATGACATGCTGTCGGCCAGCCAACTGCTGAGCCAGGCGGACATTGCGATGTATCGCGCCAAGGCGGATGGTCGTAACCGCTACTCGGTTTACCGCCAGAACAACGAATACTCCAGCAACAACTCAAAGCAAAAAACATGATCCCGACAGACACCCTGAAAACATTCTTTACCGGCCTGCAAAGCCGTATCGTCAGCCAGCTTGAAGCCTTTGACGGCCAAGCCTTCCGCACCGATTCCTGGGATCGCCCCGAAGGCGGTGGCGGTATTTCACGACTGATCGAGGAAGGTGATTTCTTCGAACGCGGCGGGGTCAATTTCTCGCACGTCACCGGTCAATCGCTGCCGGCCTCGGCCACCGCCGTACGACCCCAGTTGGCCGGACGCGCCTGGGAGGCAATGGGCGTCTCGCTGGTGCTGCATCCACGCAATCCGTATTGCCCGACGGCCCACATGAATGTCCGTTGCTTCGTGGCGCGCAAGGAAGGCGAAGAAGATGTCTGGTGGTTCGGCGGCGGCATGGACATGACGCCTTACTACGGTCAACGCGAAGATGTGGCCCATTTTCACCAGACCTGCAAGGACGCACTGACACCATTCGGTGAAAGCGTTTACCCGAAATACAAGAAATGGTGCGATGAGTACTTCTTCCTCAAGCACCGCAACGAGCCACGTGGCGTCGGCGGGATCTTCTACGATGATCTGAGCGAAGGGGGCTTCGAGCGCTGCTTCGACCTGACCCAGGCAGTCGGCAATGCCTTTACCCAGGCTTATCTGCCGGTCCTGGCCAAGCGCCGTGAAACGCCCTACGGCGAACGCGAGCGCGACTTCCAGGCTTATCGCCGCGGTCGTTACGTCGAATTCAACCTGGTCTGGGATCGCGGTACGCTATTCGGACTGCAATCCGGCGGACGCACAGAATCCATCCTGATGTCACTCCCGCCCATCGTCAAATGGCGCTACGACTGGCAACCGGAAGCCGGCACGCCAGAATCCGAGCTTTACGAAACCTTCCTCAAACCGCAGGACTGGGCCGTATAACCGAAAAAACCAGGAAAATGGAGCATCCCGCTGCTCGCAGCAACGGGATGCTCGGCGCTCCGCGCAGCCTTACTTCAGCTTGCCGCGCACGACCCGGACGCGCTCCGGGTTTTTTACGCCCATCTTGCCGCCGCCACCTTCAAGATTGCCGCAGGCACAGGCCGCCTTGATGTGCGGAACGGAATTGACGATCACCGAGCAATCCATGCACTCGTAGTACAGGTCACCCCCCGTCGGCAAAGCGGCCGGATCGGGCGTCGGCTCGATGGGGTAAAAATTGTAAATCTTGCGCATGTCGATATTCAGCATTTGTCCCCTCGCTCCGTTTTGTCGTGGTGCCTAGCGTCCGTCGAGACTGGCGCTGGCCCGATAGTGTTTATTGGCTTCTTCCGTACGCTCAAGCTGGTCGCACAGACGCGCCAGTTCAAGATGTCCTTCCTGGGTTTCCTCAACCGACAGCGAGGCTTCCAGATAACTTTGCGCCTTGCCCCACAAACGCTGACGGATGCACATCCGGCCCAGCGCCATGAGCAATCCGGCATCATCGGGGTGTTGAGCGAGCCAGGCTTCAGCCCGGGCAATCCGCGCCGTCTGGTGACCGCCACCGAGGCGGCCGTAAACCACCACCAAGGCCGAGTGCCAGGTGGCATTGTGACCGGCATCCAGCGCCGCTTCGATCAGTTTTTGAGCCTCAGCCTCGGCCCCTTGAGCGGCCAGTGCCTTGACCGCGGCCAGAACGACACGCCGGCCACGCTCGGACTCCGGCAGCGCACGCAGATAATGGCTCAACTTGTCGGTATCCAGCGCACAGCGGGCGATATTGGCCAAATGCGCCTGGGTCAGGATTTCGCTAACCACCTCAACCGGCAAGGCATCGCGCTTGCTCAACTGGCGAGCCAGTTTGACGACACCGTCCCAGTCGCCAGCCCCCTGGCGTGCCCGCAACTCAAGCCGCAAAGCCGCAATATGACGGCCCTGCCTGGCCTGCAAACGCTCCAGCGAATTCAGCGCCTCATCGAAACGGCGCGCTTCATTCATCATTTCAGCTTCAAGCATCAAGGTGGCCGCTTCGGTGCGCGGATCGTCGATTTTGGCCCGCTCCATCCAGCCCTGTTGCTTGAGCGACTCGCGCATGCGCTGGGCAGCGCGGGCCGCAATCAATGCCGACAAACCGGGCGCCGTCCCGGCGGCGTGGGCCTCGCCGGCTTTTTTCAAGGCCTGGCCGAAACGCCCTTCGAACAGCAGACGCACGGCATCCTGGAAAACCAGCCCGGCACGCTCTTTCTGCCGGCGCGCCCGATAGGCACGCACACGCTTCGGCAAACCAAGCGCCAATGCCAGGCTGCGCAGTACGATGTAGAGGCCGGCAAAAGCCAGGGCCAGCACAAGCAGGAAGAGATTGAGCGAAATTTCTGCCCGATAGGGAGAAACGACGAACAAGACATAGCCGTCATTCAGGCGAGCCCCCAATGCCAGGGCAACGGCTGCGGCAAACAGCCCGAGAATCCAGAATAATCCCTTCACCGCTTTTCCTTGGCCGGACGCAAGGCACGCAGGGCGGCCAGACTTTCATTCAGGGTCGGCAACTCGGTATTGAGTTCGACCCCGGCCATCTGGCGCAAGACATGGCTGCTGGCCTGAACGGACTTGTCATCACTGACAAAATGGCGCGTCAGCGCATCCTGAACCGCCTTCAGTTCATTGCGGAAACTGAGCTGATCGCGCGACAGCAAGGCCAAACGGGCACTCAGCAAACGTAGTTTGAGATTTTCGCGGAGGAAGAACGACTGACCGGGCGCCAGCAGGATGGGCTCATCGCGATCAAAACGCTGAATCCGGACCAGCCCCTTGATCTGTTGCCAGACCTGATCGCCGGTCTGCTGCCACCAGCCTGAGACCTGGGCCGGCTTGGCATTTCCTGCCGTTTCCGGCGGTCGACCGTGGCTGGCCAGCGGCAATTTGTCGACCAACTGCAATTGTTGTTCAAGCTGCAGGTTGATTCCGGGCAAATCAACGACCGGCAAGGCAGCCAGCCGGGCAAGATCCTTGGCGACCGCCTTGCGCAAAGGCAAATATTGCGGACGGTCGAGTCGGGCCAGACGACTGTCGGCGGTCTGCAGCGCCAGCATCGCCACCGGCACATTGGCGGCCAGTTGCAATTGCTGGCCGGCCAGCGTCAAGGCTTGTTCAACCTCAAGCAAGGTCGCCTCTTCGCGGCTGCGCGCCATGTCCTGATAGAACGCCTGCAGCGCCGCATTCTGCGTCCCGAATTCAGTCAGCCGGGCATCGGCGGCACCGAGCCGGGCCTGAATGGTTTCCAGCTGAGCCTGCATTTGCTTGCGTGCGCCCTGATCTTCCTTCTCGGCCAGATCGGCTGCGGCCAGACGCTGACTGATCTCCTGCCGGGCGGCATCCAGCTGCTGACGGGTTTCGATCCACTGCCAGCCGGCCAGCAACAGCGCCGCCAGGGCGATGAACAACCACGGACTTGGCCGGGAAGAAGAAGGGCGAACGGGAACGGACATGTCGGTCGGAGAAGAGGGGAGTTCGTTTTCAGGCTTCATGCAGACCAATTATAAGCACGTAAACCGGCAAGAATGCCGCTATCGGCAGCATCGGTCAGAATCACCCGGTTCAGTCCCAGCGCGCGAGCATTGTCGGCAATCCGCTGGTGCGGGACGAAAAGCGGGGTGGCGCGCAGGAAATCGCGGCCTTCTCCGTCAAGCAAATCAAATAGATAGCGCAAACCTTCGCTGCTCGAAACGGTCAGGCCGTCGAGCTTCCCGGCGCGCCACGCGGCGAGCAGCGGGGCCACACCATCGCCCGGCCCGGAGCGGCAGTAGCAGGTGACCAGATCGACCTTTGCCCCCCGCTGGCGCAGCGTATCGCCGAGCAACTCACGACCGCCATCACCGCGAAAGATGGCCACCCGGCGACCGGACACCCGCTCTTCGGCCAATGCAGGCAAAGCCAGCAAGGCTTCGGAATCGAATCGTTCGGTCGGTGCAACGCAGCCACGGACACCATGCGCCAGCAAAGCCCTGACCGTGCCTTGCCCGACCGCTGCGGGGATCAGTCCGGCAGGCCAGCCGCCCGCTGCAGAAATGGCCGGCCAGGCGTGGTCGACCGCGTTAGGACTGATGAAGACCGCCAGCGTGTAATCGGCAAGACACGCCACCGCCTCGGCGAGCGGCTGAGGATCGCGCGCCGGAGAGATTTCAAGCAGGGGGAAAATCAACGGCTCACCGCCAGCCGCCGCAATCGCTTCGGCCAGCGGCCCGGCTTGGGCCAGCGGCCGGGTCACCACGATGGTTTTACCGGCCAGCGGGCCGTTCAAACTCATTTGCAGTGGGCGAGTTTTTCCAGGATGGCATCGGCGCCCTTGGCGCGCAGCAAGCGGGCCAGTTGCAGGCCGAGGCCTTCGTCATCGGCCGGATCGCCGCGCAATTCGGCGCTGATCATTTCCTTGCCATCGGCCGTCGCAACGAAGCCGCGCAGCCAGAGCTGGCCATTCTCGATGATCGCGTAGCCGCCAAGCGGCACCTGGCAGGAACCGCCCAGGGCACGTGAGAAGGCACGTTCGGCCTTGACGCAATGGGCCGTTTCCGGATCGTTGAGCGGAGCAACGACGTCAGCCATGTCGGCCGCACCGTCGATCAGTTCGATACCCAGCGCGCCCTGGCCGGGTGCCGGCAGCGACTGTTCCGCGGTCAACACCGTTTTGATGCGATTTTCCAGGCCGAGGCGGATCAGGCCGGCAGCAGCCAGGATGATCGCGTCGTATTCGCCGGCATCGAGCTTCTTCAGGCGGGTGTCGAGATTGCCGCGCAGGCTCTTGATCACCAGTTGCGGATACTTGGCGCGCAGAATCGATTCGCGGCGCAGGCTGGAGGTGCCGACGACGGCGCCGGCCGGCAGATCGTCCAGATCGTTGTATTTGTTCGAGACAAAGGCATCGCGCGGGTTTTCACGGGCCGAGATGGCAGCCAGCACGAAACCTTCCGGCATGACCATCGGCACATCCTTCATCGAATGCACGGCGAGATGGGCCTTGCCTTCCTGCATCGCCACTTCAAGCTCTTTGATGAACAGGCCCTTGCCGCCGATTTCGGCGAGCGGACGATCAAGAATCTGGTCGCCCTTGGTCGTCATGCCTAGAATGACGACTTCAGCCCCCGGATTGAGGCTGGCCAAACGGCCCTGGACATGCACGGCCTGCCACATGGCCAGACGGGATTCGCGAGAGGCAATAACAATCTTGGAGAGAGCGGACATGAGGCAGATGAAGGCGAAGTTTTCGAGGGAGGCAATCTTAGCATGAGCGACCAGCCCTCTTCCCCGACCCAGATCAAGCCGGCCGAACAACGACCGGAACATCCCGATTTCTGGTGCAAGCGCTTCGGTGAAGGCACGACGCCCTGGGATGCCGGCAAGGTACCCGCCGCCCTGGCCGGCTACATCGCCCGCCAGCCCGCCCCACTCAACACGTTGATCCCCGGCTGCGGCAGCGCCTGGGAAGCGGTCCATCTGGCCGAACAGGGCTGGCCGGTCACGGCACTGGATTTCTCTCCGGTCGCGGTCGACAAAGCAAGAGCCGTCCTCGGCGATACTGCGGTCGACCTCGTTTGTGCCGACTTTTTCGACTTCACCCCGGCCGCGCCCTATCAACTGATCTACGAACGCGCCTTTCTCTGCGCCCTGCCGCGCAAGCTGTGGGCCGACTGGGGCCGGCGCGTCGCCGAGCTACTGCCGCCCGGCGGTCGCCTGGCCGGCTATTTTTTCTTATGCGACCAGCCCAAAGGGCCGCCTTTCGGCATCCTGCCGGAACAACTCGACGAACTGCTCGGCACTCACTTCGAGCGCATCGAGGATACTGCGGTCGACGATTCGATTGCCGTATTTTCCGGGCGCGAGCGCTGGCAAGTCTGGCAACGCAAAGCTTGATCATGGTCCATGGCACGCCCAAGCCAGCCCGTCGACTCGGACGGGCCGCCCGGACCATCGCCGTTCGACCGCCAAGCCCGTCAGCGCTGGTCACCTATACACAAAGGATGAATCGCGTCCTCGACCATATCGACAACCATATCGACGAGACGCTGGAAATCGCCCCACTGGCCGAAGTCGCACACTTTTCGCCCTTTCACTTTCACCGGATTTTCACCGCCTGGATGGGCGAAACGCTAGGCGACTACCTGCGGCGGCGTCGCCTCGAGGTGGCCGCCGCGCGACTCGCCGGTCAGCAACGGCAACCCATCCTGCACATCGCGCTGAGCGTGGGTTTTGGCTCGGGCGAAGCCTTCGCGCGGGCCTTCAAGACGCATTTCGGGCAAACCCCCAGCGCCTGGCGGGCGACAACAGCGGCACGCTGGACCGAAGAACTGCAACACGTCCGCCGTCGCAGCAATCCTGATCAGGTACTGCGCAAGGCCGATCAGGAAGCAAACGCAGGGAAAAACGACAATTCCGGGGTCACCAACAACACTCCTCAGGAATTCAAGATGCAAGTCACGCTCAGCACCCTGCCGCCGACCCGCGTCGCCTACCTGCGACACATCGGCCCCTACGGTCCGTCGATCTCCGCCTTCTGGCAACAGCAGTTCCTGCCCTGGATGCATGCCAACCAGCTCGAAGGCCGCCCCTGCTATGGCCTGGCCCACGACGACCCGGGCATCACCGCGGCGGCCAACTGCCGTTACGACGCCTGCGTGGAAGTCACGGCCGACTTCAGCCCACGCGGGCAGGCCGGCATTGCCTTGCTCCCCGGCGGACGTTACGCGCTGGCCGACTACCGGGGCAACGGCCCCGACATCGAACGGGCGTGGACCGAGTTCCTGCGCGACTGGTTGCCGAACAGCGGCCTGCAGATCGACAGCCGCCCGGTCTTCGAGCATTACCCGGTCGACGCCAAATACGATCCGGAAAGCGGAGAGTTCAACTGCCAGCTCTGCCTCCCGGTCAAACCGCTCTAGTTTTCTCCCTGGAGCGGTGCCTCAAGCGGCGCCAGCCGATCACCACACCACTCAAGCTGATCAGGAAACCTAGCAGGCTGGCAGTAATGAGCAATACATCCCACAAGGGGCGTTTTTCAAGCAGGAAACGCCAGTCCCAGCTATGCAGGAAAACGAACAGGATACGCTGTACCCGCCGGTGAGCATCCAGCCGCTGCACGACACGTCCGCTGGCCGGATCGAGGTAAAGCCAAGTCCCGGCAGGATCGTCGAAGCGTAGGCGCAACACCGGCAGAGGACGCTCCAGATGACCGCTCATCGTGTGTTCGTCACGCGAAAAATAATGCCAGTCGTAGTTTTCCTGAAGCAACTCGTCGACCACACTGGCCTCGGGGAGCATGGCTTTCCCTGCTGCAGCAAGACTTTCGACAGAATGACCGGAGAACACCTCGCCTCCCTGCCGCCAGCCAATCAGACGCTGCCCCCCCCTCGCATTGAAGGAAAGTGCAAAAAGCTCTCCGGCGAGGGGCTGCCAAACCAACTCGACGCTCTGTTGACCAGCTTCCCCGAGCTGGCGCAGCGCAACAGCAGGCGTTAATCCGGTGAAATCTTTTACGAGCAGAGGCGGCTGGCGCAAGGCCGGCGCGCCGGAATCGAAGATACGCCACGGGTTCATTGAAAACAGGCCGCTCAACACCCAGGTCAGCACAAAAACACCTCCGACCAGTCCCAACCAGTGGTGCCAGCGCATCAGGAACGAGCGATAGGGCGTATGCAAACCATTGGCGTAGGCCCTGCGCCGCCAACGCATGATCCCGACCAGGATGCCGCAAAGAGCCAGCAGCGCACTGGCAATGCTGCTGTAGATGACGATATCGCTCCAGGCAAAATCAATGCTGCCTCCCCGCAGCGGGTAGATCCAGTGCAGCCAGGCACCTACCCACCCCCAGGTACGCTCTACCGGGCTGACATCCCGGACGACCTCGCCCGATGCGGAAGAAACGTAATACAACCAACCCGCCTCATCACTGATGCGATGCAATGGGCGATGGCCGGCCAGCGCCTTCGAATGCGTCCACGCATCCTCGGCCAGCGAGCCGTCGTAGACCAGCGCACGGCCTGGCGCAAAAGGAGCTGCCGAGCGCAAGGCCTGCGCCGCATCAACCACTTTCAGCACTGCACCATTCCCGGCATCAATGGTGACGTAACGCTGCCCCGGCAGGGTCGCCACATAGAACGGCGCCCCCCCGATACTGGTCAGACGCAAGGACTGAATCCGCCCCCCCTCGCCTACGGCATCGAACACCGTCACCAGCGGCACCTGGCAGCACGCCTCAAGTAGCACCGGCAAGGTCCGCAAGCGCTCTCCCTGTGTCAACTTGGGATAACCGACGTACATCATGACCACCCCGGAGAAAAACCAGAGGGCCATCAGCCAGCACAGGGCTATCCCCAGCCAGCGGTGAACCAAGAACAGCCAGCGCTTCACTTCTTGATCTTTCGCAATGGCTCAGTCAACGACAGTCACCCGAGCCTGCACGAACGCATCAGAAGCGCGCATGAATCGACAGATCAAATGTCCGCGGCGCTCCCAGATAGGCCATATTGCCTGTGCCGCTGAGGAACTCGGAATAGATCTGATCGGTCAGGTTGCGGGCGCGCAGGGTGAGCGTTGTGCTTCGATCAAGTTTATACGCTGCAAATGCACCTAACAGATTGTAGCTGCCTTCGCTGATCGTGTTGGCGCTATCCGCGAAACGACTACCCACGTGACGTACATCCCCCCCCACCTGAAGGCTGGCGGTTGGCGACCAAGTTAACCACAGGTTGCCCACCTGACGGGGTGTATTACTTGGCTGGTACCCTGCCCGTGAGACGGCTGTACCACCTACGTTTTCCGTAAACTCATCGTAGCGAGCATTGACAAAGCCATAATTACCGGCGATCTGTACGCCGGGCACAAAACGATAAGAGCCGGTTAATTCCACGCCGCGCGATGTCTGCTGACCAACCGGTACTGTTGTTCCTGGTTGGCTAGGATTGGCGACCGCAAAATTATTGCGTGTAATTTCATATACGGCAAACGTAGCCGTCCCCTTGCGCTCGTCGAAGAACCATTTACTGCCAGCCTCAACCTGCTTGCCTGTGGTCAGTTCAAAATCCTTCACCTGCCCGAATGTCGCTGTCGTCAGGATGCCAGCTGGCGGATCGGCTGCCGTGCTGTACTGAACGTACGCGCTGGCATTCGGGGTGAAATCGTAGTTCAACGCTACACGGCCGGTCAGCGGGGTATAGCGACGCGAGAAATAGGCTGGATTGGTTGCTGTTACAGCCTGATGGTTGGTCACTTCGAGATCGATCCGCTCCTGCCGCAAACCAGTCAGCAAGGACAGATTGGAGGTCAGGAAGGTACGATTTTCGAGGAATGCAGCAAGCGTGGTTACCTCATTGGTGCGATTAGGCGTAAAGCCTGGAGTCATGCCGGGCAGGCTGAAAAAATTCTCGGTACTGAAGGCATACGGATCGACGTTGCCGAATGGCCCTGCCACTGAGCGCGGAAACCGTGTCTGTTTATTCACGCTGAAGTCGACACCGCCCGCCCAGTTGCTCTTCAACGCCCCCAGCGGCTGATCAAGCGAGAACTCAAGTCGGTTGCCATTCAGACTCTGGTCATGGCGCTGCAACAGTGCTTCCTTGCGACTGACCAGCGTGTTGTTCGCGTTGAATTCGTAAACTTCGACATTACGATAGTCGCGTAAAGCATCGTAGTGATAGAAAGTATTACGCAAACTGAGTTTATCCGAGAGACGGTAATCAATGATCGAGCGAGCCCAGCGCACAGTCTGCTCATAGAGCCCATCATTCGAGTTGTAATTTTTGAAGCGAGTCCCCTCATCGATAGCAATCCGGCCACCGATCGGTTTAAGAACCGGCGTTCCCCAGTACGGACGATCTACCGTTTCTTTCTGATACTCAAGCGCCAAGGTGTGACTCAACCCTGGTGCCAGATCGGTCAACCAGGATCCGGCCAACTGCATAGCCTCCCGCTCAGTCCGATCACTCCACGCTCCCCCGGTATTACGACTGATATCCAGGCGCAGCACATTGCTAGCCCCCAGTTTCTGATTTGTACCCGCTGCCATTTGTAGCGCGTTATAACTACCCGCACCCAGACGTGCTTCCGAAAAATTGCCCTCACGGCTGGCCAGCTTGGTTACGTAATTTATTGAGCCACCTACGGCACCTGCACCGAACAGAAAGCTGGAGGGGCCACCAATCGCCTCGACACGATCATAGATCCAGCTATCAACCGGCCGCGCCGCGATCACGTCGTACTGGACCGTAATACCATTGAACAACTGCGTGACGCTGCCTGAGGTAAATCCTCGATAAAAGACCTGCCCCGGGCTCCCCGGTGCCGATGAGGAGGTAACCCCGGGAATCCCCTTGATGATCTCTTGCGTATTCTCGGCACCTCGCGCCTCAATCAGGTCCCGATCAATGACAGTGACCGAGGCCGGAGTATCCTTGACACTGAGCCCCAAACGACTGCCAGTTAACGATTTCCGATTCATTCCGGCCGGATCCACGCCGATGCTTTCACGGACAACCACATCGGCCAGCACAGACACCTTGCCCTCATCTTCAGCCCAAGTCGACGTCGTGGCCAGAGCAAGCATGGCAAGGGCTAGCGGTCGCATTACAAAAAATGGGCTTTCAGCAGCATGCATTACGGTATCCATTGATCAATCCAATCTGATGAACCCCGAGCGGGGTAAAGGCGCGAATAGTACTTTTGCAAGACGCGCACTCTACTTGCGACACATCAAAAACACACACCAAATCCGTGCGTCAAATTGTCGCAGCTTACTAAGCACCCTCCGCTCAAAGACCATTCCCGATTACCCTGATTGGCAAAATCTGCTGTCTGCGCCTTTTCGTACACCGCCCGATGCGCAAGTCTCTCTACCAAAGCAGCTTGACGTATCATCGGGCGTTCTTGTCCCACGCAGCCCAAAACAATGAAAACCGATACCCCGCAGACGATTTACCTCAAGGACTACAGCGCACCGGCCTACCTGATTGACACGGTCGACCTCGATTTCAACATCGAAATCGGCAGCACCGTCGTCACCTCGACGCTGGCCATGCGGCGCAATCCGGCCGTTGCCAGCCAGCCGCTGATGCTCGACGGTGAAGACCTGGAAACCCTGAGCGTCACGGTCGACGGCCAAAATGTGCCGTTTTCGGCAAGCGCCGGCACGCTGACCATCGACGCTCTGCCGGATGCCTTCACGCTGCGCACCGTCGTCCGCATCTGCCCGGACAAGAACACCCGCCTGTCCGGCATGTACCGTTCCAAGGACGGCTATTTCACGCAATGCGAAGCGCAGGGTTTCCGCCGCATCACCTGGTTCCTCGACCGCCCGGACGTGATGTCCGTTTACTCGGTGACGCTGCACGCCGACCAGGCGACTTACCCGGTGCTGCTGGCCAACGGCAACCCTGTCGCCAGCGGAGAAGAAGCCGACGGCCGCCACTGGGCGAAATGGGCCGACCCGTTCCGCAAGCCGGCCTACCTGTTCGCGCTCGTCGCCGGCAAGCTCGACGGCCTGTTCGATACTTTCCAGACCGCCTCCGGGCGCAGCGTGCAGCTCGCCATCTACGTCGAGCCGGGCAAGCTCGACCAGTGCCCGCACGCCATGGAAGCGCTCAAGAAGTCGATGAAGTGGGATGAGGAGCGCTTCGGTCTCGAATGCGATCTCGACCATTACATGATCGTCGCCGTCGGCGACTTCAACATGGGCGCGATGGAGAACAAGGGCCTCAATATTTTCAACACGAAGTATGTGCTCGCTCGCGCCGATGTCGCGACGGATACGGACTTCGAGAACATCGATCGCGTCGTTGCGCACGAATATTTCCATAACTGGACCGGCAACCGCGTGACTTGCCGCGACTGGTTCCAGCTGTCGCTGAAGGAAGGCCTGACCGTTTTCCGCGACCAGGAATTCGGCGCCGACCTGCACAACCGCCAGACCGCCCGCATTCGCGAAGTACGCGGCCTGCGCGCTGCGCAGTTCCCGGAAGACGCCGGCCCGATGGCGCACCCGATCCGCCCGAGCAGCTTCGTCGAGATCAATAACTTCTACACCGCCACGGTCTATGAAAAGGGCGCTGAAGTCATCCGCATGATCCAGACGCTGATTGGCCGCGACGGTTTCCGTGCCGGCATGGACGAGTACTTCCGCCGCCACGACGGCCAGGCCGTCACCTGCGAGGATTTCGTCGCCGCGATGGCGACTGCCAGCGGCTTCGACTTCACGCAGTTCATGCGCTGGTACAACCAGCCGGGCACGCCGCATGTCGCGGTCGACGGCGTTTTTGATGCCGAATTCAACAACGGGGCCGGACGCTACACGCTGACCTTCACCCAATCCAATCCGCGCGCCAGCGATGCCGCGCCTTACCTGATTCCGGTTCGTGTCGCACTGTTCAGCCAAGAAGGCCACCTGCTGGCCGGCAGCGAGCAGACACTGCACCTGACCGAGACGACCCAGCAATTCCATATCGACAATCTCAAGAGTGAACCTGTGCCCTCGCTGTTGCGCGACTTCTCGGCACCGGTCATCCTCGATTTTGCCTACACGCCGGCCCAGCTGACACTGCTGCTGGCCAACGAAGATGATCCGTTCAACGCCTGGGAAGCCGGCCAGCGCCTGGCCTCGCAGCTGCTTCTCGACGCCACCGCAGCGATTGCCGCCGGCCAGGCGCCGGTCTGGCCGGAAAGTTTCGTCCAGGCACTGCGCCGCCTGCTCCAGACCCAAGCCCAGCGCGGCGCTGCCTTCGTCGCCGAAGCCCTGGTCCTGCCCGGCGAATCGACGCTGGCCGAAGCGCTGGACGTGGTCGATCCCGAAGCCTTGCACGCCGCCCGCAACAGCCTGCGCCGCCATCTGGCTGAAGAACTCGAAGGCGAACTGACCGGCCTCTACGCCGCCCTCGCCCCGAACGCAGCCTACGCCCCGAGCAGCGAACAGGCCGGTCGTCGCGCCCTGCGCAACATCTGCCTTGCCTACCTGCTCGAACTGGATACCGAAGCCGTGCGCCAACTGGCACTCCAGCAATTCCGCACCGCCGACAACATGACCGACCAGTTCGCCGCACTCGCGGCGCTGGCCCAAAACGACTCGTCAGAACGGACCGCCGCCCTGGCCGAATTCTACGAACGCTGGCAAAACGAGGCGCTGGTCGTCGATAAATGGCTGGCCGTGCAATCCGGCGGTCGACTGCCGAATACGCTCGAAATCGTCAAAAACCTGACCAGCCATCCAGCCTTCGACATCGGCAATCCGAATAAGGTCTATGCCCTGTTGCGCAATTTCGGCGCCAATCCAGCCCGCTTCCACACCGCGGAGGGCTACGCCTTCATGGCGGCCAAGACGATCGAACTCGACGCCCGCAATCCGCAGGTTGCCTCGCGCCTGGCGCGCTGCTTCGACCGCTGGAAAAAGTTCGATGGCGAACGCCAGAAGCATGCCCGACAAGCACTCGAAAACATCCGCGACCACGCCGGCCTGTCGCGCGATGTACTCGAAGTCGTCACCCGTTCGCTCGGTTAATCGCACTCACTGGCCGGCAAAATCTTTCGAAACACTTTGCCGGCCGCAAAAAAACCCCGAAAACCCGGCCAGCACGCACTCTCTACTGAAAAATGCTATGGTTCACGCTTCGCCAGCCAACGAGTTGAATGACATGCCAAATGCCTTGCCGCGAGAACATCTCCCTGCCGGCCATGTCATTTGCCAGGCTGGCGCGCCCGGCGATTCTGCCTACCTGATCGAGGCCGGATCGGTTGAAGTCCTGTCGCAGGAAGGCATCCGCATTGCCGTCCTGAGCGCCGGCGAAATTTTTGGTGAAGTTGCCCTGCTCGACCAGTTGCCGCGCACGGCGACCGTCCTGACTCTCGCACCAACAACCTTGATGCGCATTGAACGGGCGCACGTTCAGGAACTCCTCAAGCGAACCGACCCGGTCATCCGCCACCTGTTGATGCTCCTGCTCGAACGTTTCCGCAACCGCAGCGGCCACGAAAACATACCGGGGCTCAATCCCGAGGCTGCCCTCGACAGCGACGCCGCCAACCTGACGCTGATGCTGGCCCAGGACCTGACCCATGCCATGGCCAACGGCCTGCTGGAACTGGCCTACCAACCGCTGATCAGCCTGCCGGAACGCAACCTGATCGGCTTCGAGGCACTGATCCGCTGGCAGCACCCGCTGCTCGGCAGCGTCATGCCGACCAAACTGATCAGCCTGGCCGAAAAAACCGGCCTGATCCATCCGCTCGGTCTCTGGGTCCTGCAGCGTGCGATGAACGACTGGCCGACCCTGCGCAGCTATTGCCAGCCCGGCATGCTCAGCACGCCCTTCATCAGCGTCAATCTTTCACCGGCCGAACTGGGCAATCCGCAGATCGTCGAGTCGATCGCCCGCTTCCTCGACGAAGGCGGCATTCCGCCCCATGAGCTGCAGATCGAGTTGACCGAATCGGCCGTCATCGAAGACCTGCCGAGCGCCAAGCAAGTATTGCAAAAGCTGGCGGCAACGGGCGTCGCGATTGCCCTCGACGACTTCGGTACGGGCTACGCCAGCTTCGATTACCTCAACACCTTGCCGATTTCCTGCCTGAAAATCGACCAGACCTTCATCCAGGAAGTACTCGTTTCTTCACGCCGGCGCGAAATTGTCCAGACCTCGGTCAACCTGGCTCGCTCGCTCGGCCTGATCAGCATTGCCGAAGGCATTGAAGACGAGAGCACGTCGGATCTGCTGGTCGAACTCGGCTGCGGCATTGCCCAGGGCTACTTCTACGCCCGTCCGCTCAGCCTGCAGGCGATTCCGAAATGGCTGGAAGAGGCCCGTATCCTGGGGCGCGTCAGCCGCGGCGACTAGGCCTCGGCGACGCGAAGCACCTCAGCCAGCCGACTTTGGCGGGTTCGATTAATCTCCCGAAACACGCGTTGCCAGCCTTGAACTATCCCTTCAACCAGGGCTTCAAGAGTTGGCGCAAGGCAGCTTCGTTATAGCCGTTGATCAGTTCTTCACCAACCACGATCAGCGGCACCCCGTTGCCGCCCAGTTTCCGGTGCTCGCTGAGCGCGCTCGAACTCTGCTCGATATCGCGCTCGGTATAGCGAATCCCGTTCGCCTGAAAGAAAGCCCGCGTCATCTTGCAGTAGCCGCACCACTCGGTGGCATAAAGGATAACTTCCGGCTGGCTGGCTTCGGCCGAGATCGCCATCGGCGCCGTCTTCGCCTGCCAGTAAGGGCGGCCAAACCAGAGCAGCAAGACGCTGACCAGCAGGAGCATCAACCAGCGGCCGGCACCGCGGCGTGATTCACCGGAAGCCGGCAACTGGCGGAAGCTGGCCGGCGCCGATTCACGACCGGATTTGGCATATGCCCTGGAACATGACGGACACTGCCAATCCGGCGCCTGGTCGCTACTTTTCCGGATGTAGGCACAATGGGGACAAATCTGGCTCAAGGCAGCCTTCCTTTCAATGAAATCATGACTGCAGAACCAGGGCTTTGGCCGGCGCCCATTGACGACGACTGACCGGCAATCGATCCGGCACGCCACTGAGCAATGCCCAGCCATAAGCCTCCGCATCATCGCCGGCCGCTTTTTCAAAACCGGCGATGGCTGACCGGGCGACCAGCACAGCCCGATGCAGGCGAATAAAACGTTCGGCAAACTCGGCTTCAAGATGCGTCAGGCTATCGTCGAGCAGATATTCGCGGTCGACCGTCCGGGCAGTGACATATTTGGTGTCGGCCCGGAAATAAAACACCTCGGCCACCGGCACCAGCAGCAGGCGGCCCCGCTCGTGCGACGAGAGATGGCTTCGTCCGCTGCCGCGTACCTTGTGCCCGATGTCGGCCAGCAGGGCGGCATCCGGCAACTGGCTACCGACTTTCTGCAAGGCCGTCAGCAGGCGCTGGGTACGCACCGGTTTGAGCAGGTAATCGAGCGCATTCAGGTCAAATGCCTGGACTGCGTAATTGTCATAGGCCGTGGTAAAGATGACAGCCACCGGCCGGGCCAGCGAGCCGAGGTGGCCCGCCAGCTCGATGCCGTCCATCCCCGGCATGCGAATATCGGCCAGCACGACGTCGACCGCGTGATCACGCAAAAAATCGAGCGCCGCCAGGCCATTGCCGGCCTCGCCGACAATTTCGGTCGGCAACTGGCCGGCGATGTCGCCGAGCAGCTCGCGCAAGCGAGCCCGGGCCAACGGCTCGTCATCGACGATCAGGATTTTCAAGCGGCTTTCTGACGACATGGCAGGATGATGCGGACCTCGTAACGGTGATCGCCCGTCTCGATCTCAAGCCGGGCTTCGAGATCGTAATACAAGGCCAGGCGTTCACGGATATTGGCAACGGCAATCTGGTTGCCAGCGGCATGCTGGACCTGACCGACGGTTGGATTGGCAATGGCGATCCACAACGCGTCACCCCGCTGACTGATCTCGATCCGGACCGTGCCGCCGTCGGGCGCCGGCTCGATGCCGTGATAAACGGCATTTTCGAGCAAAGGCTGCAGCATCAATGGCGGAATCGGCAGGCCCATGAAAACCGGGCCAATTTGCCAGTCGACCGCAAGACGCTCGCCCAGGCGCAGATGCTCCAGTTCAAGATATTGTTTGCCGAGCGCGATTTCATCGGCCAGGCTGACCAGCTCGCCGGGGTCGCGCATCGCTGCACGAAACAAGTCGGAAAGCGACTCCAGCGCCGCCTCGGCTTGCTGCGGCCGGGCGCGGATCAGCGACAGTACGGCATTCAATGAATTGAACAGGAAATGCGGCCGGATACGGGCATTCAGCGCGGCCAGCCTGGCCTCGCTCTGGGCCGGCGAGAAAGCCCGGGCGCGCAATTCGAAATAGCCGAGCAGGAACGCGGCGGCAATCATCGCCAGCAAGGCCGCACGGCCCGGACTGACCGCATCGTTCAAGGCGATCGACTGCCAATAGGCAAAAAGCACGAGAGCAAGAGCGCCGGCCAGCGCCAGGACCAGCGCTTGCCCCAGGCGCAGCGGCAGACGCCAGAGCAGATCACGGGCGAAGGCCAGCAGGCCGAGGCAAATCAGCAGCAAGGGCTCGACGATGGCCGCGAGGTCAATGTAACTCGCCAGCCAGCCGGACAATCCGGGCGACATCACGAGGGCCGCAACCAGCGCCAGCCCGTTGATTCCGAGCAAGGCGCGCAGCATCACCCCGAAATTACGCCAGTCGGGCAGGGGGTACGTCGCGGGAAAGTGCCGTATACTTGTCATTCTCTGTGCAATTTGCGCCTGATTTCCCGATTCTAGACCAAAGACATGACTTCCAACGCCACGCAATACACCTGGGCCGGACGCTTCTCCGAGCCGGTTTCCGATCTCGTCAAACGCTATACCGCTTCCGTCGACTTCGACCAGCGCATGTGGCGTCAGGATATCCGCGGCTCGCTGGCGCACGCCCGCATGCTGGCCAAGCAGGGCATCATCGCCGCCGCCGACCTGGCCGACATCGAGCGCGGCATGGCCATCGTCACCGAGGAAATTGAGTCGGGCAAGTTCGAATGGTCGCTCGACCTCGAAGACGTGCATCTGAACATCGAGAAGCGCCTCACCGCCCTCGTTGGCGATGCCGGCAAGCGCCTGCACACCGGCCGCTCGCGCAACGACCAGGTGGCCACCGACATCCGCCTCTACCTGCGCGATGCAATCGACGACATCCAGCTGCTGCTCAAGGCCTTCCGCGCTGCACTGGTCGATTTGGCCGAAAAGGAAGCGTCGACCGCGATGCCCGGTTTCACCCACCTGCAGGTCGCCCAGCCGGTCACCTTCGGCCACCACATGCTGGCCTATTTCGAGATGTTCGGCCGTGACGCCGAGCGCTACGCCGACTGTCGCAAGCGCGTCGCCCGCCTGCCGCTCGGCGCTGCCGCACTGGCCGGCACGACCTACCCGATCGACCGCGAATATGTCGCCGAACAGCTGGGCTTTGAGGGCGTCTGCGAGAACTCGCTGGATGCCGTGTCGGATCGCGATTTCGCCATCGAATTCACCTCGGCCTGCGCCCTGCTCATGATGCACATCAGCCGCCTGTCGGAGGAACTGGTCATGTGGATGAGCCCGCGCGTCGGTTTCATCCAGATCGCCGACCGCTTCTGCACCGGCTCGTCAATCATGCCGCAGAAGAAAAACCCGGATGTGCCGGAACTGGCGCGCGGCAAGACCGGCCGCGTGTACGGCCAGCTGATGAGCCTGCTGACCCTGATGAAGTCGCAGCCGCTGGCCTACAACAAGGACAATCAGGAAGATAAAGAGCCGCTGTTCGACGCCGTCGACACCGTTACCGACACCCTGCGCATCTTCGCCGACATGGCCGGTGGCATCACCGTCAAGCCGGAAGCGATGAAAGCCGCGCTGACACAAGGCTTCGCCACCGCCACCGATCTCGCCGACTACCTGGTCAAGAAGGGCCTGCCCTTCCGCGATGCGCACGAAGCCGTCGGCCACGCCGTCAAGGCCGCCGAACAGAAGGGCGTCGATCTGCCGCAACTGACGCTGGAAGAAATCCGCGCTTTCTGCCCGCAGGTGGAAAACGACGTTTTCGCGGTGTTGACCGTGGAAGGCTCGCTGGCCAGCCGCAACCACATCGGCGGCACCGCACCGGAACAGGTCAAGGCTGCCGTCATCCGGGCCCGCCAGCGCCTTGGCTAAACTGCCGAATCAACAGCGGAACCGCCGGCTCACCCCGGCGGTTTTTTTGCGCCATTAATATTAGTGGTTTATTATATAGATGGTTGCCAATACAGCGCAGCCAACCCAAACAATAACCACCAAGGAAGATCAGCATGTACGCCACCGTTGTCGACAGCACCCCGCGCATCAAGGTCACCACCAGCAAGTTCGAGGCCGACTACGCCCTCGACGGTTCGCTGATGAATCCGCTGGAAGCCTTCTACGCCTCACTGGCCGCCTGCGCCGCCGTGTTCGCCAAGAAAGCCTGCAAGGCGCTGGGCACTTCCGCCGCCGGCATCGAAATCAACTGCAAGCCCTTTGCCGGCCCCGGCGGCCCGCTGACGCTCGCCAAGTTCAAGACCGAAGTCCGCTTCCCCGAAGGCTTCACGGCCGAGCAGAAAGCCGCCGTGCTCGACAGCATCGTGCATTGCGCGGTCAAGGAAGTCGTCGCCGACGGCCCGAGCATCGAGTTTCTGGTCGAAGAAGTCTGAGTTTCCTGCTCCCAAGAAAAAGCCCGCCAATCGGCGGGCTTTTTCGTTTTCTGGCGTCGAAAAACTCAGGCCTTGGCGACCTCGGCGAGCAATTGCTGCAGTTCGCCGGATTGGTACATTTCCTTGGCGATGTCGCAGCCGCCGACGAATTCGCCGTTGATGTAGAGCTGCGGAATGGTCGGCCAGTTGGCGTATTCCTTGACGCCGTTGCGGATTTCTTCGTCGGCCAGCACGTTGACCGTGACAAAGTTCTCAACGCCGCAAAGCTTGAGAATTTGCACGACGGTGGCGGAAAAACCGCATTGCGGGAAGCGGGCGTCACCCTTCATGTAGAGGACAACCGGGTTGGTGGTGACGGTGTCGTGAATGCGTTTTTGTACGTCGGACATGATTTCTCCAGTTTTACAGATGTCCGCCTGAAACACGGGCAATGCCGGCCAGGTCGGGATAAGTTGACGCCGCTTTGAACCCGGCGCCGTCCAATAAGTTCCGGCTTGCTTCGCCCTGATCGTAGCCATGCTCGAACAACAGCCAGCTCGCCGGCTGCAGATGGCCGGCGGCCGCAGCGACAATCTGGCGGATGCAGGCCAGCCCGTTGCCGCCAGCCTCGCCATCGCTCAGCGCCATTTGCGGTTCGAACGGCAGGCCGTCGCGTTGCAGATGCGGATCGCCTTCGGCGACGTAAGGCGGATTCGAAACGATCAGGTCAAAACGTTCGCCGGACAGCGGCTCAAACCAGCTGCCCTGACGGAATTCAATATTCGCACCGAGCCGCCCGGCATTGTTGCGCGCCACCGAAATGGCACCCGGCGAGAGGTCGACCGCGACAACACGGGCGGACGGGCATTCCAGCGCCAGCGAAATGGCGACGATGCCGGAACCGGTGCCGAGGTCGAGAATGCGCGGCTGGGTCATGCCCTTGAGCCGCTCGAGCGCCAGATCGATCAGCACTTCGGTTTCCGGACGCGGGATCAGCACATCGGGCGAAACCTGGAAGACGCGACCGCGAAACTCGGCCTCGCCGACCAGATAGGCGAGCGGTTCGCCGGCAGCGCGGCGTTCGACCCATTCGGCGAACTGGGCGTAAGCCGGCGCAAAGACCGGCGTTTCCGGTCGGGCCAGCAGGTCGGTGTGCGTGCAACCGGTGGCGTATTCGAGCAGTAGACGTGCGTCGAGCCGGTCGATCTTGCTGCGTGCCGCGGTCAACGCTTCGCCCAGGGTCATTTTCAGTTTTGCTCGGCGAGTTCGGCCAGCAGGTCGGCCTGGTGCTCGGCCGCCAGTGCGCCGAGCAGTTCGTCCATATCGCCATCCATGATCGCAGCGATCTTGTACAGCGTCAGGTTGATGCGGTGATCGGTGATCCGGCCCTGCGGGAAGTTGTAGGTGCGGATGCGCTCGGAACGGTCGCCGGAACCGATCAAGCTCTTGCGCGTGCTCGAGATGTGCGCCTGCTGGGCGCGCACCTGCACGTCCTTGATCCGCGCCGCCAGCACCTTCATGGCCGACGCCTTGTTGGCGTGCTGCGAACGGCCGTCCTGGCATTCGGCGACGATGCCGGTCGGCAGGTGGGTGATGCGCACCGCCGAATCGGTCTTGTTGATGTGCTGACCGCCGGCCCCGGAAGCGCGGTAGGTGTCGATACGCAGGTCGGCCGGGTTGAGGTTCACATCCTCCACCTCATCGACTTCCGGCATGATCGCCACGGTGCACGCCGAGGTGTGGATACGGCCCTGCGTTTCAGTTTCCGGTACACGCTGCACGCGGTGGCCGCCCGACTCGAACTTGAGTCGCGAATAAGCGCCATTGCCGCCGATGCGGACAATGATTTCACGATAACCGCCCAGTTCGGAATCGCTCGCCGACATGACTTCGACCTGCCAGCGCTGGCGTTCGGCATAGCGCGAATACATCCGGAACAGATCGCCGGCAAACAGCGCCGATTCGTCGCCTCCGGTCCCGGCCCGAATTTCGAGCAGGACGCTCTTTTCATCGTTCGGGTCGCGCGGCAGCAAGAGTTTTTGCAACTCGACTTCGAGCTCCGGCAAGCGCGCCTTGGCGCTGGCAATTTCTTCTTCGGCAAACTCGCGCATATCCGGATCGGCACGCATCGCCTCGGCCTCGGCCAGATCGTTCTCAGCCTGGCGGAAAGCATTGAACTGCAGGATCACCGGCTCGATTTCAGCCCGCTCGCGCGACAGTTTGCGGAACTGGTCCATATCGCCGGCCGTACTTGGCGCCGACAACATGCGGTCGATTTCATCGAGACGGTCGACCAGCAAGTCGAGTTTTTGGCGGATGGATGGCTTCATGGAAATACCGGAAATTCGCGTGCGAGAGCGGCCCGAAAACGGGCGCTACTCGCCGGAATGGAGATGAAAGAGGCGCGAGGCGGCGGCCTGAAGATCAGCTCGTTCACTGCCTTCGGCAAGGTTGAGCGTCTGCGTCGGGGCGTGCAGGAATTTATTGGTCAGGCGCTGCGACAATTGCTCCAGCACCTTCTCGGGCGCTTCGCCCTTGCCGAGCAGCTTCATGGCGTGCTCGATTTCATGGCGCCGCATGCGCTCGGCCGAATCACGCAGCGAACGAATGACCGGCACGGTATCGCGCGACTGCAACCAACCGAGGAAATCCTGAACCCGGTGAGCAATGATGCCCTCCGCTTCGACCACGGCAGCCTGGCGCGACTCGACACCGCTCTCGACAACCTGGGCCAGATCATCGACGGTATAGAGGAAAACATCGTCGAGTTGCCCGGCTTCTTCTTCGATATCGCGCGGCACGGCCAGGTCGACCATGAACATCGGGCGATGCCGGCGCGCCTTGACGGCACGTTCGACCATGCCCAGACCGATGATCGGCAGCGGGCTGGCGGTACAGGACACGATGATGTCATGCTGGGCCAGATGTTCGCCCAGCTCGTCGAGACGGATGGCCGTCCCGTTATAGCGTTCGGCCAGGGCCCGACCGCGCTCCAGCGTACGGTTGGCGATGGTCACCTGCTTCGGCTGGCGGGCGCAGAAATGGGCGGCGCACAGTTCGATCATTTCACCGGCGCCGATGAACAGGATGCGCTGCTCGGCCACCGATTCGAAAATGCGTTCGGCCAGATTGACCCCGGCCGCCGCCATCGACACCGTATTGGCACCGATCGCCGTGGTCGAGCGCACTTCCTTGGCGACGGAGAACGAGCGCTGGAAAAGTTTGTGCAGTTGCGTACCGAGCGTGCCGCTCTCTTCGGCCACACGCACGGCATCTTTCATCTGGCCGAGAATCTGCGGTTCGCCGATGACCATCGAATCCAGGCCGCTGGCGACGCGGAAGGCATGGCGAATCGCTTCCGGCTGGTCGTGGAGGTAAATAAACGGGGCAATTTCGTCGCGGCCAACCTGATGGTAGTGCGCCAGCCACTCGATGACGATTTCGGGCGTTTCTGCCGAGCAATAGATTTCGGTGCGATTGCAGGTGGACAGGATCGCCACTTCCTTGACCGGCCGATTGCGGGTCAGATCAGCCAGAGCCTGATGCAGCTTTTCGGCGTGAAAAGCCACCCGCTCGCGAATGGCGAGAGGTGCGGAATGATGGTTGATGCCGAGGGTAAAAATCACCGGATTGGGCTATGGTCGCGCGAAACAGGGGCGGATTATAGCATCGCGCCCCCGGCCCATTCCGCGATGTAAATCAGAACAGGAATGCCTGTTTTTCAGGCGTCGACCGCGGCAAGGCATCGGCGCCGAAAACCTTCATCTGGCGCGGACGGAACCAGACCTGCTGGCCGACCGCCAGTTGCAGGCCCTCGTGCCGCTCGCGCGACAGCTCGACTTCGACGATTTCGCTGTTGTGCTGCAGCTCGACACGCACCACCGGACCGATCGGATGAACGTGCATGACCGTCGCCTGCAGCCCTTCCTCAAGCGGCTGGTGGGCAATATCGATATCGTGCGGACGGACAAAGGCGGTCGCCCGGTCGCTCGCCCCGTTCCGCTCGACCTCGGCGAAACCATCCTGGACGCGGCTGTGAAAGACATTCACGTTGCCGAGGAACTGATAGACGAACGGCGAGGCGGGATTGGAGTAAACCTCATCCGGCGAACCGATCTGCTCGATCTTGCCGTGATTCATCACGACCACCCGGTCGGCCACTTCCAGCGCTTCTTCCTGATCGTGCGTGACGAACACGCTGGAGATGTGCATGTCGTCGTGCAGGCGGCGCAGCCAGCGACGCAGCTCCTTGCGCACCTTGGTATCGAGCGCACCGAACGGTTCGTCGAGCAGCAGCACCTTTGGCTCGACAGCCAGGGCGCGGGCCAACGCAATGCGCTGGCGCTGGCCGCCGGAAAGCTGCGACGGATAGCGATCGGCCAGCCAGTCGAGCTGGACCAGACCGAGCAATTCCATGACCCGGCGCTTGATCTCGGCATCGGACGGACGCTCCTTGCGCGGCTTGACGCGCAGGCCGAAGGCGACGTTCTCGAACACCGTCATGTGGCGGAACAGCGCGTAGTGCTGGAAAACGAAACCGACTTCGCGCTCGCGGGCATGCAGATGGGTCGCTTCAGCGCCGGAGAAAAGCACTTCGCCAGTGTCGTTCGATTCCATCCCGGCGATGATCCGCAGCAGTGTCGTCTTGCCGCAACCGGAGGGGCCGAGCAAGGCCACCAGTTCGCCGGTCGGAATGTCGAGATTGATGTTGTCGAGCGCAACAAAATTGCCGAAGCGCTTCGAGATATTGCGGATTTCGATACTCATCAGGTTTTCTCCGGTGCCAGCACCGTATTCAGCATTTCAGTTTCTTTTTTCATCCGCCACTCGACAATCGTTTTGGCAACCAGCGTGACGAGGGCCAGCAGGGCGAGGATGGAAGCGGCGGCAAAAGCGCCGATGGCGTTGTATTCGTTGTAGAGAATTTCGACGTGCAGCGGCAGCGTGTTGGTTTCGCCGCGGATGTGGCCGGAAACCACCGACACCGCACCGAATTCGCCCATTGCCCGGGCATTCGACAGAATCACGCCATACAGCAAACCCCACTTGATATTCGGCAGGGTCACCCGCCAGAACATCTGGAAGCCGGAAGCGCCGAGCGATACGGCCGCCTCTTCCTCGTCCTTACCCTGCGACTGCATCAGCGGAATCAGTTCACGGGCAATGAACGGGAAGGTAATGAACATGGTCGCCAGAATCATGCCCGGCACGGCGAAGATGATCTTGATGTCATGCTCGGACAGCCATTGCCCGAAATAGCCCTGCGAACCGAAGAGCAGGATGAAGATCAGGCCTGCCACCACCGGGCTGACCGCAAACGGCAGGTCGATCAGCGTGATCAGCAGGCTCTTGCCCTTGAAGTCGAACTTGGCAATGGCCCAGGCTGCCGCCACACCGAAGATGATGTTGAATGGCAGCACGGCGAGCGCGATACCCACGGTCAACCCGATGGCCGAGGCCGTTTCCGGCTCCTTCAGCGCTTCGAGATAAATTGGCACACCCTGGGCCAGGGCTTCGACGAAGACAGCCAGCAAAGGCAGACCGAGGAAGAAAAAGAGGAAGCCGAGACCGATGGTCAGCAGGCTGTAGCGAACCCAGGCCGGTTCCTGCGTGGCACGTGTCGATTTCATGCAGCCGCTCCATTCGCCTTGCCGGCCGCAACTTCAAGCGGCTCGCTGTTCTTGTGACGATTGGCCGCCCACCATTGCAACAGGTTGACACTGAGCAGCAGGATGAAGGACAGGCCGAGCATGACGACCGCCAGCGCAGTCGCGCCGAGCACGTCGTATTGCTCCAGCTTGGAAATGATCAGCAAGGGCGTGATTTCCGAAATCAGCGGCAGGTTGCCGGCAATGAAAATGACCGAACCGTATTCACCGACCGCCCGGGCAAAAGCCAGCGCAAAGCCGGTCAGCAACGCGGGGAAGATGGCCGGAAAAATCACCTTGGTAAAAGTCTGCCAGCGCGATGCGCCGAGCGTCGCCGCGGCTTCTTCAACCTCGGTTTCAATATCCTCGATCACCGGCTGCAAGGTGCGCACGACAAACGGCAGGGTGATGAAAGTCAGCGCCACGACGATGCCGAGCGGCGTATAGGCGACCTTGATGCCGAGCGGCTCGATATAGCGCCCAAGCCAGCCATTGCCGGCATACAGCGTGGCCAGCGTGATGCCGGCCACCGCCGTCGGCAGGGCAAACGGCAGATCGACCAGCGCATCGACGAAACGCTTGCCGGGAAAAGGGTAGCGAACCAGTATCCACGCCACAATCAGCCCAAAAAAGGCGTTGACCGCAGCAGCCAGGAAAGATGCGCCGAAGGTGACCCGGAAAGCCGCCAGCGACCGTTCGCCCAAGGCAATGTCGATGATCTGCCCGAAACCGAGTTCCGATGCCTTGAGAATCATGCCGCCGAGCGGCAGCAGGATCAGGATCGAGAGATAAACCAGCGTGTAGCCCAGCGACAGACCGAAGCCGGGCAACACGCGGTGAGTTTTTGCAGCCATTGATTATTTGCTTTGATAAATCTGGTCGAAGGTGCCGCCATCCTTGAAGTGCACCAGGAAAGCCTTGGTTGCACCGCCAAAGACGTCATCGACGGTAAAGGTCTTCACGGCCGGGAAAAACGTGGCGTACTTCTTCAGCAGCTCCGGGTCACGCGGACGCAGATAGTTCTGTGCCGCATTCTCCTGACCTTCCTTCGACCACAGATAATCCAGATAAGCCTGCGCCTGCTTGCGCGAACCCTTCTTGTCGATCACCTTGTCGACCAGTGCAACCGGGAATTCGGTCTGCATCGTCAGGCTGGGATAAACCACTTCGAACTCGCCCTTGCCGAATTCCTTGGCGATCATTTCAGCTTCGGATTCGAAAGTGATCAGCACATCGCCCATCTTGCGCTGCATGAAGGTCGTCGTTGCATCGCGGCCACCGGCAGCGAACAGCGGCGCATTCTTGAGCAGCTTGCCGAGGAACTCCTGCGCGCTCTTGTCATTGCCGCCCGGCTGTTTCAGCGCCCAGGCCCAGGCGGAAAGGTAAGTGTTGCGACCGTTACCCGTATTTTTCGGATGCGGGATGATCATCTGCACGCCCGGCCCGGCCACATCGGACCAATCCTTGATCGCCTTCGGGTTGCCCTTGCGGACGATGAAGACCATTGCCGAGGTATAGGGCGACGCGTTATTGGGGAATTTCCTGGCCCAATCCTTGGCGACCAGACCTTTCTCCGCCAGGAACTCGATATCGTTGGCCTGGTTCATCGTCACGACATCGGCTTCAAGGCCATCGGCCACCGCGCGCACCTGCTTGCTCGAACCGCCATGCGACTGGCGCAACTCGACATTTTCCCCGGCCTTCTGTTTCCAGTATTTCTGGAACATCGGGTTGTAATCCTTGTAGACGTCGCGCGCCACATCATAGGAAGCGTTGAGTAGAGAAACATCGGCCAGTGCAGCGTTGGCAGCAAGCACCAGCAGGATGGCGGAAAGGGATTGGCGGAGTCGGTTCATGGTGTACCTCATGGAACAATGGAGGGAAATTTAGCTGATCTCGTTATAACAACAAAGACTGATTCTGAATTTATTTATTCGCATTACTGCTAAAACACGGCACATGGATTTCAGTTATCCCCGCCCTCACCCTGTTCGCCAGGACGCCAAGCGGCTATCATTCGACATTCTCCACGCAGACCACATCATGATGCGCGCTACCCTGCCTGCCACTCTTCTGCTTACCGCACTGCTTGCCGGTTGCGTCTCGACCAAGGACGTCCCGCCGAGCAAACACATTTCCCAGACCGGCGCGCTCAGGGTTCATCCCGGCCTGCTCGGCCAGCCCGTTCCGCCGGAACTACAGGATACCCGCGACCTGGCCCAGGCGGGCAGTGGCAAACAGGACACGCTGATCAAGATGGACCAGGAAGGTCTGCGCACCCAGCGCAGCGTCTATTTCGACCTGAACAGCGCCGAAATCCGCGTCGAATTCGACCCGGCCCTGCAAGCCCATGCCCGCTACCTGGCCGCCAATCCGAAATCGCGCATTCGCATCGAAGGCAATGCCGACGAACGCGGCGCACCGGACTACAACGCCCGCCTCGGCATGAAGCGTGCTGAAAGCGTTCGCCAGACAATGATCCGCCATGGCGCACCGGAGCAACAGGTCAAGGTCAAGACGCTGGGCGAATCGCGCCCCAAGCTGAAAGGTCACGACGAAGAATCGTGGGCCGAAAACCGCCGCGCCGACGTGGTGTACGAAGTCGAGAAATAAACCGGGCGAACACCCCGCAAAACACTTCGGCCGGGCTCAAACCCGGCCGAATGCGTTTACCGCGGTCTACATCCGCTCATGCAGGAAATAGGCCTTGACCTTCTTGCCCTTGACCTTGCCGGCATTCAATTTGCGCAGCGCTTCCTGGGCAATCTTGCGGTCGACCGCGACATAGGTCGAATTTTCAGTGACGTTGATCTTGCCAATCTGTTCGCGCGTGTAGCCGGCATCATTGGTCAGCGCACCGAGCACATCGCCCGGCCGGATCTTTTCCTTGCGCCCGCCCAGCAACTGCAGCGTGACCATCGGCGGCAACATGACGCCTGAACCTTGTGGCACCAGTTCATCCAGCGAATGCCACTCGGCCTCGAAACGGTGCAGATCCTCGACCGCCTTGACCCGTGCCATTTCACCCGGCACCGCCAGGCTGAATGCCCAACCCTGCTGATCGACCCGGCCGGTTCGCCCGATGCGGTGAACATGTACCTCTGGCTCGAAGGTGATATCCACGTTGATCACCGCCTCCAGTTGTGCAATATCCAGGCCGCGCGCCGCAACATCGGTCGCCACCAGCACCGAGCAACTACGATTGGCAAACTGGACCAGCACCTGATCGCGCTCGCGCTGATCAAGCTCGCCATGCAAGGTCAGGGCATGGAACCCCTGCTTTTGCAGATATGCCAGCAAGTCGCGGCATTGCTGGCGGGTGTTGCAGAAAGCAATCGTGCTGAGCGGACGAAAATGGTTGAGCAACAGACCGACTGCCTCGAAACGCCCTTCCCGCGTCACTTCGTAGAAGCGCTGACGAATCTTGGTGTCTTCGTGTTTCTCCAGCAGCTTGACCTCCTGCGGCTGGCGCAGGAAGCGGCTGCTCAGATCGGCAATCCCGGTCGGATACGTTGCCGAGAACAGCAGCGTCTGACGTTCCTTGGGACAAGATTTCGCGACCCGGACGATGTCGTCGAAAAAGCCCATGTCGAGCATCCGGTCAGCCTCATCGAGCACCAGCGTATTGAGGGCGGCCAGGTCGAGGCTGCCGCGATCAAGGTGATCCATGATCCGGCCGGGCGTGCCGACCACGATGTGCGCCCCATGTTCGAGGCTGTTCATTTGCGGGCGCATCGGCGCACCACCGCACAGCGAGAGAATCTTGATATTGTCGTCGGCACGGGCCAGACGGCGGATTTCCTGCGTCACCTGATCGGCCAGCTCCCGCGTCGGGCACAGGATCAGGGCCTGAACGGCAAATGAACGGGGATTCAGGCGGGCCAGCAAGGCCAGCGAAAAAGCAACCGTTTTGCCGCTCCCGGTCTTGGCTTGGGCAATCAGGTCATGCCCGGCCAGTGCAATCGGCAGACTCGCTGCCTGGATCGGCGTCATCGCGAGATAACCCAGTTGCTTGAGATTGGCCTGCATGGCGGCCGAAAGCGGCAATTCGCCAAATGAGGCAGAGGCGGCGGTGGCGTCTTCCGACGCGGAGGGGGTCAATATGGTCATGGCGAATTATACGGGTAGTGAATTTTATGGACACCAATCGTCTTTGATGCCTTTGATACAATTCTTGACCGATTTCAGGCATTCATCCCCAGCGGCAGCGCCATCCGGTTAGCGGGGACCCACCCAACAGGAGCCCCCATGTTCTGCAGCAAGCACCTCAAGAGAATTGCCGAACTCGAAACCCAACTCGGCGACGCACGCGCCTTGCAGCACGCGATTGACCGCTCCACGGCCGTCATCGAACTGTCGCCGGATGGCACCATCCTGGGGGCCAACGCAAACTTCTGTACGACCGTTGGCTATTCGGCCAGCGAACTGGCCGGCGCCCACCACCGTCAATTGTGCGACGAAGCCTTTGCCGGTAGCCGGGAATACGCCGAATTCTGGAATCGTCTGCGTGCCGGCGAATTTTTTCGCGGCACAATCAAGCGTCGTCACAAAAATGGCACTGCCATCTGGCTGGAAGCAACCTACAACCCGATTCTGGAAGCGGGCGGCAAAGTAGCCAAGGTCGTCAAGTTCGCGGCCGATGTCACCCGGCAGGTTGAAGAGGCAACCCGGATGCGCGCCATGGTCGAGGCCATCGAGCGCTCGATGGCCGTCATTGAGTTCAGCCTGGACGGCACCGTCCAACGGACCAACGAAAACTTCCTGCGCACCCTGGGCTACTCCTCGGGTGACGTTATCGGTCGACATCACCGGATGTTCTGCCCCAGCAACTTTGCGGGCAGCAGTGAATACGCCGATTTCTGGGCGCGCCTCGGACGGGGCGAATTCATTACCGGGCAGTTTTCCCGGGTCGACCGCCAGGGTCGAGAAATCTGGCTCGAAGCCAGCTACAACCCGGTCTTTGGCCCGGATGGCAAAGCACTCAAAATCGTCAAGTTCGCATCCGACATCACCGCCCAGATCCATCGCCACCAAGCCGAAAAAGCCAGCGTCAAGACGGCCTACGACGTTGCCACAGAAACGGAAACTGTCGCCAAAAACGGCGAAGGCATCATCCTCGACACCGTGGCCAAGATGCACTCGATCGCCGGCATTGTCGGCCAATCATCCCACCTCGTCGAGTCGCTGGGCGAACAGACTTCACGCATCACGTCCATCGTCAACACCATCCGGGAAATTGCCGACCAGACCAATCTGCTCGCACTCAACGCAGCAATCGAAGCCGCCCGCGCCGGGGAAAGCGGACGCGGCTTTGCTGTCGTGGCGGATGAAGTACGCAAACTCGCCGAGCGGACGAGCAAATCAACCAGCGAAATTGCCCAGATGATCCAGGACATCCAGGCCGAAACCGGCTCAGTCAGCCAGAGCATGAGTCACGGTCTGGCCGAGGTTGCCGACGGTGTCGAACTGGCCAACCAGGCAGGCGGCGCAATCCGTCAAATGCGGGTCGATGCAGCGCGGGTCGTTGAAGTCATCCACGAACTGTCGGAAACAGTCGCCCGTTAATCCGCCTCGCAACAACTCAAAAGCAGGGCAATGATCTGCCACGCCACACGTGGCAGTCCATCAATCGCAGCCGTGCCTGGCTACCTCAGAACCAAGCTTCAACCTTTTGACGACCAGGCACGCCACCGGCATGAACAACCGTTCCATCAACGACTACGCCAGGGGTAGACATCACCCCGTAGCGCATGATGGCCTGCAGGTCTTCAACTTTTTCCAAAGCAATCTCGGCTCCACGTTCCTTGGCAACCAACTCAATCAATGCCACGGTATTTCGACAGTTGGAACACCCCGTGCCCAGCACCTTGATGATTTTCATCTGAATCCCCGTTTGCTTATAAAACCAGATTGAATACGTAGCCCACCAACAAAATACCGGTCGCGACAACGCCTGCAAAAGTCGCTATCAGCCGTGGCTTAAGAGCCTTGCGCAGAATAATCATCTCCGGGGCCGACAAGGCAATCACAGCCATCATGAAGGCCAGCACAGTACCCAGTGCCGCTCCTTTGCCCAGCAAGGCTTCAACAATCGGGATAATGCCGGCCGCATTGGTATACATCGGCACGCCAAGCAGCACTGCCGCCGGGACGGCCCACCAGACATCCTTGCCCATGAAGGCGGCCATGAAATCTTCCGGGACATAGCCATGGATGCTAGCACCAACAGCGATACCCGCCAGGATGTAAGGCCAGACCTTGCCAACAATGCTCCTTACGTGGTTTTGCCCGGCCTCAAAGCGGGCAACCCAATCCAGCTCTTCTCCCTTGTAACTGGCAGCTTGTCCGTTCTGAATTTGCTGCACCCAGTCCTCCAGGTGCTTTTCCATTTTCAATTGGCCGATGACCAAACCTGAAGCGATGGCTACAGCCAGTCCAAGCCCCAAATACAGAGCTGCAACTTTCCAGCCGAACATGCCGAATAGCAGCGCTAGCGCGATCTCATTGACCATGGGAGCCGAGATGAGGAAGGAGAAAGTGACACCAAGAGGAACGCCAGCGGACAGAAAACCAATGAACAGCGGCACGGCGGAACAGGAGCAGAACGGCGTGACGATGCCAAGTGAAGCAGCCAGAACATTTCCCACGCCGACACGCTTACCAGCCAATAGCGCACGGGTACGCTCCGGCGCAAAAAATGTCTGAACGATGCCCATGAGAAAAACGATCCCGGTCAGGAGTAACAGGACCTTGGGCGTGTCGTAGAAAAAGAAATGGATGGCTTCGCCCAACCGGGTATCGCGTGTCAGCCCGAACAACGCGAGCATGAGATCAGCAAAATCGGTGAGGTGGCTGTAAGCGACCACCCAGAAAGCACTGGCCAATACGACAACAATCAACCACCGGGCTAAATGTCCTTGCGTTTGAGCACGGCTTGCCATGACTGATTCTCCCTTTGTTTATCGGGTTTCGTACCATCCCTTCGAGGCATTCACGGCCTTGACTACCAGCAACATGACCGGAACCTCGACCAGAACACCAACCACCGTGGCCAGTGCAGCCCCCGACTCGAATCCAAACAGGCTGATGGCGGCAGCCACAGCTAACTCGAAAAAATTGGAAGCGCCGATCAATGCCGATGGGCAGGCGACAATGTGCTGTTCGCCGACCGCCTTGTTCAGCCCATAAGCCAGTGCAGCGTTGAAGAACACCTGAATCAGGATAGGCACCGCCAAAAGACCGATGACCAACGGCTGCTTGAGAATGGCTTCGCCCTGGAAGGCAAACAACAGCACCAGCGTCGCCAGCAAGGCCGAGATGGACCACGGGCCTATCCTGGCCATGGTGGCATCGAATGCCGCCTGCCCTTTGGCCAAAAGCGATTTGCGCCAGAGTTGGGCCAAACCGACCGGAATCACGATATAAAGAACGACCGAAGTCAGCAGCGTGTTCCACGGCACGGTAATCGACGAAATCCCAAGCAAAAGCGCAACCAGCGGCGCAAAAGCGAAAACCATGATGATGTCGTTGATGGCAACCTGCGAAAGGGTGAATAGCGGATGCCCGTTGGTCAGGCGGCTCCAGACGAAAACCATCGCTGTACAGGGCGCGGCAGCCAGCAGGATGAGACCGGCGATGTAGCTGTCCAGTTGTTCGGCCGGCAACATCGGCGCAAACAGGTTGCGAATGAACAACCAGCCGAGGAAAGCCATCGAAAATGGCTTGACCAGCCAATTCACGAACAAGGTCACACCGATTCCGTGCACATGCTGCTTCATCTCGGCCAGTGCCCCGAAATCGACCTTGACCAGCATTGGAATAATCATCATCCAGATGAGCAGGCCGACGGGCAGGTTGACCTGTGCAACCGCCATTTGACCGATGGCCTGAAAGGCTGCGGGCGCCATCTGCCCGGCTGCGATGCCAGTCGCGATGCAGAGAAAAACCCAGACCGTAAGGAAGCGTTCAAAAACACTCATCGAAGCTTTGGCTGCGAGTTTTGCAGTCGTTTCACATTGGGCTGACATCGCGCTTCCTCACAGGCCAAGTACTTCACGCACCGCCGGCACCAGCCGGCTACGAATATCGTCGCGGACGGCGACGAAACTCTCCAGCGGCTCGCCATGCGGGTCATGAAAGCCGACATGGATTCGCATCACCGGACGGGAAAAAACAGGGCAGGTTTCCTTGGCGTTGTCACAAACGCTGACGACCAGGTCAATATCGTCATTCATGACCGCTTCGACGGCTTTTGGGCTCAATCCCTCGGTCGGCAGACCAGCCTGCTTGAGCGCTGCGATCGCGCCGTCGGCAACCTTGGGCTGCGGGCTGGTACCGGCCGAAATGGCCCGCACCAAGCCGGAGAGATCGTGGTTGAGGATGGCTTCGCCCATCTGGGAACGGCAGGAGTTACCGGTGCACAGCACCAGCACGGTTTTGAGTTTAGACATCAGGATTTCACTCCGGCTTTGGCACGACGTTTTTCAGTGGTGTCACAGCATGCGGCCTTGGGAAGACAGGCATTGCCCTGGCAGCAGTTGCTGGTCAGGAAGGCAATGAGATCATCCATCGTGCTGTAGTTGGCTGAGTAATGAATGAAGCGGCTTTCGCGCTCGCCGGCAATCAGGCCAACCCGGCTGAGATGTGCCAGATGGAACGACAGCGTTGCCGGCACCATGCCCAATTGCTCGCCGATGGCACTGGCGTTGATGCCATCCGGCCCAGCCTCGACCAACAACCGGAAAATGGCCAGGCGAGACTCATGCCCCAGTGCGGCAAGAAGTTCAGCTGCATTTAATGTTTCCATTGTTCGAGTATTATCAAATTATAAAATAAAGTCCAGTGACCCTTTTGTTACGCACTGCAGAGATGGCATTGATGGACGGTCAATGATCCCCTGACCGATAGTCGACAGATTTTGTGAATCTCAAAAACGGCAATTTCGACTAAGTCACAAACAAAAAGGCCCAAAATCCTGGGCCTCTTTGCTGTCCGTATTACGACAGACATTTTCACTACGATCACGCCTTACCAGTTCGGCTCACGCTCCGGCGTTGCCGTAATGCGGTGAATGCTCAGGTCGGCGCCCTCGTATTCTTCTTCCTGATCGAGTCGCAAGCCGATGAAGGCTTTCAGGCTGCCATAGACGATGGCTCCGCCGGCCAAGGCAACGACAATCGCCAGACCAGTCATGATCAGTTGTGGCATGAAGGCAATGCCACCTGCACCGCCCAACGCCTTGCTGCCGAAGATGCCGGCAGCGATACCGCCCCAGGCGCCGCACAGGCCGTGCAGCGGCCAGACGCCCAGAACGTCGTCGATTTTCCAGCGATTCTGGGTCAGCGTGAACATGATGACGAACAGGCCGCCAGCGATGCTGCCGACAACCAGCGCACCCATCGGGTGCATCAGGTCCGAGCCGGCACAAACGGCGACCAGACCGGCGAGCGGGCCGTTATGCACGAAACCCGGGTCATTCTTGCCGAGCAGAAGTGCCACCATGGTGCCGCCGACCATCGCCATCAACGAATTGAGGGCGACTAGGCCGGAAATTTTGTCCAGCGTCTGGGCGCTCATCACATTGAAGCCAAACCAGCCGACCGTCAGAATCCACGCTCCCAATGCCAAAAAAGGAATCGATGAAGGAGGATGGGCTGAAATGCGGCCGTCCTTGTTGTAGCGACCATAGCGTGGCCCGAGCAGGAGGACGGCAGGCAAGGCAATCCAGCCGCCCATGGCATGCACGACGACAGAGCCGGCGAAGTCATGGAACTCCTCGCCAAATGTCGCCTTCAGCCACGCCTGAATGCCAAACGCCTGATTCCAGGCGATGCTTTCATAAAACGGATAGATGAAGCCGACGATCATGAATGTGGCAATCAACTGCGGGTGGAATTTGGCTCGTTCGGCAATCCCCCCGGAGATGATCGCCGGAATGGCTGCGGCAAAAGTCAGCAAGAAGAAAAACTTGGTCAGTTCGTAACCATTTTTTTCCATCAGCGTTTCAACACCGGTGAAGAAATTGACACCGTAGGCAATGGTGTAGCCGATGAAAAAGTATGCCAGGGTCGACATGCCGAAATCGGTCAAAATCTTGACCAGCGCATTGACCTGGTTTTTCTTGCGAACCGTGCCCACTTCGAGAAAGGCAAAGCCTGCGTGCATGGCCAGCACCATGATGGCGCCAAGCAAGATGAACAGCACATTGCTGCCGGATTGGTAGTTTTCCATGAAAGCCCCTGATTTTGGAATCGAATGCCTATAGCAAGCACCATTCCAGTGCACAAAGATGTTTTAAATCAGTGCATTGCAAAAGTCATTTTTCCAGAAGCGCACCAAACAAGTGCCAAACAACAATCCGTCGCCCATCATCGGTGCAGAAAATGCGGGCGATGCACCAACAAAACCACCCCGCCACCGCCTCAAGGGATGCACCAGAACTTCGGGCGAAAAAACGCTTTTTCTATCTGGGAGCAGCTTCCGGTGGCAAAAGCACCCAAAGACGTCCGGTTTGCTTCATACGCCCGGCCTGTTCGCCTGCCGCCTTGCCAAAGCCCCAGAAGAAATCGGCACGCACCGCCCCCTTGATCGCCCCCCCGGTATCCTGTGCCATCACCAGGCGATTCATCGCCTGCACTGAATTGGGGCGGGTCGTTGCCAGGAAAACCGGAGCGCCGAGCGGCACCGAACGCGGGTCAATCGCAATGCTGCGCTCGGGCGTCAGCGGTACGCCAAGCGCGCCGGCCGGACCATCCTTGCTGTTCGGATTTTCACGGAAAAAAACATAGCTCGGATTGGCGTTGAGCAATTCGTCGAGACGGGCCGGATTGGCGCGCGCCCAGGCCTGGATGCCCTGCATCGAAGCCTCTTCAAGTTTCAGTTCGCCGCGGTCGACCAGCACGCGACCGATGGATTGGTAAGGATGGCCGTTCTGGTCGGCATAATTGACGCGCACGGTGCTGCCATCGGTCAGCTTGACCCGACCGGAACCCTGAACCTGAAGAAAGAAAAGTTCGACGGCATCATCGACATAAAGCAAGGTTTTACCCGGCAAGCGATCCCCGCGAGCACCAATTTCGGCACGTGACCAGTAAGGCACCACCTTGTTGCCTTCGACCCGGCCACGAACGCGCTTGTCTTTGAGCTCAGGGAAAAGCGCGGACAGATCGATCGTCAGCAAATCATCCGGCACTGCCCGGATCGGCTGTTCAAACCCCTTCACCTTGGTTCTGCTACCGCGCAGCAGTGGCTCGTAGTAGCCGGTAATCATGCCGTTGGATTCACCATCACCGGTCAGGACGGCATAGGGCAGGAGGTTTTGCTCAAAGAAGGCTCGCGGATTGAAATCCGGCTTGCCGTCAGCCGTCCGCGCCAGATCGCAGACGCGCTTCCAGGCCGGGCCGTGCGACTTGCTGGCCATGCCCCGGCAAGACTGCATGAAAGCCGGCCAGGCAGCCGCTATATCGTCATCTTTCCAGCCCGGCAGATCGGCCCAGCTGGCGGCGCGAAAAGTCCGGGCGAACGGGCTTGGCGGCACGGGCGTCGTGACGGCCGTCGGCGGACAGGCCGGGCAGCTTGCGCAAGGTTTGCAGACAGCCGGCTCCGGCTCTCCCGAGGGCAAAAGGCTGCAGGCGCTTAACAGGGAGAAGGCCAGAAAGAGTGCGGCTTGGATTTTTCGCATGGGTTTCGTTAGAGTGCGTGAATTCAATGCGAAGTATACCTGTCACCATGCCCGAATCTCTCCAGCTTGAACGTCTGCTTGCCCGTGCCGAGGCCGTCCTTGGTCGCTTTGAGGCAACGCTGCCCCCCGCTCCGCCGCTGCCGGACTGGAAAAATGCGATTGCCTTTCGCTGGCGCAAGAACCACGGCCGCGGCTGGTTGCAGGCCATTCGCCAGCCCCACCCGATCCGCCTCGACGAACTGAACAACATCGACGATCAAAAAGAGCGCATCCGCCTGAATACCGCCCAGTTCGTCGCCGGGCACACCGCCAACAATGTCTTGCTGACCGGCTCGCGCGGCTCTGGCAAGTCATCCTTGGTCAAGGCCGTACTCAACGAGTATTCGGCACAAGGCCTGCGGCTGATCGAGGTGGACAAGGCCGACCTCGTCGACCTGCCGGATATCGTCGACCTGATCGAAAGCCGACCGGAACGTTTCATCATCTTCTGCGACGATCTTTCCTTCGAAGCCGGCGAAACCGCCTACAAGGCATTGAAATCGGTGCTTGATGGCTCGATTTCGGCCCCGCCGGACAATGTGCTGATTTATGCCACCTCGAATCGGCGCCACCTGATGCCCGAGTTTTTTTCGGAAAATCTGGAAACCCAGCGGATCGACGACGAAATTCATCCGGGCGAAGCCGTTGAAGAAAAAATCTCGCTGTCCGAACGTTTCGGCCTGTGGATTTCGTTCTACCCGTTCAGCCAGAACGAATACCTGAACATCGTCTATCACTGGCTGCGCTATCTCGGCGTCGATGAAGCCGTGATTGCCCGGTGCGAACGCGACGCCCTCAACTGGGCACTCGGCCGCGGCTCGCGCTCCGGCCGTGTGGCCTGGCAATTCGCCCGCGATCTGGCCGGCCAGCAGAAAGATCAGCCGGAGACGACACGGTGAGCGAAAAAATCGTCGAAGTTGCCGCCGCCGTGATGCTGCGGGCTGGCGGCCGTGAATTCCTCCTCGCACAACGGCCGGAGGGCAAGGTCTACGCCGGCTACTGGGAGTTCCCGGGCGGCAAATTGGAGGCTGGCGAAACCGTTCGCCAGGCGCTGGTTCGCGAGCTTTATGAAGAACTGGGCATCAGTGTCACGGAATGCGCCCCCTGGCTGACCCGGCAATTCACCTACCCGCACGCCACGGTACGTTTGCATTTCTGGCGCGTCACGGCGTGGACCGGGGAAATCGGCATCACCGCCCCGCTGGAACATGCTGCGGTCGACTGGATGGAATGCGGCAAAAGCGCCAGCGTTGCCCCCATCCTGCCGGCCAATGACCCAATTCTCAAAGGCTTGGCCCTACCCACCCGGATGGCCATTACGATGGCCGAAAGCGAAGGCGTCGAGCGCCAGCTGGAGCGCCTTGAAGAAGCGCTGAATGCGGGCCTGAAGCTGGTCCAGGTACGCGAAAAGAACTGGCCGCAAGCCCGGCGCCTGTGGTTCGCCGAAGCCGTCAAGCGGCTGGCTCACGACCATGGCGCCCTCGTCGTGATCAACGACGATGCGGAAGTCGCCCGATTGGTCGGCGCCGATGGCCTGCATCTGTCATCGAGCGGACTCGCGGCCTGCAACGAACGCCCCGACTTCAACTGGGTGGGTGCGTCATGCCACAACACGGCCGAAATCCGTCGCGCCGGCGAACTGAACCTTGATTACGCCCTGCTTGGCCCGGTCTTGCCAACGCCAAGCCACCCGGAAAATCCGGGACTGGGCTGGGACGGATTTGCCGAACGCCTCGCGGGAAACACCATCCCGGTCTTTGCATTGGGGGGCATGAGCCCGGCTTTGATCGACCAAGCTCAAGCCCATGGTGCTCACGGGCTGGCCTTGATGCGCGGCTGGTAAACCTGGGAAAGCCGGGAACTGCTGGAAACCCTAGAAACCTTGATCGCCGGACAGGTCACCGTCCGGCAGATCAGGCTGGCCCTGCACCGGAATGCGGTAAGTATCGGCCGCCCAGCAACCGAGATCGATTTTCCGGCAACGTTCAGAACAGAAAGGGCGATCCGGATTTTCCGGCGACCAGAGCGCATCTTCGCCACACTGCGGGCAACGGACCTTGCGTGCCGTCATTACAGGTTGCAGAAGGTCAGGTCGAAATCAATATCGCGCTCGCAGCCACGGGCCTTGATTTCACCTGCCGGCGGCTTGGTGAAGCGGATATTGAGAAAATACTTGTTGGCGCTGACTTCCGGAATCGCCTGCTCGTCGGCACTCACCGCAACGCGCACCATCTGCGCGGCGGTACCGCCGAGATTGAGCTGGAATTGACCGTTGACCGCGCTATAACGCTTCGGCCGGCCACTTGAGCGCAGCAGACGCAAGACGATGGCCGCTGCATCGCGCAACGGCAGCATGGGCTTGAGCCAGCCATCAAGTGCTTCAAGACGGACATCCAGCGGACGATTCAGCCACCAGTGATAAGACGGCAGATCGAATTCGCAGACACCGCCGGGAATCGCCGCACGGCTCTTGATTCCCATCAGCCAGTCGTTGTCGCGCAGATACTGGCCGATCTTGCCGACCATGCCGAGCAAGGCGGCCGAAGAGTGCTCGATTTCATAAAGCGCGCCGGAGAGCGCCTCTTCGGAGATATCGGGATTATTGCGGTAGGCCAGCAAGGTCTGGCGCTGCCTTTCCAGCTCCTGGATCAAATCCATTTTCAGGTCGGCACGACCGGCCACTTCAAGGATTTCAAACAGGGTGACAAGGGCGGTATGGTGTTCGAGCTGACCTTCGCTCTGAATGAAATAGGCCGTTTTTTCGAACAAGTCTTCGAGACGCAACAATGTGCGGATGCGCTCGTTAAACGGGTATTCGTAAGTAATCACGCGGCCAGTGTCCGAAGGAACGGAAAATTATTCTGAATTTTGAGCCATTTGCATGCAAATCTCAACACTTTGCTTTAGCTTTTTCAGCAGAAAGCGATAGATACTTTAAATGCAATCTGTCGACCTGGCCGTAAAGAATTGTCAGCGCACCATCGTTATTGACAACGTCATCGGCAATATCGAGACGCTGCTGGCGTGTCGCCTGGGCCGAAACGATGGCCCGCACTTCCTTTTCGGTCAATTGACTACGCACCATGACACGTTCGATTTGCCGACTTTCCGGGCAGTCGACCGCGACAATCCGGTCACAGCGTTCCCGATAACTGCCCGATTCGACCAGCAGGGGAACCGCCAGAATGACATAAGGGGACGTGGCCAAACGGCAGCGTTCATCCGAAATCCGCCGAATCATCGGGTGCAGGATCGCCTCCAGCCGAGCCCGGGCAGAGGCGTCGGCAAAGACCAGCCGACGCATCGCCGCGCGATCCATCGCCCCTGACGCATCGGCGATGGATGGACCGAAAGCCGCCAGCAGCGCAGGCATGGCGGCGCCCTGGGCGGCGGTCAGTTCATGGGCCAGTGCGTCGGTATCGATGACGGCAATGCCTTTTGCGGCGAACAAGTCGGCCACCGTGCTCTTTCCGCTACCGATCCCGCCCGTCAGGCCGACCACGTAATCGCTCACTTGCAGGCCTGCGGCTCGACCTTGGGAAAGGCCAGAGAAACAGCCTCCAGCAATGCGGCCTTGCCGGCCAGCGGGCCGGAGACTTGCAAGGTAAAGGCATTTTCATTGCCAGGGCGCGGCACCAGCCGGGCCGACCTGACGCCCTTGGATTTCAAGTCGGCGAGTCGATCCGCCCCGCCTTTTTCCGAAGAAAAAATACCGAGCGAAATGGCAAACCGGTTGACGTTGTCCTGGATAATGAAGAAATCGGAAACACCGATCCGTTTCAGCTCGCCAACCTTCTTATCCGCCTCGGCCTTGTTGGCCAGCGGCGGGATGTACACCCACCAGCCACCGGTTTCGCGCGCAACATTTCGCCGCTCGACGTGATAATCGACAAACTTGTCGGTCAACAAGGTTCCCAGCCGATCAGCCTCGCTTGACGGCAGATTTTCCCAGGCCAGGCAAAGACTATCGACGGCCGGCGCCACAGCCGCGGCCGGCTCTTTACTGACCGGTTCCTTGGCCGCCGGCGCCTCACCGCGCGAAACGATGCGCATGCGATCCGGCGCGACCTGCTGCTCAAGGCGCCCGGCATCCGGATTACCCGAGCGCCCGAAATAGCCCGAACTGAAGGCATAAAACAGCACATTGGCCAGCACGAGCAGGAAAACGAGCGCTTTCACCGGCTCAGCCTACTTTCGGCAGATGCTTGAGCGATTCGACAATGGCTTCGGCCGGATAATCGTAATCTTCCAGCTTGCCGGAGAAGAACTTGTCGTAGGACGCCATATCGAAATGACCATGCCCGGTCAGGCAGAACAGGATTGTCTTGGCCTCGCCGGTCACCTTGCAGCGCAGGGCTTCGTCGATGGCTGCGCGGATCGCGTGGCAGGATTCCGGTGCCGGGATGATGCCCTCCGCCCGGGCAAACTGGACACCGGCTTCAAAGGTGGCAACCTGCGGTACGGCAAGAGCTTCGATCTGGCCTTCGTGCAACAGTTGCGAGACGAGCGGCGAATCGCCGTGATAGCGCAGGCCACCGGCGTGAATGCCGGGCGGCATGAAGTCATGACCAAGCGTGTACATGCGCATGATCGGCGTGTAGCCCGAAACATCGCCGTAGTCGTAGGCGTAGGTTCCCTTGGTCAGGGTCGGGCAGGAAGTCGGCTCGACAGCGACGCAGCGCAGCTTGGTCGCACGTTTGTCGCCAGCCGCCTTGTCGGCCAGGAAGGGGAAGGCGATGCCGCCGAAGCTGGAACCGCCGCCGCACGGCCCGAAAATCACGTCCGGATACAGGCCGATCTTCTCGAACTGCTTCTTCGCTTCCAGACCGATGATCGACTGGTGCAGAACAACGTGATTGAGCACCGAACCCAGCGTGTAGCAGGTATCCGGATCAGCCGCCGCCTCTTCGACCGCTTCGGAAATCGCCAGGCCGAGCGAGCCCTGGTTATCCGGATCGGCCGCCAGGGCAGTGCGCCCGGCGTTGGTCAGGTTGGTCGGGCTGGCGAACACCTCGGCGCCCCACGTCTGCATCATCGAGCGACGGAAGGGTTTTTGCTGGTAACTGACATTGACCATGAAGACGCGCACCGGCAGGCCGAACATCTGACCGGCATAGGCGATCGACGAGCCCCACTGGCCGGCGCCGGTTTCGGTCGTCAGCTTCTTGGTACCGACCAGCTTGTTGAAGTAAGCCTGCGGCACGGCGGAATTCGGCTTGTGCGAACCGGCCGGCGAAACACCTTCGTATTTGAAGAAAATCTTGGCCGGCGTGCCGAGTGCCTGCTCCAGGCGCAAGGCACGACAAAGCGGAGCCGGACGCCACTGGGCGTAGATCTGGCGGACCTCTTCGGGAATCGCGATCCAGCGTTCGGCCGACATCTCCTGCTCGATGATCGGTTCCGGGAAAATCGCGCCCATGGCCTCCGGTGGAACCGGATTGCCATCCGGTCCGAGCGGCGGTGCCAGCGGATTGCTCATGTCGGCAACGATGTTGTACCAGTGGGTCGGAATTTCTTCTTGTTCGAGGTTGATGCGCAGCGGCGTCATATTTTTGTCTCTCCCTGATGCTGTTCGGCAAAAGCGGTAAATTACTCCAAAACCCCTGCCCGACCAAGGGTTGGCGGCCGATTTTGACCATTTTCGGCAGGTTGACCGCAACACCTGGCGGGGCGAGCAGGTAAAGTACCGCCTGCATCATTCATCGACGATCGAACGCCTTGCCTGCCCCTGCCGAACACCTCCTGCTCTGCCACCCGGCCAAGCCCGCCACCGCCGCCTGCACGGTCAGCGCCTCGGCATCGTTTGCCAGCGATGGCAGCCTGATTCTCGGCTACCGCCTGGACGGCCGGACTATCCTTCGCCCGGCCCGGCAAGCCAGCGCGCCGGCCGACGACCTGTGGCAGCACACCTGTTGCGAAGCCTTCATTGCTGCGGTCAACGCAACCGAATACCGCGAATTCAACTTCTCGCCCTCCGGCCTGTGGGCCGTCTATCGCTTCACCGATTACCGGGTTCGCGACACCGACTTTCAACCGGCCGCCGCCCCGCAGATCAGCCTGGACGACACTCCCGACGGCTTCTCGCTGATCGCCCGGCTCCCGGCATCGCTGCTGCCCGCCGGTGCTCGGCTGCAACTCGCGCTGAGCTGCGTCATCGAACAACACGACCAAACAAAAACCTGGTGGGCGCTTGCGCACCGCGCCGCCCAGCCCGATTTTCACCTGCGTACCAGCTTCACGCTGCCCCTGAAAGTTCCCCAGCCATGAGCCAGCCCATTCTTTTCGGCATCGACCGCCTGATTTCCGACCCGGCCCTGCGCCAGCCCCTGCATGGCCGCCGCATCGCCCTGCTCGCCCACCCGGCCTCGGTCACCGCTGACCTGACGCATTCGCTCGACGCCCTTGCCGCCCTGCCCGATCTTGAACTGAGCGCCGCCTTCGGTCCGCAGCACGGCCTGCGCGGCGACAAGCAGGACAATATGGTCGAATCGCCGGATTTCCTCGACCCGCAACTCGGCATCCCGGTTTTCAGCCTGTACGGCGAAGTGCGCCGGCCGACCGATGCGATGATGGAAACCTTCGATGTCTTGCTGGTCGATCTGCAGGATCTCGGCTGTCGCATCTACACCTTCATCACGACCCTGCGTTACATCCTCGAAGCGGCCGCCCGGCATGGCAAGAGCGTCTGGGTGCTGGATCGCCCCAATCCGGCTGGACGCCCGGTCGAAGGGCTAACACTGCGTGACGGCTGGGAAAGCTTCGTCGGCGCCGGCCCGATGCCGATGCGCCACGGCCTGACCATGGGCGAACTCGGCCAATGGTTCATCGCCACGCTCGAACTCGATGTCGATTACCGGGTCATCACGATGCAAGGCTGGCAACCGGACAGCGCCCCCGGCTACGGCTGGCCGCCGGAATGCAGTTGGATCAACCCCAGCCCGAACGCCCCTAACCTGAGCATGGCGCGCGCCTACGCCGGCACGGTGATGCTCGAAGGCGCGACGCTTTCCGAAGGGCGCGGCACGACCCGACCGCTCGAACTGTTCGGCGCCCCGGACATCGACGCACGCGCCGTAATCGCCGAAATGCGCGCCTTTGCGCCGCACTGGCTGGCTGGCTGCAAACTGCGCGAATGCTGGTTCGAACCGACCTTCCACAAACACGCCGGCAAGCAGTGCAACGGTGTGCAGATCCACTGCGAAGGGCCGTACTACGATCACACCGCCTTCAAACCGTGGCGCATCCAGGCCCTGGCCTTCAAGGCAATCCGCCGGCTTTACCCGGATTACGCGCTATGGCGCGACTTTGCCTACGAATACGAGCACGACCGGCTGGCCATCGACCTGATCAACGGTTCACCGTTGTTGCGCGACTGGGTGGACAACCCGGCCAGCACGCCGGACGATCTCGACGAGATCAGCCACCACGACGAACAAGCCTGGCTGACGTCGCGGTCGACCTTCCTTTTGTATTGATTTCGGCGCGAACTACAGGCGCGGCCTGACGAGGTAGATCTCGACCCAGTGCTGCAGCGCATCGCGCTTCAGCCGGTGTTCCTCGCCGAAAGGGGCGAGCAGGATACGGCGCGCCGGGACGCGCAACTCAAGCAAACGGGCCCTGACCGCCTGCAAGGATTTCTCGGCCAAGCCGAGATTGAGTGCCGGACTGCCGCCCTCGGGGACAAAACCTTCCAGGCGCAGGATCAACTTTTCATCCGATCGGGCCTGCTGGGCAATGGCCTGCAGCCGCGATTCGGCTTCGCGCGAGATGACCTGGTTGTCCGGACTGAACTTGATCACCGCATCCGGCTGGCTTCGCGCCGTGCTGGCAGACTCACCGGCTTTGCGCTGGCTTGTCGAATAACGCCCCAACTCGCCACGATCGCTGCGCAGTGCGGGTTCTGCACTTTCGCCGGCACGCCGGGCAGTGCCTGGACGGGGCGCCTCGGCATCATCCGAAAATGGCCAGCCAAAGCCGGACGAGCCCGATGTCGAACAGCCCGACACTGCCAGCAGGATGGCAATGGACATCAGCATGCGTCGTTTCATAAAAACCCCAATTTGCAGAGGGCTAAGATCGTACCGCAAATAGCGAAGCGCGCCGAGATCTTCTGCCGCTATCGGCCATTCAATGCCTTGCGCACCCGATCCGCCGCAATCACGCCACGATACTGCGCCTCTTCGAACAACGAAAAACCCGACAAATCGGCGTGCGCCAGAGCAATCCGCCGGCTGCGGAAGTCGACCAGCCGGCGACGCATTTCGCCCCACAGGCTGCCAGGCGTCGGGCGACGCATCGCGTGCCCATGACGAAAGACATCCAGCCGCGTCGTCAGCCGGCGAATCTCGGGATGAACCTGCGCCAACTCGCCGAGAATTTCACCCGCCCATTGCTCGCGCGAAGTTTCCAGCAAACGCCGACGCCCGGCAGCCGGCGTCATATCGTGCAAGGCGCGATACCAGGTCAGCACCGTCCCCACCTGATGCCGGCGTATCGCTTGATGCGTGGCGACGATATAGCCCAGGCCCGGGCTGTCGTAGAGCACGTTATCCCAGGCCAGCGGCGCGCCGTGCCGCTCTTCCGGCAGGGCGGAAAGATGCAGGTTGGCGGTCAACCAGGGGGCGTAATCAGCCGCCTGCGCCGCCGCCTTGAGCGGCTGCGGAATCGCCCCCCAGACCCGCGGCAGGACAAAGGCCGGCGCCGCCCAGATCACTTGCCGCGCTTCGTAACGCACGCTTTTTGCCCCGACCAGCACGTCGACCGCGACATGCGAGCGACTTTCCTCGATCCGCCAGGCCAGAGCGCCGGTCACGATGCGATCAACCGCCCGGCGGGCCAGGCCGCGAGCCAGCCAGGCATTGCCCTCCGGCGCGGTCAACACCGTTTCCGCCGCCGCATTGGCTGCCTCGCCGTTGCGGCAGGCAAAGTAATGCAGGCCGGCCCAGGCCGAAGTTTCGTGGTGCGCCATGCCGTAATCATCGCGACAGGCGTAATTGGCCAGCCAGTGCAGGCTGGGCGCCGTGAAGCCCTGCTCGTTCAACCACTGGCTGAAGGAAATGGCATCCAGTGCCCGCCAGGCCGGATCGCGACTCGACAGTTCCATGGGAATGGCGAACACCCGCCGCCCATCGTTACCGCGCAACGCCTTGAGCGCCTCCATGCGCGCCTGAAATGCCTGCTGCTGGGCGCGCTCGCCCGACGCCAGCCCGACATGCGGCAACAGGCCGCTTTGCCACAAACCGTGACGATAGACGCGCTCCTGCGGGGTGCCGCATAGATAGCGCTCATCGTAGATCGGCTTGCCCGCGGCTGAACGCCCTTGCTCGACACCCAGCTCGCGGAGCAATTCGCTGACGTACTCAGCCTCGCTTGACGGCAGAGGCAGGTAATGGGCGCCCCAGGGATAGGCGCTGACGGCCGATTGTCCGGCCCGCGAATTGCCGCCGGCCTCATTTTCAAGATCGAGCACGATGAAGTCGTCGACCGCAGCACGACTCAATTGCCAGGCGGCCGATAATCCTGAAATACCGCCGCCGACGATCAGGACATCCGTCCGCCGGATTTCGCCGGGCGGCGGAAAATTGCCGTCGCGCAGCCGATGAGCGAGGCTGGACGACATGCCGAGCAACTCGCCCGGCGGCAAATCGGCGGCTGGAACGCAGCCACTCAGCGCCAGCGCCCCGACCGAGCAGAGAAACTCCCGGCGGCCCGGCGCTGTTGGCGGAGAATCCTGCCTAGCCAAACTTCCGCAGGGAAAGGCTGACCGACAGCTGCGCGCCCAGCCAGCCAAGGAAGGCGCCAGCCCCGGCCATCACACCGACAGCCGAAATCCCTGGCCCGTGCAGGCTGAAGCTGCCGCCGTAGAGTGCCGCCAACTGGCTGACCGGCGCAGCGAGCAGCGCCAGGCCGCCGCTGACCAGCCCAACGGCCAGCAAGCCGCCGAACAAGCCCTGCAGCGCACCGTAATAGTAGAAAGGACGGCGGATGAAGGCATCGGTTGCACCGATCATCCGCGCCACTTCGATTTCCATCGCCTGGGCCATCACTTGCAGGCGAATCGTATTGAAAGTCACGGCTACCAGACCGGCCGCAAAAATGCCGGCCAGCATCCAGAGAACCAGCTTGCCGAGCTTGAGGAAGGCATCGAAACGCTTGACCCAGGCCGAATCGAGCTGGACATGAGCGACCCGCGGCCAGCCGGCCATTTCCTTGCGCAGGATTTCGAGCGCCTCGGGCGTGGTATTGGTCGGCTCGACGATGAAAGCATCGGGCAGCGGATTGCGCGGCAGGCTGGCGACGATCTCGGCCATCCCCTCATTCGACTTGATGCGCTTGAGCGCCTCTTCCTTCGGCACGAAACGCCATTTCCCGGTCGACGCCGCCTTGAGACGATTTTCGATTTCACCGACATCCTTGCGCGTCGCCTCAAGCTGCATGAACAGGCTGATCTGCTGCACACCGGACGCCGTATTGCCGAGATCGCGCAGATTGTCGAGCAACACGTAACCGGTGCCCGGCAAGGTCAGCGCAATGCCGATGACGAGCAGCGAAAGCAGCGTATTGAGCGGCGCCGCCAGCAAGCGACGAAAAGCCGAGGCCAGTGCGGCCTGATGCTGGGTCAACCAGGCGTTCATAGCAGCCTCCCGTGGTCCAGACGCAGGACGTTCGGGTGATAGCGCTCGACCCAGTGCGGGTCGTGCGTCGCCACCACGACGGTGACACCGACCTGATGGAAGGATTCAAAAATATCGAGGATCTCGGCCGCCGACGCAGCATCGAGATTGCCGGTCGGTTCATCGGCCAGCAGCACGGTCGGCCGATTGACCACGGCACGAGCAATCGCCAGCCGCTGTTGCTCTCCGCCGGACAAGGCGATCGGGCGGGCCTTTTCGCGTGACAGCAGGCCGACCTTGTCGAGCGCCGCCTGAGCCCGGCGAATCGACTCGCGACGCGGCAGGCCGACGATCTGCAGAGGCAGCAGCACGTTGTCGAGCACGTTGTGATCGAACAACAGTTTCTGGTCCTGGAACACCATGCCGAAATTACGCCGCAGATAGGGAATGGCGCTACGCCGCAAGGACGAAAGATTCTGGCCATTGACCACCAGGCTGCCGGAGGTTGGCCGCTCGATCGAAGCAATCAGCTTGACCAGCGTCGACTTGCCGGCGCCGGAATGGCCGGTGATGAACACCATTTCTCCGGCACTGATCCGGAAACTGACATCCTTGACGGCTTCGTAGCCGCCGGGATAACGCTTGGTCAGGTTGCTGGCGACGATCATTCGAACAGGGCGTCGACGAAATCTTTGGCCGAGAAGGGACGCAGATCGTCGATCTGCTCGCCCACCCCGATGAAGCGGATCGGCTTCGGGCACTGTCGGGCAATTGCCGCAACCACGCCGCCCTTGGCCGAGCCATCGAGCTTGGTGACGACCAGGCCGGTGACATTGATTGCCTTGTCGAACGCCTTGACCTGCTGCAGCGCGTTCTGGCCGATGTTGGCATCGAGCACCAGCAGGGTTTCGTGCGGCCCGGTCGGTTCGACCTTCTGAATGACGCGACGCACCTTGGCGATTTCTTCCATCAGGTGCAGCTGGGTCGGCAGGCGACCGGCCGTATCGGCCAACACGATATCGATGCCACGCGCCTTGGCGGCTGAAATGGCATCGAACACCACGGCGGCCGGATCACCGTTGTCCTGGGCGATGACAGTGACGTTATTGCGCTCGCCCCAGGTTTCGAGCTGTTCGCGTGCGGCGGCGCGGAAGGTATCGCCAGCGGCCAGCAAGACGCTCTTGCCCTGGTTCTGGAAATACTTGGCCAGCTTGCCGATCGAGGTTGTCTTGCCGGCACCATTGACGCCGGCAATCATGATCACGTAGGGCTTGTGGCCGCTGACATCAAGCGCCTGTTCGAGCGGTTGCAGGGTTTCGAGCAAGGCATCGGACAAGGCTTTCTGGATGGCTTCCGGGGTTTCCAGCTTGTCGCGCTTGGCGGCTTTCTTCAACTCGCCGAGCAGATGCATCGTCGCCTCGACGCCGACATCGCTCGTCAGCAGAAGCTCTTCCAGCTCCTCCAGCAGCTCGTCATCGACCTTGCCGCGCGAGAAAATCGACTTGAGCTTGCCGCCGAGCTGGGCGCGGGTCTTGGCCAGGCCCTTGAAGAGGCGTTCGCGCCATGAAGGGGCGGCATCGGGTGTGGGAGCCGCGTCAACCTTGGGGTCGGCAGCGGATTTTTTCAGGAAACTGAACATGGAGAATGGGGTCTTAAGTGACTGTGGCCGTGCTGACAGGCAGGCGGCAAGCCGTTAAGATGCCACCCGGATCGAAGCTGATTCAGCGCCCGATTTTAGCAGAAAGACCTCTTGGAAAGCCCCGCTATCCCATGCGAATGCAACAACTTATCCCCTTTTTGCTGGCCCCCTGGCTGTTGACCGCAGCCCACGCCAATCCCTACGAAACCACACTGCAGAACGGCTTGCGCATCATCGTCAAGGAAGATCGCCGCGCCCCGACTGCCGTCCAGATGGTCTGGTACCGTATCGGCAGCATGGACGAAGTTGACGGCGCCTCCGGCGTCGCCCACGTTCTCGAACACATGATGTTCAAGGGGACGCCCAGCGTCGGCCCCGGCGAATTCAACAAACGCGTCGCCGCCGCCGGCGGGCGCGACAATGCCTTCACCAGCCGCGACTACACCGCCTACTTCCAGCAGGTACCGAAGGAAAAGCTGGAGGACATGATCCAGCTCGAAGCCGACCGGATGCGCCACCTCAACGTGGACGCCAAGGAATTTACCCAGGAAATCAAGGTCGTCATGGAAGAGCGCCGCATGCGCACCGACGACAACCCACAAGCCAAGCTGTTCGAACAGATGAATGCTGTGGCGTTCCAGGCGCACCCGTATCGCCGCCCGATCATCGGCTGGATGAACGATCTGGAAACGATGACCGCGGCCGACGCCAAAGCCTGGTACGACACCTGGTACGTCCCGAACAACGCTTACGTCGTGATTACCGGCGATGTCGATCACAAGGAAATCTTTGCGCTGGCCGAGAAATACTACGGCCCGCTCGAAGGCCACGCCCTGCCGCGCAGCAAGCCGCAGATCGAACCGGCCCAGCACGGCACGCGCCGGATCAGCGTCAAGGCCCCGGCCGAACTGCCGGTACTGATCATGGGCTACAAGGCGCCGATCCTACGTGACGCCGACCGTGACAGCGAACCGTACGCGCTGGAAATGCTCAGCGCCATTCTCGACGGCCACGATGCCGCCCGTTTCAACAAGAAACTGGTGCGCGAAGACCAGGTCGCGCTGTCCGTCGGCATCGATTACGACCCGACCGCCCGCGGCCCCGGCATGCTTTACCTGCACGGCAGCCCAAGCGAAGGCAAAACGGTGGCCGACCTCGAAGCCGCGCTGCGCGACGAAATCGCCCGCGTCCAGAAAGAGGGCGTCAGCGAACCGGAACTGAAGCGCGCCAAGGCCCAGTTGCTGGCCAGCCAGGTGTACAAGCTCGACTCGATGTTTGGTCAGGCGATGGAAATCGGCCAGACCGAATCGGCCGGCATCCCGTATCAAAAAATCGACCGCATGCTCGAAAAACTGCAAAAAGTGAGCGCCGCCGAAGTGCAGGCCGTCGCCCGCAAATATTTCACCGACGACACGCTGACCGTCGGCGTACTCGATCCACAGCCGCTCGACGGCAAGCCACGTCGCCCTGGCGTCGCCACCCGTCACTAAGGCCCGGAAAATGACCATGAAAAACCTGTTGACCGCAGCATTCGCCCTGCTGGTAGCGCAGACCGCCCTGGCCGGCGTCAAGATCGAACATTGGGTATCGCCCTCCGGTGCACGGGTCTATTTTGTCGAAAGCCGTGTCCTGCCGATGCTCGATGTCCAGGTCGACTTTGCGGCCGGCTCGATGTTCGACCCAGAAGGCAAACCGGGCGTTGCCGCCCTGACTCGCAGCGGCCTCGACCTGGGTGCCGGCAAGCGCAACGAAACCGAGATCGCCGAACAACTCGCCGACATCGGCGCCAATCTCGGCGGCGGCGCCGACACCGACCGGGCCAGCATCGCCCTGCGCACGCTGTCCGCGCGGGACAAACGCGAACCGGCGCTCGACATTCTGCGCAACGTCCTGCATGCCCCGCGCTTCGAAAACGACATTTTCGAACGTGAAAAAGCCCGCACCATCGCCGGCCTGAAGGAAGCCATGACCCGTCCGGAAAGCATCGGCGGCAAGGCGTTCTGGGCGGCGATGTACCCCGGCCATCCGTACGGCCGCCAGGCCACCCCGGAGAGCATTGCCAGCCTGACGCGCGACGATCTGGCCAGCTTCCATGCCCGTTACTACAACGCCGCCAATGCCAGCATCACACTGGTCGGCGACATCTCGCGCAAGGATGCCGAGAAAATTGCCGAAGGCATCGCCGCCGGCCTGCCCAAGGGCGAAGCCGCCACCCTGCCGGCCGCCCCGGAGGCCCCGGCAGGCAGGACCGTCAAGCTGCCCCACCCGGCGACCCAGGCACATGTGTACATTGGCCTGCCTGCGGTCGAGCGCGGCAATCCGGACTATTTCCCGCTGCTCGTCGGCAATTACACCCTGGGCGGCGGCGGCTTCGTGTCGCGCCTGATGAAGGAAGTACGCGACAAGCGCGGCTTTGCCTACAGTGTCTACAGCTATTTCGCCCCGATGCGCCAGAGCGGTCCGTTCCAGATCGGGCTGCAGACCAAGCGTTCGCAAGCCGGCGAGGCTATCAAGGTGGCGCGCGACGTGCTCGATGGTTTTCTCAAGGAAGGTCCAAGCGACGAGGAACTGCTGGCCGCCAAGGCCAACCTGACCGGCAGCTTCCCGCTGCGCCTGGACAGCAACAAGAAACTGCTCGATAACGCGGCGGCAATCGGCTTCTTCGGGCTGCCGCTCGATTACCTCGATCAGTACCAGGCCAAAATCGAGGCTGTCACGGTCGACCAGATCAAAGCGGCATTTTCCCGCTACGTGCGTCCGGCCGACCTGATTACCGTGACGGTCGCCGCAGATTGAATACCGTCCGCATCATCGGCGGCCAGTGGCGCCGCCGTGTCCTGAAATTTCCGGATAGCGAAGGCTTGCGCCCAACGCCGGACCGCGTTCGCGAGACGTTATTCAACTGGCTGGGCCAGGAGCTGAATGGCGAAATCTGTCTCGACCTTTTCGCCGGCAGCGGCGCGCTCGGTTTCGAAGCCGCGTCACGCGGGGCCGGCAAAGTCGTGATGATCGAACCGATACCGCGGGTTCTTGCGGCGCTGCACGACAACGCCAGAATGATCGATGCTGAAGCCACGGTGGAGATCAAACGCGGGGATGCGCTACAATATTTGGCCTCGACGAAACACAAATTCGATCTGATCTTCCTCGATCCGCCTTACAACAAGGGCTGGATTCCTCGCCTGGAGCCTCTTTTGGCCGGCGTTGCCAAGGAAAACACCATCGTCTATGTCGAAGCAGAATACGAACTCGATGCACTGGGCGATTGGCGCACGGTGCGTCACGGCAAGGCAGGCGAAGTCCATTTTCACTTGATGCAGCGGGAAACGGCTTGAACAAACTCAATCATCGGGTAGCGATCTACCCCGGCACTTTCGACCCGATCACCCGCGGTCACGAAGACCTTGTGCGCCGCGCCGCCGGCCTCTTCGACCGCCTGATCCTGGCGATCGCCGAAAGCCCCTCGAAACAGCCGCGCTTTTCGCTGGCCGAGCGCGTCGAGATGGCCAGCGAAATCCTGTCCGACGTCCCGAACGTCGAAATCGTCGGCTTCAATACCCTGCTCATGGATTTCGTCCATGAAAAAGGCGCCAAGGTCATCGTGCGCGGCCTGCGCGCCGTGTCTGACTTTGAATACGAATTCCAGATGGCCGGCATGAACCGCAGCCTCTATCCGGAGGTCGAAACAGTATTCCTGACACCGGGAGAGCAATACATGTTCATCTCGGCCACCATGGTGCGTGAAATCGCGCGCCTGGGCGGCGATGTCAGCAAATTTGTACAACCTTGTGTCAATAAGCGCCTGCGGGCAAAAACTTCAGTTAACTGAGAGAGGAAGAACGGCTATGGCCCTTTTGATTACCGACGAGTGCATCAACTGCGACGTGTGCGAACCGGAATGCCCGAACGAGGCAATTTCCCAAGGCGAAGAAGTCTACGTCATCGATTCGAGCAAATGTACGGAGTGTGTCGGCCACTACGACGAACCGCAATGCGTCCAGGTCTGCCCGGTTGATTGCATTCCGAAGGACCCGAATGTCGTTGAAACCCAGGACATGCTGTGGGTCAAGTACGAAAAGCTCACCGGCAACAAGCGCGCCTGAGCTTGGCTGGAAACAAAAAACCCGCGAAATCCGCGGGTTTTTTATTGCCCATTTTCGGGCCTTGACTGCGGTAGACCGCAGCACAAGACTCAGGCCGCTTCCTGCCTCGCCTGAACCGGCTGCAGCAAGGCATGGAGTTGAGCCGACAGCATTTCCAGCGCATGAATCTGCTGGAGCAGGCCCTTTTCAACACTTTCCAGTTCGGCAATCCGGTCTTCCAGCGTATCAGTTGCCTGATGAATGCGCTTGATGCTTTCAAGGCGGCGCTTCAACTGGATCTGGTGCTCGCGCACCTGGGTTTCCATCGGCGCCATGATGGCGCGCAGCCAGACCTCGGCATCCTTGTTGGCCCGCTCGAAAGCGCGGCGCACCTGCACGGCGACCTCTTCGAAAAACTTCTGCGTGATGTTTTTCTTGTCATGCGTCAGCAGGCTGCGCATGGTGTTCAAATGCGTGTCGCACCAGACTTGCAGACGGTCCAGTTCCTTTTCGTAGCGCAACAGCGAGAAAGTCGTCGGCGCGCCCAGCTTGAGGCCGTGCTCGACAGCAAATTTCTTGTACACCGCTTCCATCATCGACAGGATTTCGCTGATTTCACCGTTCGAGCGTGCCAACGCCTCACGCGAACGGCTGAAAAAGCTGGCCATTGAATCCGACAGGGTTTTGGAAAACGTTGCATCGAGCATGGTTTCCCGCGTGTCGGCGGTCAACTGGCGCAAGCCGTCGAGACCGAGATGTCCGAAGAGATTGTTGGTCAGGGTCGAAAACACGCTGCGCACGGCGTAATAGCGCTGCAGCCCCGACTCGAACTCGTCTTTTTCCGAGCGGACCTTGCCCATCATGTACTCGACCACGCCCTTGTTCTTGCCACGCAACTCGGTCAGTTCGGTCAGTTGCTCGCGCAAGCCGAGCAGCCGCGAATCGAGCAGACTGCGAACGCGACGGCTGACATCGCCGAATTCGCTCTCGGTGTTGTCGCAGACAATTTCGCGCTTGGCCGGGATCAGCTCGCCGGACAAGGCCGCTTCCAGCTGCGGCAAGCGGCTGCGCTGGAGCAATGCCTCGTCGCCATTAATTTTGGCAACCAAGCCTTTCTGGGCCGAAACGGGGAAAACCTGCTCGACCGGCAATTCAAGCAGATCGGCGCAGTTATCCGCCTGCTTCTGAATCTCGGCATCGATTTCAGCCGGCGATTTCAACTCGTCCCATTGGCCGTCAATCTTGTTGAGGACCACCATGCGACCGCGCCGGGCGGTGCCGCGGTCGGCAATATGTTCGTTCCAGATCGCCATGTCCGACTGGGTCAGACCGGTATCGGCCGCCAGGATGAAAAGGACGGCGTGCGCATTGGGCAGCAGCGACAAGGTCAGTTCCGGCTCGGCGCCAATCGCGTTCAATCCCGGCGTATCGAGGATGACCAGGCCCTGCTTGAGCAGCGGATGCGGGAAGTTGATCACCGCATGGCGCCAGCGCGGCACTTCGACCAGCCCGTCGGAGCCGACGCGATACAGGTCGATTTCTCCGTCGACCGCAGCAAAGCCGAGACGCGAAGCCTCTTCCGGCGTGACACGCGTCGTTTCGCTGACATGGCGCAGGGCGTCCTGCATCGCTTCCGGCGAAGTGGTATCGAGCGGCACCTGCGTCCACTCATCGGCAAAGGCCTTGTACTCGGTAACGCTCGAATTCGAGGCGCGAGTCTGGATCGGCAGGAGCTCGATACGCGGCGAGCGCGCTTCGTCGAACAACAGTTCGGTCGGGCACATCGTTGTCCGGCCGGCCGACGAAGGCAGCATCCGGCTACCGTATTCGGCAAAGAAGATGGCGTTGATCAGCTCCGACTTGCCACGCGAAAACTCGGCCACGAAGGCGACATTGAGACGATCTTCGCGCAAGCGGTCGAGCAACTGGGCGAGACGCAGATCGGTCTGCGCATCGGACAATTCATTATGGGTCAACCAGGACTGGAACTCGACCAGTTGGGCGGAGAGGCCGGTGCGCCAGGCGGCGTAGGCAGCAAATTGCTTGGCAAGCGACATGTCGGATACCGGAGATACGTTGAGACGATTCAATCTAGCATAAAAACAGAGGCTTGCTGCCGCTAATGCTGGCAACCGGGGCAGTAAAAAGTACTGCGCCCGGCCTGGCGCACTTGCTTGACCACGCCGCCGCAACGCAAACAAGGCTCGCCAGCCCGGTCGTAAACGCCTACCTGGATCTGGAACCAGCCGCTGCTCCCGTCGCTGTGCATGTAGTTACGAATGGTGCTGCCACCCGCTGCAATGGCATCCGACAGTGTTTGGCGGATGGCCGGCACCAGCAGGCCATAGCGCGCCTTGCTGATTTTATTGGCAGCGCGTAGCGGCGAAATGCCGGCCCGGAACAGACTTTCCGACGCATAGATATTGCCGATCCCGACCACCCGGTGCGAATCCATCAGCAGCGGCTTGATCGGCCCGGAACGTTTCAAATTTGCCTGATACAGCCAGTTGACCGTGAAATCGTCCGACAAGGGCTCGATGCCCTGAATGGCCAGCAAGGGATGCTGTTCGCTCTCTTCCGGCGGGCCGGACTGCCAGAGAATCAGTCCAAAACGGCGCGGATCGGCAAACCGCAGCACATGGCGCGCCAGGACCAGCTCGAAATGATCATGTTTGACGACGGGCTGACCGTGCGCCACAAAGCGCAGGCTGCCAGACATGCCGAGATGCACCAGCAGGCTGCCCTGCACGCTGTCGCTGCGGCAATCGATCAACAGGTATTTCCCGCGCCGGCGTATGCCGACGATCCGGCAGCCCGGCAACAAGTCGCGCAACTCGACCGGAATGACATGGCGCAGCTTGGGCGAACGAATGATGACCTGCTCGATCTGCGCACCGAGTAGCTCGGGCTCCAGGCCGCGACGACAGACTTCGACTTCCGGCAATTCCGGCATTGCTTGTTCCTCCGACGATTCCCAAATAACATCGCAAACTTACAGGATTCTATGCGTTCCAATACGCATCTCCAGCCCGAAAGCGCCCCATGCCACTGAAGACCATCACCGCCGTTCTCGCCATCAGCCTGGGCCTGACCCATTCCGGCCTGCTGCTGGCGGCCGGCGAAACCCCGGCCAAGCCTGCCACCAAACGACAGGCTGCAGCGGAAGCGGGCAGCAGCTCTTCCGAAAACCTGCTGGCCAGAACGGTTTTCCAGGCGCTGGTCGGCGAATTCGCCCTGCAGCGCAACGATATCAAACTCGGCCTCGACGCCTGGGTCGATCTGGCTCGCCGGACACGCGACCCGAAAGTCATCGGCCGTGCCGCAGAAGTCGCCGGGCTGACCCGTCAGTACGACCTGGCCCTCGAACTGACCAAGATGTGGCTGGAAGTCGAGCCGGAATCGCAAGCGGCCAAACAACTGCAATCCTCGCTGCTCGTCACCGCCAACCGGCTTGACGACCTCGCTCCGCAAATCACCGCCCTGCTTGAACAGGACAAGGCCAGCCTGCCGGCCAACCTGATGCATCTGAATCGCCTGCTGGCCCGGCATAACGACAAGAAAGCCGTGCAAAAACTGGTCGACCGCGTCACGGCGCCCTACCACGGTCTGGCCGAAGCCCACTTCGCAATGGGCCAGGCAGCCTTCAATGCCGGCGACAACCTGCGGGCGCTCGGCGAAACCGAGAAAGCACTGCAACTGCGCCCGGACTGGGAAGCCGCCGCGCTGATTCGCACCCAGTTGCAGGCCCGCCAGTCACCGGCCACAGCGATCGACAGCCTGCAAGACTTCATCAAACGCTACCCGGACGCACGCGATGCCCGCCTGGCGCTCGCCCGTCTGTTGATCAGCGAAAAACAGTACGACGCCGCCCGCAGCCAGTTCGACCGTTTGATCAAGGACAACCCGGACAATCCCGAAGTGATTTACCCGGTAGCCATGCTCGCCCTGCAACAAGGCGACATCGCCACCGGCCGGGCGCAACTGGAGCGCCTGCTGCACACCGACATCAGCGACAAGAGCACGCCGCACTTCTTCCTCGGCCAGATCGAGCAGGATGAGAAAAAGCTCGATGCGGCGCTCGATCACTATCTGCAAGTCACCAGCGGCGAGCAATACATTGCCGCCCGCTCACGGGCTGCCCAGATTCTGCTGCAACAGGGAAAAAACGAAGAAGCCCGTACGCTGCTGCATGAAACGCGCGGCAGCAGCAATGCCGAACGCACCCAGCTGACGATGGCGGAAGCTCAGTTGCTGCGTGAAGCGGGACGCCACGCCGAAGCCTTCACCCTGCTCGAAACGGCCCTGAAGAACCAGCCGGACAGCCCGGAATTGCTCTATGAAAGCGCGTTGACCGCGGAACGCCTGGGCAAGCCCGAGGTTCTCGAAGCCCACCTGACCCGGCTGCTCAAGATTGCCCCGGAACACGCCCACGCGCTGAACGCACTCGGTTACTCATGGGCCGAACGCAACATCCGCCTGCCCGAAGCCCACGAACTAATTTCCCGCGCACTCAGCCTGATGCCGGAAGACCCCTTCATCATGGACAGCCTCGGCTGGGTGCTCTACCGCCAGGGCAAGCTCGGCGAAGCACTGACGACGCTGCAACGCGCCTACAGCCTGAAAGCCGACCCGGAAATTGCCGCCCACATCGGCGAATTGCTCTGGGCCATGAACCGCAAGGACGAAGCTCGTCGCCTGCTGAGCGACGCGGCGCGCCAGAACCCGGACAGCGAAGTCCTGAACGCCACCATCAAGAAACTGCTGCCTTGAAAAAAGGTGTTATCGCACTGTGCGCCAGCCTGCTGCTCGGTGCATGCGCCAGTGCGCCGCTCGCCCCCTTGCCAGCCCGCGACCAGATTCGCGACTTCGCACTTGAAGCGCGCTTCGCACTGCGCGTTACCCAGACCGGCCAGAAAGCCGAAAATGCCGGCGGTCGACTCAGCTGGGAGCACAAAAATGGCAACAACCACCTGCTGATCGCCAATCCGCTCGGCTTTACCCTGGCCGAGATCGACACCACACCCGAACTCTCCCGCCTGCAAACCGCAGATGGCAAGATTCGCACCTCGCCGGACGCTGAAGCATTGATTGAAGAAGTCACCGGCCAGCGCCTGCCGATCATCCAGCTACCGGGCTGGCTGCTCGGCCAGAATCCGGGGCCAGACACCCGCCTGGACCCGAACGGACGACCATCCCGGCGCCACGAAGCCGGCTGGACGATCGACTACACCTATGCCGACGACCATCCGGATGCCTTGCCCGAGCGCCTGATGCTGAACCGCGATGGGGAAATCGAACTGCGCCTGCGCATTGAAGAATGGAAAGTACACCCATGAATGACTGGAACTGGGACAGCCAATGGCCGGCACCGGCCAAACTCAACCTGTTCCTGCACGTCGTCGGACGACGGGCGGATGGCTATCACTTGTTGCAAACAGTTTTCCGCTTCATCGACCGGGCCGACCAGCTACGCTTCAGCCCACGCAGCGACGGCCAGATCGTGCTCACCACGCCCATCCCCGGCGTCCCGTCCGACAGCGACCTGACCGTCCGTGCCGCCCGCCTGCTGCAGCAAGCCAGCGGCTGCACTCAAGGGGCGACGATCGAACTCGACAAAAAGCTGCCGATGGGTGGCGGACTCGGCGGCGGCAGTTCCGATGCAGCCACTGTGCTGGTCGCACTCAATCACCTCTGGCAAACCGGCCTCTCGCGTCCGGTGCTGGAAAAACTGGGGCTGACGCTGGGCGCCGATGTCCCAGTGTTCGTACACGGCCGCAACACCTTCGCCGAAGGCATCGGCGAAGCTTTCACCGATGTCGAGCTGCCGGCAGCGAGCTATCTCGTCCTGCATCCTGCGGTCAACGTCCCGACGCCGGCCATTTTCGGGGCCGCCGAACTCAAACGCGACACACCGGCCATCGCACCGGGCGACTGGCGCCATGGCGATGGACACAATGATCTGCAAACGGTGGCCTGCGCAAAATTTCCTGCGGTTGCCGAACATCTCGACTGGCTTCGCCAATACGCCCCGCAAGCCATGATGACCGGCTCCGGCGCCTGCGTATTCGCCGAATTCGCCAGCCGCAGCACTGCCGAAACCGTCTTCGCCCAGCTACCGGCCGGCATGACCGGCTGGCTGGCCGAAGGACTGCCGGAACATCCATTGGCAAAAATCTGAAAAAGTAGTGGACAGCGCGAAGAACGATCTGTAATATTCGCGCCTCGTTCGCACACGAACCCGTGCAAACGATCCGCTGGGGAGTCGCCAAGTTGGTCAAGGCACCGGATTTTGATTCCGGCATTCGAAGGTTCGAATCCTTCTTCCCCAGCCAAGTTTCCTTCGGGCAGGCCTAAAACCTGCCCGATTTCCATTGTGGCACGCAAAATATGCATACGCCCTGAGGGATGTTGATATGGCCTACAACAGCTTGATGGTCTTCACCGGCAACGCCAATCCAAAACTGGCAGCCGACGTCGCAACGCAACTCAACGTCGATCTTGGGCGCGCCAATGTCGGCCGCTTCTCGGACGGCGAAGTCAGCGTTGAACTGCAGGAACACGTCCGCGGTCGCGATATTTTCGTGCTGCAATCGACCTGCGCCCCGTGCAACGACAACCTGATGGAACTTCTCGTCGTTGTCGACTCGCTGAAGCGCGCCTCGGCCGGCCGGATCACCGCCGCCATCCCCTACTTCGGCTACGCCCGCCAGGATCGCCGCTCGCGTTCGTCGCGCGTGCCCATCGCCGCCAAGCTGGTCGCCAACATGCTGGCCGCTTCCGGCGTCGACCGCGTGCTGACCATGGACTTGCACGCCGAACAGATCCAGGGCTTCTTCGACATTCCGGTCGATAACATCTACGCCCTGCCGATCCTGCTCGAAGACATCCTCAAGCAGAATTACGAAAACCCGATGGTCGTTTCTCCCGACCACGGCGGCGTCGTTCGCGCCCGTTCGCTGGCCAAGCGCCTCGAATGCGACCTGGCGATCATCGACAAGCGTCGTCCGAAAGCCAACGTCTCCGAAGTGATGAACATCATCGGCGAAGTCGACGGCCGCACCTGCATCATCATGGATGACATGGTCGACACCGCCGGCACGCTGTGCAAGGCCGCCACCGCACTCAAGCAGCACGGTGCCAAGAAGGTTGTCGCCTACTGCACGCACCCGGTTCTTTCCGGCCCGGCCGTCGAGCGCGTCAATTCGTCCGACCTCGATGCCCTGGTCGTCACCGATACCATTCCGCTGCGCGACGATGCCGCTGCCTCACCGCGCATCCGCCAGCTGTCCGTGGCCGACATCATGGCCGAAACCATTCGCCGGATCAGCAACGACGACTCCGTCTCGTCGCTGTTCATCGACTAAGTTTTTTTAACCTTCCCGTTCTGGTCGCGGACCGGGAAACCACTGGAGTATCACCATGCAATTCGAACTTATCGCTCAAGCGCGTACGCTGCAGGGAACGGGTGCGAGCCGCCGCCTGCGTCGCGCTGGCACCGTCCCGGGCATCGTCTACGGCGGCGAAGCTGCCCCGGTCGCCATCGAAACCAACCACAACGATCTGCTGCTCAAGCTGAAGAAGGAAGCCTTCCACGCTTCCATCATCAACATCGTGATCGATGGCAAGAAAGAACAGGTTCTGCTGCGCGATTTCCAGACGCACGCCTACAAGCCGCTCGTCCTGCACATCGACTTCCAGCGCGTTGACGCCACCCACGAACTGCACATCAAGGTGCCGCTCCACTTCATCAACGAAGAAGTCGCTCCGGGCGTCAAGCTCAACGGCGGCCTGGTCAACCACGTTCTGACCGAAGTCGACGTGCACTGCCTGGCCAAGGATCTGCCGGAATTCATCGAAGTTGACCTGGCTGCCCTGAAGGTTGGCGACAGCATTCACCTCTCCCAGCTCAAGCTGCCGAATGGCGTCAAGCTGGTTGCCCACGCTTCTGACGACGTCGTCGTCGGTATCGTCGGCAAGGGCGGTGCTTCCGAAGCTGCTGAAGGCGAAGCTGCTGCCGAGTAATTTCGGACACGCTGCTGCACTGGCCGCCGCTGGCAAATTGCCGCCGGCGGCTTTTTCGCGCTTGCACTCATGAATCCACCTCGTCTCATCGTCGGTCTCGGCAACCCCGGACCGGAATACGAAGCCACCCGACACAATGTCGGCTTCTGGTTTGTCGACCAACTGGCCGACAAGCTGAAAGCACCCCTCGCCCTCCAGCCCAAATTCTTTGGTCGGGCCGGTCGCGCCGGCGAAACCTGGCTGCTCGAACCAACCACGTTCATGAACCGCTCCGGTCAAGCGGTCGCAGCACTGGCCAATTTCTACAAGATTCCCCCAGCCGAGATTCTCGTCATTCACGACGAACTCGACCTGCCGCCCGGCGGCATCCGCCTCAAGCAGGGCGGCGGCAACGGCGGCCACAACGGCCTGAAGGATATTCAGGCCAAGCTCGGCACTCCGGACTTCTGGCGCCTGCGCATCGGCATCGGCCATCCACGCACACTCGGCCTGTCGCAACAGGTGGTTGATTTCGTGCTGCACCAGCCGCGCAAGGAAGAAATGCCGGATATCGAACACGCCCTCGCCCGCTGCCTGCTGGCCTGGCCCAAACTTGCCGCCGGAGACTTTGCCGGCGCTCAACAACAGTTGCACGGCAAAGCCGTTTAGTTGGCAACCTTCCAGGAAAAACTCCATGTCTTTGAAATGCGGCATCGTCGGCCTGCCTAACGTCGGCAAATCCACCCTGTTCAACGCCCTGACCAAGTCGGGCATTGCGGCTGAAAACTATCCCTTCTGCACCATCGAGCCAAACGTCGGCATCGTTGAAGTACCGGACAAGCGCCTGGCCCAGCTGTCGGCCATCGTCAAACCGCAGAAGATCCAGTCGGCCATCGTTGAATTCGTCGACATCGCCGGCCTGGTTGCCGGCGCCTCCAAGGGCGAAGGTCTGGGCAACCAGTTTCTGGCCAATATTCGCGAAACCGATGCCATCGTGCACGTCGTCCGCTGCTTTGCCGACGACAACGTGATTCACGTTTCCGGCGGCGTCGATCCGCTGCGCGACATCGAAGTCATCGATACCGAACTGGCGCTGGCCGACATGGCCTCCGTCGAGAAGGCACTGAACCGCTACCGCCGCCCGGCCAGCTCTGGCGACAAGGAAGCCAAGGCCCTGGTCGCCGTGCTCGAAAAATGTTTCACCCAGCTCGACCAGGCCAAGGCCATCCGCGCCCTCGACCTGTCCAAGGAAGAGCTGGCCCTGATCAAGCCATTCTGCATGATTACCGGCAAACCGGTGCTTTATGTCGCCAACGTCGCTGAAAGTGGTTTCGAGAACAACCCGCTGCTCGACGCGGTACGCGCTCACGCGGCCACCGAAAAGGCCGAAGTCGTTTCCGTTTGCGCAGCCATCGAAGCCGAAATCGCCGACCTCGACGACGAGGAAAAGCAGATGTTCCTGGCCGACCTCGGCCTTGAGGAACCGGGCCTCGACCGTCTGATTCACGCCGGTTACAAGCTGCTCGGTCTGTCGACCTACTTCACCGCCGGGGTCAAGGAAGTGCGCGCCTGGACCATCCACCAGGGCGATACCGCACCGCAGGCAGCCGGTGTCATCCACACCGATTTCGAGCGCGGCTTCATTCGCGCCCAAACCATCGCCTTCGACGATTTCATCACCTACAAGGGTGAAGCGGGTGCCAAGGAAGCGGGCAAGATGCGCGCCGAAGGCAAGGAATACATCGTCAAGGACGGCGATGTACTGAACTTCCTGTTCAACGTCTGATCCCGCCTCACTGGCAGGACGATCACACGTCATGGCGCTCTTCGCTGATCTCGCCGCATGACCGCCGGGAATCCACTTTCCGGCGCGGTCCTGCTCCGGGCGTTCGAGCAAAGCCATGAAGCGATCCTGATCAGCGATCGCAACAACCGGGTTATCGCGGTCAACCCCGCGTTTACCGCGTTAACCGGTTATACGCTTGATGAAATTTCCGGGCAGGACCCGAAGTTTCTCGCATCGGGGCGGGTTTCCAGCGATTTCTACACCGACATGTGGCAGACGCTGAGCGAGCAGGATTTCTGGGAAGGCGAAATCTGGGACAAGCGCAAGGACGGCAGCATCTACCCGAAATGGCTGGCCATCTCGATCATTCGCGATGATCGCGGCGCAGTGCGCAATTACGTCGCCAGCTTTACCGATATTACGGCCAGCAAGGAAGCGGCCGACCGGCTGGCCCACCTGGCCTACCACGATCCGCTGACCGAATTGCCCAACCGTCTGGCTTTCGAGCTGCATCTCTCGCAAGCCTTGCGCGTCGCCCAACGCGAAGATCGGCAACTGGCCTTGATGCTGATCGACCTCGACAATTTCAAGAACATCAACGACACCCTCGGCCACCACTTCGGTGATGCCTTGCTCCAGCGAGTCGCCGCCCGACTGCGCGAATGTGTCCGTTCGAGCGACCTGGTTGCCCGGCTCGGCGGAGATGAATTTGTCGTCGTCCTGCCGGAAATAAGCAGCCCGCGCACTGCGACCCGCGTTGCTGAAAAGATCAACCGCCAGTTGGCGGAACCGACGCAAATCGAAGAACACCTGCTGTACGCCACGCCGAGCATCGGGATCAGCCTCTACCCCGGCGATGGCGACGATGCAGGAACGCTGCTGCGCAACGCCGATGCCGCGATGTATCACGCCAAGAACAGCGGCCGGAACAATCATCAGTTCTACGCCGCGCAAATGAACGAGGCGGCCAGCGAACGACTGCAATTCGAAAGCGCCCTGCGCCAGGCCATCTCGAACCTTTCACCGGCCGCCAGCGATTTCGTGCTGCATTTCCAGCCGCAGATCCATGCCGCAAGCGGTCGCGTCATCGGCCTTGAAGCCTTGTTGCGCTGGACGCATCCGACGCTGGGCCCGGTCTCGCCCAATCGTTTCATCGGCATTGCCGAAGAAACCGGCCTGATCCAGCCGATCGGCGACTGGGTCATCTGGGAAGCCTGCCGCCACCTGAGCGCGATGAAGGCACGCGGCATCAACAACGTCCGCATGGCGATCAACGTCTCGGCGCACCAGCTGCGCAGCGACAGCCTGATCTCCCTGATTCACGGCGCCATGGCGTGCTACGACCTGACGCCCTCGGAGCTGGAGCTTGAAGTGACCGAAACCACGGCGATGCAGAACCCGGAAGCGACACGCGGCATTCTCGACCGGCTCGCCGCGATGGGCATCAAGCTGGCGATCGACGATTTTGGCACCGGCTATTCCTCGCTGGCCTACCTCAAGCATTTGCCGATCCACCGGCTCAAGCTCGACCGCTCCTTCGTCAAGGATCTGGAAGAGGATGCCAACGATGCGGCGATTTGTGCCGCGACCATCGCCCTTGGCCACAACCTGGGCCTGGAACTGGTCGCCGAAGGGGTTGAAACCGACCTCCAGCGCGAGTTTCTCTCGCGCCTCGGCTGCGACGTGCTGCAAGGCTTTTTCTACAGCCGTGCCCTGCCCTTCGAAGAGGCGCTGGCCTACATCCAGGCCAGCTAGCGAATCACCTTGCGCCACTCCGCTTCAAAATAGCGGACCAGCACCTGATTGTTCAATCGATTGACCTCGGCCGGCAAGCGCGCCATATCGGCTGGAAAATCGAACAGGCTGCGCGTTGTTGCCGGTGTCAAAAATCGCGTTTTGGCGGCGTCGACCACGACAGGCTCGAAAGTCTGCCGCCCGGCGATGATGTAGCCCCATTCGCCGAAAGAAGGCACCAATGCGTGATACGGCGCGGTCTTCAGGCCGACATCCTCCAGCGTCGTCACGACGCACCAGAACGATTGCCGAGCGTAGAGCGGCGAGGTCGACTGAACCACGATCAAGCCATGCGCCGACAGGCGTTTTTCGAGCAAACGGTAAAACGCCGCGGTGTACAGCTTGCCGAGCGCAAAATTGGCCGGATCGGGAAAGTCGACCACGATAAAGTCGAAATGCTCGCGATTGTTCTCCAGCCACTGCAAGGCGTCGGCATTGACCACCGTCACCCGATCAGCCTTGAGCGCCCCCTGATTCAGCGCAACCAGCGCCGGAGCCGTTGAAAACAACGCGGTCATCGCCGGATCGAGATCAACCAGCGTGACCGCTTCGATATTCGGGTATTTCAGAATTTCACGTACCGCCAGCCCATCGCCACCGCCCAGCACCAGCACGCGCTTGGCCCACGGCAGACTGGCCAGGCCGGGATGCACCAGCGCCTCGTGATAGCGATATTCATCGTGCGACGAAAACTGCAGGTTGTTGTTCAGGAACAGGCGCAGGTCATCGCGCCAGCGCGTCACGACGATTCGCTGATAAGGCGTCGATTCGGCATGGACGATATCGTCGGCATAAAGATGATTTTCGGCCAGCGAGGTGAGTTGGCCAGCCCCGGCAAAGCCCGCCAGCAACACGCCGAAAGCCGCCCAGCTTTGCACCGCCAGCGCCTGCCGCCCCGGCAATTGCTCGCGAAAGACACGCAAGGCCCAGAGCGCCACGCCAACGTTGAGCAAACCGAAAAGCAGCCCGGTCCGCATCATGCCGAGATGCGGTGCAAGCACCAGCGGAAACAGGACTGACACAACCAGCGCACCGAGATAATCGAAAGTGAGCACTTGCGACACCAGGTCCTTGAAGTCCAAATCGCGCTTCAGGATGCGCATGACCAGCGGAATTTCCAGACCGACCAGCACGCCGACGCCGAACACCGCCAAGTAAAGGACCAGCTTGAACGGCCCGGCCAGCCAGGTAAAGACGAGAAACAGCGCGACGGCGGAGAAACCGCCGAGCAGGCCGACCATCAATTCGATCTGGATGAAACGCCCGACCAAATCGCGCGTGATGTATTTCGACAACCAGGAACCGACGCCCATGGCGAACAAATAGGTGCCGATCACGGTCGAAAACTGGGTCACCGAGTCGCCCAGCAGATAAGACGACAACGCCCCGGCCACCAACTCGTAAGCCAGACCGCAAGAAGCAATGACAAAAACCGAAAAAAGGAGGGCATGCCGCATGGGCTGCGATGCTAACCTGAAACCGTGCGACCGGCCATGCAGGCTCGGCCGGACAGCCGCCAATCCGAAATCCGGTTCCTCAGGAGCGTAGACCGTGACAGCCAGAATCAGCCTGCTCGCTTTGCTCGCCAGCCTTGCCTGGCCACTGGCTGCCGCCGAATATGCGATTGACGCCAGCCATACCTACGCCAGTTTCGAAATCGATCACCTCGGCTTCTCGACCCAGCGCGGCCAGTTCACCGCCACATCCGGCAGCATTGAATACGATCCGGAAACACGCAGCGGCAAGATCGACATCCGCATCGCGGCGGACTCGATCGATACCGGCTTCAAGCCGCGCGACGATGTGCTGCGTAGCGCCGACTGGTTCAATGTGAGCGACTTTCCCGACATCCTGTTTCGCAGCCAGCGCCTGATTTTTAACGAAAATAGCCCCAATGCCGTCGAAGGCACGCTGACGCTGCTCGGCACGACCCGACCCATGCGTCTTGAGATCACCCGTTTCAAATGCGGCCTCAACCTCGTCCTGCGCAAACGTGGCTGCGGGGCCGATGCGCAGGGTGTCTTGCGGCGCTCCGAATTCGGCCTGAACAACGGCTTGCCCTTCATCGGCGACGAAGTTCGTCTGCGCATTCAGGTCGAGGCCTATCTGCCGTAACGCGCCAGGACGCCCGGCCTGCCGGCCCCCGCACTAAAGTCATGTGCTGAAGCCCTGTTTCTGAGAAAATAGCACCCCCATTTTTGTTGTTTCCGGACTCACATGCCCCCCCATCCCGCCATTGCCACCACTGCCGAAATCGTTGCCGAACTGAAGGCAGGCCGCATGGTCATCCTGGTCGATGAAGAAGACCGCGAGAACGAGGGCGACCTCGTCATGGCCTCCGAGCACATCACGCCGGAAGCGATCAATTTCATGGCCAAACATGGCCGCGGCCTGATCTGCCTGACCCTGACCGAAGAGCGCTGCAAAAAATTCGGCCTGGTCCAGATGGCGCGCAACAACAAGACCCAGTACGGCACCGCTTTCACCGTCTCGATCGAAGCGGCCGAAGGCGTGACCACCGGCATTTCCGCCGCTGACCGCGCCCGCACCATCCAGGTCGCCGTGAACAAGAATTCGACGCCGGACGACATCGTCCAGCCCGGCCACGTTTTCCCGATTACCGCCCGCCCCGGTGGCGTGCTGGTCCGCGCCGGTCACACCGAAGCCGGTTGCGACCTGGCCGGCATGGCCGGTCTGGAGCCGTCCTCGGTGATCTGCGAGATCATGAACGACGACGGCACGATGGCCCGCCTGCCGGAACTGATCGAATTCGCCAAGCAGCATGGTTTGAAGATCGGCACCATCGCCGACCTGATTCACTACCGCGCCGCTTCGGAAACGCTGGTCGAACGCGTCACCAGCAAGCCGGTGCAAACCGCCCACGGTGAATTCACTCTCCACGCCTATGTCGACCGCGCCAGTGGCGCAACGCATCTGGCGCTGGTCAAGGGCGACATCCCGGCCGGCGGCGAAACGCTGGTTCGCGTGCATGAACCGCTTTCCGTGCTCGACTTCCTCGATCCGGGCAGCAAGCGCCAATCCTTCTCGATCGACGAAGCGCAGGCCGCGCTGGCCAAGTTCGGCCACGGCGTGATCGTCCTGATGCACCGCCCTGAAGACGGCGAAGACCTGCTCGCCCGCCTGACCGGTACCGCCCCGAGCGCGCCGATCAAGTGGGACCCGCGTACCTACGGCATCGGCGCACAAATCCTGCGCGATCTCGGCGTAACCAAGATGCGCCTGCTCTCCAGCCCCCGCAAAATGCCCTCGATGACCGGCTTTGAACTGCAAGTCACCGGTTTTGTCACCTCTACTACCGAGCTCTAAACCATGGCCCGCTTTGAAAATATCTTCGAATACGACAACAACCTGAACGGCGCCGGCCTCAAAGTCGGCATCGTGATGGCCCGTTTCAACCTGCCGGTCTGCGAAGCCCTGCTCTCCTCCTGCGTTGCCGAACTCAAGCGCCTCGGCGTGGCCGATGCCGACATGACCATTGCCAACGTGCCCGGCGCACTCGAAGTACCGCTCGTCCTGCAAACCATGGCCCAGAGCGGCAGTTTCGACGCGCTGGTCGCCCTCGGCGCGGTCATCCGCGGCGACACCTACCACTTTGAAGTCGTCTCCAACGACGCCTGCCGCGCCATCATGGAAGTCCAGCTCGATACCGGCGTGCCGATCGCCAACGGCATCCTGACCTGCGACACCGACGAACAAGCCGAAATCCGCACCCAGCCGAAGGGTGCCGATTGCGCCCAGGCTGCCGTCGAAATGGCCAACCTTCAGAAAGCCCTGTTCCAATGACCACGTTCACCAGCGACACCGAACAGCCCGAAGAACCCAAGGCACCGCCCAAGTCGGCCCGCCGCCGTTCGCGCGAATTCATCCTGCAGGGCCTCTACCAGTGGCGTGTCGGCGGTGCCGACGAGGCATCCATCGAAGCCTACGCGCCGGAAATGGAAGGGTTTGCCAAGGCTGACCGCGAGTTCTTCGTAGGCACGCTGCGCGGCGTCATCGGCCAGCGCGAAGCCCTGGTTGCGCAGATCACCGCCCACCTCGACCGCCCGTTCAGCGAACTGTCGCCGATCGAAGCCTGCGTGCTGATGATGGGCTGCTTCGAGATGAAGCATCACCCGGAGACGCCCTACCGCGTGGTGATCAACGAAGCAATCGAGCTGGCCAAGTCGTTTGGCGGCACCGATGGTCACAAGTACGTCAATGGCGTGCTCGACAAGATTGCCGCCATCGCCCGTCCGGACGAAGTCGCCGCCAAGAAGAAGGCCCACTGACACCATGGCCGGTGAGTTTGCGCTGATCGACAAGTATTTCGCCCGGCCAACCCCATCGGCCGTGCTCGGCCCCGGCGACGACTGCGCACTGCTGCAACCAACCGCCGGCAAGCAGCTCGCCGTAACCACCGACATGCTGGTCGCCGGCACGCATTTCCTGCCCGACACCGACCCGAAAAACCTCGGCTGGAAGGCTCTGGCGGTCAATCTTTCCGACCTCGCCGCAATGGGCGCCAAGCCGCGCTGGGTCACCCTGGCCGGGGCACTTCCTATGGTCGACGAGGCGTGGATTGCCAAATTCGCCGAAGGTTTCTTTGCTTGCGCAGCCGAATACGGGGTCGATGTCGTCGGTGGCGACACGACCAAAGGCCCGCTCAACGTCTGCATCACCGCCATGGGTGAAGTGGAACCCGGCCATGCGCTGCGTCGCGATGGCGCCAAGGCCGGCGACCAGATCTGGGTGTCCGGTCGTCCCGGGCTGGCCAGCCTCGGCCTCGCGCAACTGCAAGGCCGCATCGACCTGCCCGCCCCGTGGCAACGCCTGTGCATCGGCGCACTCGAAAAGCCGCGCCCGCGCGTCGCGCTTGGTCAGGCACTGGTCGGCATTGCCAGCGCGGCCATCGATGTCTCCGACGGCCTGCTGGCCGACCTCGGCCACATTGCCGAACGCTCCGGCTGCGCCGCGGCCGTCAAGCTCGTCCAGCTGCCGCACCTGCCCAAGGGCGAGAGCTACGATGCAGTGCTGCGCAAAATGGCCCTCGAATGCCAGTTGACCGGGGGAGACGACTACGAACTGTGTTTTACCGCACCGTTCGACCAGCATCTCGCCATTGGCCGCATTGCCGCCAACCTCGAACTGCCGCTCTGGTGCATCGGCGAAATGACCGAAGGCACGGCCGGCCTGGTCACCGTTTTCGACCCGGATGACAAACCGGTCGAATTCGAGTCCAAGGGTTACGACCACTTTTCGGCCTGAGCCCATGGCCAAACGCCCAACCCTGACTTTCCTCCTCGCCCACCCGGCGCACTTCCTCGCCTGCGGTTGCGGCAGCGGCCTCGCCCCTTGGGCACCGGGCACCTTCGGCACGCTCTTCGCGTGGTTCAGCTTCCTGATGTTCCGGCCGCACTACAGCGATTTCGCGCTGCTCGCCGCCTTTGCCGCTGCCTACCTGGCAGGTATCTGGATCATCGATGTCGCCGGCAAGGCACTCGGCGACCCGGACCACGGCAGCATCGTCTGGGATGAAATCGTTCCCTTCTGGCTCGTGTTGCTGATGACGCCGGACAGCTTCCTGTGGCAACTTTCAGCCTTCGCGCTGTTCCGCTATTTCGACATCACCAAGCCGCAACCGGCCCGCTACTTCGACGAACACGTCAAGAACGGCTTCGGCGTCATGGCCGATGACCTCGTCGCCGCCGGCTACACCCTGCTCTCGCTCGCCCTGCTCAAAATCGTTTTCGCCTGACGAACAATCGCCAAAGGCATAAACTGTCGGTGCCCAACTCAACCGGAGCATCGCCATGAGCCACAAGCATGCCCACCTGATGCGCAGCATCTTCCAGGACCCACCCTCGGCCAATATTCACTGGCGCGAGATCGAATCCTTGCTGCACCACCTCGGCGCCGACATCGAGCCATCGCACGGCGCCCGCTTCAAGATCACCCTGAACAAGATCGAAGCCTTCCTGCATCATCCGCATAACAGCAACACCTGCAGCCGGACCGACATCAAAGCGCTGCGCGAAGTACTGACCCATGCGGGAGTGACGCTGTCGGCCTATGAGGCGGGCGAGGTCTGAAGCCTCGCCCAGAACCGGACAAATCTATTCCGGCGTCCCCGGCAAATTCAGCTGTATACGCCGCGCACCTTCGTTAATGCTCGCCGCATGGCGCGCACTGTGATTGGCTGCATGATGCAGGCGCTGCGTCGCCGCCACATAGCGCACCAGTCCTTCAGTAAAGTTATTCAACGCGCGCTGCAAATTCGGTTTTTCACTTTTCATGACACCTCCGGATCAAAAGCTTGATTCTCGAAAAGCGAGATGACAGGAATATGAACCGTGGATTGCTTTGAAAAGACGAAAAAAAGCCACCGCGAAGGTGGCTTTTTCTCAATTCTGGCGCGCCCGAGACGATTCGAACGTCCGACCCTTGCCTTCGGAGGGCAATACTCTATCCAGCTGAGCTACGGGCGCGTGGGAGCCGGATTTTACCTTTTGTCGACCTCGCCGTCCATGTAATTGCGAAAACCAGGCGGATTAATCGAAGAAAGTACGCGCAGCTTCGAAGCGCTGGGCGTAGTAGTTGTCGCTCAACCGATCGATACGGACCCGGCCATTGGTCGATGGCGCATGGACGAAGCGGGCGTCGCCGATATATACCCCGACATGGGAGAAGGGACGATTGCGCGTATTGAAAAAAACCAAGTCGCCGGGACGCAGCACGCTGCGCTCGATCGGGCGGCCCTTGCGGGCGATATCAGAGGCGCTGCCCTGTACTTTCAAGCCGGTGGCCTGACCGTAGATGTAGCTGACCATACCGCTGCAATCCAGCCCGGCTTCCGGATTTTTACCGCCGAAGCGGTAACCGGTGTCGATCAGGCCAAGCGCGTAGAGTGCGACCTCGTTGCCCTTCTCGCTGACCGGCAGGGGCGCTTGCGTTATAGTTTCTGCCGACGCAACAGGACGCGGCGCCGGACTGCCACAGGCAGCCAGCAAAATCACAGGAACGAGAAGACAAATCGGGGAAAGCCAGCGCATTGAGTTAAAGCTTTTTCTGCAAACAAACTACAAGTTACAGTTTTTACAGGATTTTTCAAGGCCATGAACCTCAAGAATACAGATTTGCTGCGGTCGACCAATCTGATCGGCGGAAAATGGGTGGGCGCTGACAATGGCGCGACACTGACCGTGCTTAATCCCGGTACCGGCGCGGTACTCGGCCAGGTGCCGTGTTGCAGCGCAACGGAAACACGCCGCGCGATTGAAGCGGCCGATGCCGCCTGGCCGGCCTGGCGCGCCCTCACCGCACGCCGCCGCGCCCAGTTGCTGCAAGCCTGGTTCAAGCTGATTCTCGACAACACCGACGATCTCGCCCAACTGGTCACCGCCGAAGGTGGCAAGCCGCTGGCCGAGGCCAAGGGTGAAGTGATTTACGGCGCCTCCTTCGTCGAATGGTTTGCCGAGGAAGCCAAGCGCACTTACGGTGAGAGCATTCCCAGCCCGATGGCCGACAAGCGCCTGCTGGTCATCAAGCAGCCGATTGGGGTTTGCGCGGCGATCACGCCGTGGAATTTCCCGCTGGCGATGATCACGCGCAAGGTTGCCCCAGCCCTCGCTGCCGGTTGCCCGGTGATCGTCAAGCCGGCTGAAGCAACGCCGCTGACGGCGCTGGCGCTGGCTGTGCTGGCCGAACAGGCCGGCTTCCCGCCGGGAGTATTCAATGTCGTGACCGGCAACCCGGCCGAAGTGGGCGGCGAACTGACCGCCAACCCGATCGTGCGCAAGCTGTCGTTCACCGGTTCGACCGGCGTCGGCCGCCTGCTGATGGCGCAGTGTGCGCCGACGGTGAAGAAAGTCTCGCTCGAACTGGGCGGCAATGCGCCGTTCATCGTTTTCGACGACGCCAACGTCGATGCTGCGGTCAACGGTGCGCTAACCGCCAAATATCGCAACAACGGCCAGACCTGCGTGTGCGTCAATCGCTTCCTGATCCAATCGGGTATTTACGAAGAATTCGCTCACAAATTTGCCGCCAAGGTTGCCGAAATGAAGATTGGCGTCGGCACGGAAGCCGGCGTCACACTGGGCCCATTGATCAATGCCGCCGGCCTGAACAAGGTGGCGTCGCATGTCGGCGATGCGATCGACAAGGGCGCCCGCCTGCTTTGCGGCGGCAAGCCGCATGCCTTGGGCGGCAACTTCTTCGAGCCGACGGTGCTGGCCGACGTGACCACCGAGATGAAAGTCGCGCGTGAAGAAACCTTCGGGCCGCTCGCCGCACTGTTCCGCTTCGATACGGAAGCACAGGCTGTGGCGATGGCCAACGATACCGAGTTCGGTCTGGCCGCCTACTTCTACACGGCCGACATGGGGCGCTGCTGGCGCCTCGGCGAGGCGCTGGAATACGGCATGGTCGGCATCAACACCGGCATGATCTCGAATGAAGTGGCGCCGTTTGGCGGCATCAAGCAATCCGGCATCGGCCGCGAAGGCTCGAAGTACGGCATCGAGGATTATCTCGAAGTGAAATACCTGTGCTTCGACATCAACTAAGCGCATGGCCAAGCTGATCGTCGTTGCGGCACTGCTCTTGCTCCTTTTCCTGCTCTGGCGGAGATGGGGCCGGCAGCGCCGTGCGGCGTTCATCGAACGCTATCCCTACGCACGTGTTCTTGATACACGGCTGGCCATCAAACGCCCGAAACTGAGTGATGAACAGCGAGCCGAGGTGCTCCTCGGCCTCGGCGACTATTTCCAGTTATGCCGCATGGCCCGGGGCGACATGGTCGCCATGCCTTCGCAGGTGGTCGATGATGCCTGGCATGAATTCATCCTGTTCACCCGGTATTACCAGCGCTTCTGCCGACTGGCATTCGGCCGCTTCCTGCACCACACGCCGGCGGAAGCGATGGACGGGCCGACGCACGCGACCGATGGCATCAAACGGGCTTGGCGACTGGCCTGTCGACTGGAAAAAATCGACCCGCAAAATCCGGATCGCCTGCCCCGGATTTTTGCCATGGATGCCGCCCTCGGCATTGCCGGCGGTTTCATTTACCACCTCGACTGCCTGTCCGCACCGCAGGGCGATGGCTATTGCGCCAGCCATATCGGCTGTTCCGGCAGCAAAGGCGGCGGCGGGTGTGGTGGCGGAGGCTGTTCGAGCGATTCCGGCGGCGATGGCGGTGGTGGCTGTGGCGGAGACTAGCCGGCGCTACTTGTGATAAACCCGGCCACTGCTGCCGGAACGTCCCGAGCCGGAATTGGCCACATCATCGAACATGTTCCAGCCTTGCCACTGAACATAAGAAAACAGGGCAAGTGCAAGGACGCCGGCGGCGAGATTGAAATGTTTGAACATCAGTCGTCCGAATCCGAATCGCCGTTGACCGGCGGCGCGTGATCGCTCTCCGCCCAGCGCCGGGCTTCGAAAGCGGCATGCCGCAAGCGGCTGAAAATCGGGAAGATGGCCAAAAAGACCAGCGCCAGGAAAAAGTTGGACCACCCAGCCCCACCCCGCCAGACTTCCAGCGTATCGCTGATCTGAACCGGCTTTTCGGGGGCCAGATCGGGGTCGACCGTCAGATAATAGGTACCGGCAGGAATATCGAGAAACACGACTTCATCGTTGCGCCGCCCTTCCGACCAATTTTCCCCGCCCTCATGGCCCCAGTAATAAGCCAGTTCGCGCGTCACCGGCCAGGCCATGCCAGTAGCCTTGTTGATCAACACCAACTCAAGCCCAAGCCAGTTGTTGTCGAGCGAAGTGTTGTTATGCACCGTCAGCTTGTTGCTGCGCCCCCGGACTTCGAACGCCCGGGTTTGCAGGGTGCTTTCGGCTATCAACGGGGAAAAGACCAATTCTTGCCGGAGCAGCAGCTTGCCACCGCCCAGGGCGACAAACAGTAGTTGCACCAGGAGCAGCAGACCGGCCAGCTTCCAGAACAGACGGCAAACATGCCGGTGCGTTTCGGCCCAGGGATTCGGCTGATTGGCAAAGACGCCCAGCGGCTCGGGCAATGGCTTTTTCAAATTGAACGCCGCCGCCAGGTCGACCGCAGCAAGGTAGCGGCCGCGCGACCAGGTTTGTTCTTGCGGACTGCGCTCGACGGAAAGCAACAGGGGTGGCGCGACATAATCGATCACGCGCACGGCATCGCCAAGCTTTACGCGCCAGTTAAACTCCCCCGAAACCTGTACCACGGTGGCTGACTGGGTGGTCGAATAATGGCGATAGACCTCGCCACCGTAACGCACTTCGCCGATTTCGATGGCGCCGCTCTTTTTCGGCACGTCGGACAGGACATCCACCACATTCCAGTGGCCGTTGTACTCGGTCAACCAACGGTAGCTGCCATTTTCGGCCGCCAGCAGGTATTCGCGCCAATAGTAGGTGACACCCTCGCTTTTCGTTTGCCGGACCAGGCAGCCAATCACCTCGACGGATTTGTCTTCGAGCCGGCCTTGGCTGCCGAGCGGCAGGCGCAGCATGTATTGCTCGGCACGATTGCCCTGCGCCTTGGACAACAACTGGTAATTCTTGTCTGCCGTATTGACTACCGCACCGCAGGAAACACAGCCGACGGCGAGAATTTCCCGGCTCCTGGCCGACATCGGCGCACCGCAGGAAGGGCAACGAAAAACGCGGACTTCAACAGTCTTCTCCGGAACGGCCATCGCCGTGCGCAGATTGCTCAGTTGCAGCGCCTTGAACTCAACCGCCTCACCCGTGAATAGCAGCGGCGGTGTTTCGGAATAATCGAGCGTCGCGAAATTGGCTCCGTTACGCAGGTCGACCGTAGCCACCGGGTAGCCTGCCCCAACCCGGAACGGCAACTCGCCCTGGCCGGCAATACACTCGGCCTGCTCGATATTGCTCACCGTCCACGGCTGGCTGGCCAATGCAAATCGCTGGCCAACCTTCAGATCATCCAGCGGCGGCAGCGGCTCCTGGACTGGCTGCACAAAAGTAAGCACATACTCACCGCTCGCCTCCGACAACCAGCCGGTCCGTAGGTCATCGAAGAGCAGATACCACTCATTCCACAAGCCCTGGCTGTATTTGAGCTGGATGCGTCCGATCAGCGCGAAATGCACGCCCTGGTAACGCCCTTCCGTCCCCAGCTGCAGCCGCGAACGATCCTCGGCCAGCGCCGCCATCTTGCCGATATCTTCCAGTGCCTGATCGTGCCGGACCAGCGTACTCTGGCAGTATTCACAGACGGCAAAGATCGAGGCAGCCGACTTGAATACAACCGGCGCGCCGCAGGAAGGGCAGGAGGCAGCTAAAGCCACGATGCCGCGGTCAACTCAGTTTTTTGAGCAATTCTGCTTTTTTGGCATCGAACTCAGCCTGACTGAGAATGCCCTTTTCGACCAATCCGTGTAGCTTTTCCAGTGTCGCGACAATCTCGTCTGCGGAAACTGCAGCCGCGACAGCAGGCTGCGTCGCCTGAGCCATGGCCTGGCCCATCACTTGACCGAAACCGACACCGGCCCCGAGACCAACGCCCATCGCGGCGATCCCGCCCTCGTTCTTCGCCGCATCAGGCAGGCTGTTGGCCACCTGATACTGGGTGAAGCGCTGCATGTCGCCGATCATGTTCATGCCGATTTTCTGATCGAGAATCTTCTGCAGTTCTTCCGGCAACGACACGTTCTGGACAACCAGCGTATCGAGCGTCAGGCCGTACTCGGCAAACACCGGGGCCATCTTGAAATGCATTGCCTTGCCGAACTCATCCTGGTTGCCGGCCATGTCGATGAAAGCCACGCCGGACTCGCCGAACAGATCGGTCATCCCGGCGACCATGCTGTTGCGCAACTGACCTTCGAGCTCTTCGCGGCTATAGCTTGCGCGCGTCCCGGAAATCTTCTGGTAGAAGGTCTTGGCGTCGCTCAGGTGATAGCTGTAGATACCGAAGGCACGCAGGCGAACGACGCCGAAATCCTTGTCGCGGATGGTGATCGGGTTCGGCGTGCCCCATTTCTGATCAAGCTGGGCGCGTGTCGAGAAGAAATAGACATCGGACTTGAATGGCGACTCGAAGAGCTTATCCCAGTTCTTCAGGTAGGTCAGGACCGGCAGCGTCTGCGTCGTCAGTCGGTACATGCCGGGGGAAAATACATCGGCGACCGTCCCCTCATTGACGAAGAGCGCCAGTTGCGAATCGCGCACCGTCAGGCTGGCACCGTTCTGGATTTCCATTTCCTGCATCGGGAAACGCCAGGCCAGCGTGCCGTCGCCCTCTTCGGTCCATTGCAGGATGTCGATAAATTGTTTCTTGATGAAATCCATCAGGGCCATCACTGTCTCCTATCGGGTCAAGCGATACAGCCGGCATTGAGGATGCCGACCGCAATCGAAAGCAAAGCGAGGAAAATCCCGGACGCCATGCGCCCCTCGGGAATATTTTGATTGATCCGCGGCAGCGCAAGACGCGCGGCGACGAAGACCAGCAGTTGCACCACGCCAGCCACCAGCCCCCAAGCAATCATGGCATGCAGGTTATGGCTGACCGCGACCGACACGGCCAGCGGCAGCGCAAAGCCGATGACGGCACCGCCAAGGCTGATGGCGGCAGCCTCATTGCCGGCCCGGATCAAGCTGATTTCACGGTAAGGCGTGACCATGACATAGAGTGCGACAAAGCCGGCCAGCATGGCGGTGGCGGTGGCAAAGTAAGCGAAGAATGCCGGCAGGCTGTTAATGACCGGATCGAACATGGAATCTCCCGGAGGCTGGGCAAGGACGAATGATTGTCACCGTCATGCCCGATTAATTCAAGCCGGACGAGCCTGCATCCACTGAATGAATTCAGCCAGCGGCATCGGCCTGGCATACAGGTAGCCCTGCACCTGATCGCAGCCGAGACTGCGCAACTGCTCGAGTTGCGCCGGGTCTTCCACACCTTCGGCCAGCGGCACCATGTCGAGATCATGCGTCAAGTCGATGATGGTCCGGACAACACGCAGGCTGTCCGGCGATCGCGCCATGGCCGTAATGAACGAGCGGTCGATCTTGATTTCCCTGAAGGGCAGGTTAACCAGATAACTCAGCGATGAATAGCCCGTCCCGAAATCATCCAGCGCCAGGCCAATTCCCAGATCGGAAAGACGCTCCATGACGCTCAGGCAACGAATCTGGTCTGCCATCATGGCCGACTCGGTCAACTCGATCATAAAACGGTCGCCGGGAATCTGCCAGGTTTCAAGACGTTGGGCGATCATGTCGGGCAGATCGGTATCGACCATATCTGCGGCGGTCAGATTGAGCGACAAACGGACAGGAACACCTGCCGCCGCCAACTCGGCCGAACTGCGCAAGGCATGGCGAATCAGACTGTCGGTAAACATCTGCCGCCAGCCGTTTTCTTCGAGCAATTCAAGAATAAGCGGCGGGGCAACCCACTCGCCGTTTGCTCGCTGCCAGCGCAACAGCATTTCTGCACCGAAGCAAACGCCGCTATTGATATCTACCTGGGGCTGCAGGTAAAACTGGAGGCTTTCCTGATGCAGCGCCAGTTTCAGTTCGGCCGCCAGTGCATCATGCTGCTGCCAGTCACAATGCAAGTCCCGGTGATACCAGCCGAATCCCTGCCGGGTTCGCGCCAGATCCCAGCGAGCCAGGCGCGCCGCCTGAACCAGGGTATCGGCATCCGCCCCGTGTTCAGGCCCCATGGCAGCGCCCATCGCGACATCCAGCGTGACGCTCCGGCCACTGATCAAACGGATTGGTTCGGCAAAGCTTTGCTGGATGTGAGCCCCGGCCAGGCTCGGCTGGACCATCGATGAAACCCCGGGAAAAACCAGCAGCCACTCCCCTTCACGCCCGGAAAAAACCAGATCCTGAGGACGCAGGCGATGCGCCAGACGCTCGGCAAACAAAGCCGGCAAAGTCTGCAACTCACCGGCCGACAGATGGGCGAAGGCATTCCTGTTAATCAGCGAAACCGACAGCAGCGACACCGGCTGGCCCTGTTTCAATGCTTGATGCAGGTATTGCAGCGCAGCCAGTTCCCCGGGAATGCCGCTTTCAGCCAATCGAGCCTCTTCATCCAGTTCGACGGTGGCGCTGACTGCTGCCAGCACACTGCGCCGGAGGAGTGAAAACAGGTCAACATTGAGCCGGGCGACAAGACGATCCGCACCCAGGATTCGGTGCTCGCAAATCTCGACAGCCCGGTAGAAAAAAGTCATCAATTCGGTCAGGCGGAATCCCCGGCTTGCCTGCTTGTGCCAGGAAGCAAGCCAGTATTTCTGCCAATCCGGGTCCGCCAGGAAAAGAACCAGACCGGAAGACACTTCGATGAATTCCTTGAGAACCGGGTCATCGTCCCGTTCAGGCAGGGCCTGATGCACCGCATCACGCCAGATGTCATCGAGGACCGAAATGGAGCGCAAGGCATCGGTATCGAGACCAAAGGCGAAAAGATCGAGATACCCGGTGCTTTTAGCCGAGGTAGTAGTCATCTTCGGCAATTCCGTAAGCATCGTGCGGCAAAGCCCGTACGACACGCAAAGCCTTGTGTGCCGGCTCACGCAGGTCAATCACCTGGTAACCGACCACCTTGTTCTTGTGCTTGTCGAGCATCAGCAGGACACGGGGGCGCGAGCGATGAACACGATTCTGCTGGATCACGACGCCCACTTCACCGCTGCTCAACTCGACCAGCGTGCCAATCGGATACAAACCGACGCACTGGACAAACTGCTCCATCAAATTCGGATTGAATTTGTGGTCGCGCAAGGCATACAGCTCTTCGAGGGCTTCTTGATGCCCCAAGGCATTGCGATACGGTTTGTTGCGCAGCATGGCACAGAATGAGTCGACCAACCCGGCCATCTCGGCCTCGATGCCGATCTGGTCAAGCATCAGGCCGCGCGGATAACCGCTGCCATCCCAACGTTCGTGATGTCGGGCAATGGTCAGGATGACCTCCTGCGGAATCTCGCTCTGGGTGCCGAGAATTTCCAGTGAGCTCGCCACATGCGAGCGCACCAGTATCTTTTCACCTTCGGAAAGCGGATCGGTTTTGCTCAGCAACTCAGGGGGCAAATTAATCTTGCCGACATCCTGCAACATGCCGGCCAAACCCAGTTGCAGCAGTTTGTTGCCTTGCCACCCGATGTGCGTACCAAGCAGCAGCAGGTAAACCGAGACATCCATCGCATGATCGAAACTGTAGCGATCAACGCGCTTCAGGCGCAGCAACCACATCAATGCGTCCGGATTGCGCTTGAGGCTGCCTGCCATGTCACGAACCCCCTCGCGAATATTGCTCAGGTCGATTCGTTTTTCACTCAAAACATTCTGGAAAGAAGTTCGCAGAGCAGCCTGTAGATCGTTGAATTTCGGCTCGATGTGAATCAGTTCGCGTCCGAGATCGGCCCCTTCATGCTCGGTTTCCTGGTGATGAAGAAAATCGAGAAAGCGGCGACGCCGGGGAGGAATTTCTTCGTCCGACGGTTTCCGGGTAAACAGCGGGGGACGCAGCGCACGATCAAACGCAATTTTTGGCGCGGCATAGTGCTCGCCCAGCGAACGGCTGCGGTCGACATAGACGAAGCGGCACTTTTCGCGAATCAGCTCAATTTGCTGCGGTGTGGTCAGGACGAAGCCCTGCAGCGCAAAAGGGAACTCCGTCCAGGCGCAATCGGGCTCAGCGAAAAACATGCCGATTTTCAGCTCGGCAACCGAAATTATTTCCATTCTGCAGTCATGTTGGCACCCTCATCCCCAGGGCTATGGTTTTCAAACCTTCAAGCGGGAGATTGTCCGCCTGGATAAAGGGGATGACAAGGCCATTCGCCAGCAGACCAGCGTTTCCGCCGGAAAGAAGGCAGTTTCCCTGCCCGGCCGGCAAGCGCCGGCAGGCCCGCTCGATCGCACCCAGCTGGGCTTCGATGGCCCCTGAAACAATGGCGTCCTCGGTACATTGCGGGTAGCTGGCATACGTCCCGTCGGCCAACGGCAAAGCTGCGGTATCGCGCGCCAGCGAGCGGCGCATCAGATCGATCCCCGGCAGAATCAAACCGCCCAGGAAACGGCCTTCCGCATCCAGCGTATCGATCGTCGTTGCCGTCCCGGCCATGACGACTACGCAAGCCCCGGCCGACAATTGGCGGGCACCAATCAGGGCGCACCAACGATCCACGCCGAGGCGTTCCGGAGTTTGGTAAAGATTTGTAATGCCGCAAGCATTTCGGCTGGATTTAACTTCCCGGACCAATGCCGACCAGGGGCCGAGCGCCGACCGAATCCGTTCTGCCGCCAGATCCCCGGCCACGTTGGCCAGAAGAATCATTTCAGGCCTTGGCCATTGCGTTGTCAGCGCCGTCAGTCCGGCGACATCGACATGCGCGACAGCGCCCTGAGCCAACCAGTTCGGCCCTTCATGCAGACCCCACTTGAGGCGTGTATTACCGCTATCGAGACACAGGATCATGCGCGACGCAGGCTGACATCGCCTGAGAAAATGCGCTCGACGCCACCGGGAGTCTCAAGCAGCAGGGCACCGTCGTCATCCACGCCCAGACAAAGCCCGGCTTGCGACTCGCCTTGCTCGGCAATAATCCGGACACTTTGCCCCTGCCAGGCATGGCGCCGTTGCCAATCCGTTTTGATGGCTGCGAAGCCGTCGACCGCAAAAGTCTCGAGCACCTCGGCCAGAGTGGTGAGAATTTCAGCCAGCACCTGATGACGATCCGGCAGGGCATGGAGCGCCTGACTCAACCCGCCCGCCGGCAACGACAAGTCAGCCGATGGTGCTTGCAGGTTGAGACCAATGCCGATGATTGCCTGCGTACCGCGCCGGTCGGTACTCAACTCGACCAGAACACCGGCCAGCTTGGCGTACTCGCCTCCATGATGCAGCAGGACATCATTCGGCCATTTCAGACAAACCCCCACCGCCCCGAGATTTTCCAGGGCACGGGTCAGGGCGACGCCAACCGCCAGCGACAAACCGCTCAACCGGGAAAGCGGGCCGGAGAAGCGCCAGAGCAGCGAGAATGTCAGACCGGACTCGGCTTCCGACAGCCAGCTGCGCCCGCGCCGGCCACGCCCGGCACTTTGCCGGTCGGCGACAATCACCGTCCCCGCCGGAACACCGCGTTCGCTGCGACGCATCAACTCACTGCTGGTCGAGTCGCACTCATCCAGCGCATCAAGGTCAAAACGCCCGGCCAGAGGGCCAAGGCGGGATTTAATCAGTACAGGATCGATCAGTGCCATGCGGCCGATTTTACTCTGCCGCCGACTCCTTGCCGCCATCAATCCCGAGTTCGGCAATTTTTCGGGTAATCGTATTGCGCCCGATACCCAGCGCCAGCGCGGCTTCGATCCGGCGCCCGCCGGTATGCGCCAGCGCACGCGAAATCACGATCCGCTCGAATATCTGCGACAACACGCCGTGAACATCCTGGACACCGCGAGCCAGAAGACGATCGGTTTCACCTTCCAGAGCGCTTTCCCAATCACTGGCCAGGGTCATCGGCACCGAATCGCGCAGCTCGCCAGGCAAATCACCAATTTCAACCTGCTGGGCCGGCGCCATGACCGTCAGCCAATGGCACAGGTTTTCGAGCTGGCGGACATTGCCCTGGAAATCGAGACCGGTCAGATATTTCAAGGCCGGCTCGGACAGGCGCTTGGCCTCAACGCCCAGTTCGCGGGCGCTTTTTTGCAGGAAATGTCGGGCGAGCAGGGGAATATCCTCGCGCCGCTCGCGCAGAGAAGGCAAGCGGACACGAATCACGTTCAGGCGATGGAACAAATCCTCGCGAAACAAGCCATCCTTGACGCGCGTTTCAAGGTTCTGGTGCGTCGCGGCAATCACGCGAACATTCGCCTTGATCGGCGAATGACCGCCAACCCGGTAGTAGTGACCGTCGGACAGCACGCGCAGCAAGCGCGTCTGCAGTTCCGACGGCATGTCGCCGATTTCATCAAGGAACAGCGTGCCGCCCTCGGCTTGTTCGAAGCGCCCGCGCCGTTGTGCCTGCGCCCCGGTAAAAGCGCCCCGCTCATGACCAAAAAGTTCGGATTCGAGCAAATCCTTCGGGATGGCAGCCGTATTGATCGCAATGAACGGTTTGTCGGCTCGGGGACTGTGGCGATGCAGGGCATGCGCAACCAGCTCTTTACCGGAGCCGGATTCACCGTTGATCAACACAGTGGCATGCGACAGTGCCAGACGGCCAATGGCCCGGAATACCTCCTGCATGGCCGGCGCCTGTCCCAGGATTTCCGGAATCAACCCTTCTTCCTCGACCGCACCGCTTTGGTGCATTGACTCGTCGATTGCCCGCCGAATCAATTCAACGGCCTGATCGACGTCGAAAGGCTTGGGCAGGTACTCGAAAGCGCCTCCCTGAAACGCAGCCACGGCACTTTCCAGATCCGAGTATGCCGTCATGATGATGACCGGAACCGATGGGAAGCGTGTCTTCACCTCCTGCAACAATTCCAGCCCGGACTGGCCTGGCATACGGATATCGGACATCAGGACCTGCGGCGGCTCGACCCCCTGCTCAAGGTTGGAAATCGCCTCGCTGGCCGAGGCGTAACTCTTGAAAGGGATGCCCTCACGGGACAGGGTCTTTTCGAGGACCCAGCGGATAGAGCGATCGTCATCAACAATCCAGACTGGCTTCATGGGTACTTGGCTCATTTTTGCGTTGTAATGGACCAGACCTTAGCAAGACTCAAGCCTGCTCGACGGGCAGCCGCAGAATGAATACCGTCATGCCTGGTCGGCTGGTGCAATCGATCGTCCCATGGTGGTGCTGGACAAAATTCTGGGCGATGGTCAGACCCAGGCCATTGCCGCCATCCCGCCCGGAAACCAACGGGTAGAACATCCGTTCGCGGATCTCTTCGGGGATGCCCGGACCATTGTCGATCACCTTGATCTCCATCGCCAGGCGATAGCGTTTTTTGGCCAGCGTGACCTGCCGCAAGGAACGTGTCCGCATGGTGATTTCACCGGTCCCGCCCATCGCCTGCGCCGCATTGCGGGCAATATTCAGCACCGCCTGGATCAATTGCTCACGATCGCCAACCAGCTCGGGCAGGCTGGTGTCGTAATCGCGACGCATGACCAGCGAACCAGGAAACTCGGCCGTCAGCAGACTGCGCACGCGTTCAAGAATCTCATGGATGTTGACCGTGGCAGGCAGCATCGCCCGGTGCGGCGTCAGCAGGCGCTGCATCAAATCCTGCAAACGGTCCGCTTCCTTGATGATGACCTGGGTATATTCCTTGAGCGATGGATTGGCCAACTCGTGCTCAAGCAACTGCGCCGCACCCCGAATGCCACCGAGCGGATTCTTGATTTCGTGCGCCAGGTTGCGGATCAACTCGCGATTGGCCTGCTGCTGTTCGATCAGCCGCTCTTCGCGCGTCGCTGCGAGATGATGTTCGATCGGCTGAAACTCTAGCAACAGACGAACGCCGGCGGCAATTTCCGGACGCAACGGCGTCACCGTGCAGTTCAAATGCAGCACCTGGCCATCGCTGCGCGTCAGCTCGATATTCTGGCCGGTATAACCCCAATTGTTGGCTAGGCCGTTGTCGAGCGCCGAACGCAGAATGGCCGAACAGGTGCAAACGCTCGACAGCGCCTTGCCAGCGACCGACCGACTACTGACCGCCAGCAGATTCTCGGCAGCCGGATTGAGATAGCGCAGCAACTGACCGTCATCGATCAGCAGTACGGCGGAGGCCAGCAGATCAAGGCCGGCAAAGGTCTGAGAGGAAGCGTCCATATCTTGCATTGTAACGGCTTGGTCGACAGGAAAACGATTGCTTGCGTTACTGACCCATCGTTCATTATCATTCCAAGACTATCCTTGGCCCTCTTTGACCATGCCCCTGACCGCCCCGTACCGCGCCCTGCTGTTGCTCGGCCTGACCGCTTCGCTGGCCGCCTGCAGCAACCATGACACGCCGCCACCGGCTGCCCGTACCGTACTGGTTCAGGCCGCCGCGACCGGACAATCCGGACCGGGCGTCTACACCGGGGAAATCCGCGCACGCCACGAAGTCGACCTGGCCTTCCGGGTAGCCGGCAAGCTGGCCAGCCGATTGGTCGATAGCGGCGCTGAGATCAAGGCCGGCCAGCCGCTGGCTCGCCTCGACCCGGCCGACCTTCAACTGGCCGCAGTCAGCGCCAAGGCCCAACTGGCTGCCGCAGAAAGCGAGTTCTCAACCGCCCAGGCCGAACGTGAGCGCTATGCCGGCCTGCTGGCCAAAAAATTTGTCAGCCAGGCGGCATTCGACGCCAAGGACAATGCGCTCAATGCCGCGCGCGGCCGCCTCGAACAAGCCCGCGCCCAAAGCCAGATCAGCAACAACCAGGCGACTTACGGCACACTGAGCAGCGAATATCCGGCGGTCGTCACCGCGGTGCTGGCCGATGCCGGGCAAGTGCTCGGCGCAGGCCAGGCCGTTTTCCGCATTGCCCGCCCCGAAGAAAAGGAAGTTGCCATTGCCATTCCGGAAGGTCGGATCGCCGAACTGAAAGCGGCCCGGAATATCACGGTCAACTTGTGGGCCGATGCAAAAATCAAATTGCCCGGCGAACTTCGCGAACTGTCCGCCGCCGCAGACCCGGCAACGCGAACCTATGCGGCACGCATTCGGATCAAGAACCCGCCGCCCGAACTGCAGCTCGGCATGACGGCACGGGTGGTCCTCGACAGCGCGAGCAATGCCGCATTGCAAGTGCCGCTCGGTGCAGTCGTCGATAACGGGCAAGGCGCAACGGTCTGGGTCGCCGCCGACGGCAAGGCTCAGCCACGCCAGGTTCAGGTCAGCCAGTTCCGCGAAGATGGCGCCGTTATTTCGAGCGGCCTCCAGGCGGGCGAACTGGTGATTGTTTCCGGGGCCAGCAAACTGGTCGCCGGCCTGCCCGTGACCCCCAAAGCGGTCACCCCGCCCAACGGGCAGCGCTGAATCGTGAGCCATCGATTCAACCTGTCCGACTGGACGCTGCACCACCGCACACTGGTCGGTTATTTTCTCTTTGCGCTCGCCCTGATGGGTGTTTTTGCCTACGGCAAGCTGAGCCAGTCGGAAGATCCGCCCTTTACCTTCAAACTGATGGTCATCCGCACGCAATGGCCGGGTGCTACAGCGCGCCAGGTTGAGCAGCAGCTGACTGAAAAAATCGAGAAGAAACTCCAGGAAACGCCGTATATCGACCGTGTTTCGAGTTATTCCCGCGCCGGCGAGTCGACCGTGATGTTCTTTGCCAAGGACAGCACGCCGCCGGCCCAGGTGCCCGATGTCTATTACCAGGTGCGCAAGAAAATCGGCGACATTCGCCATACCTTGCCGGCCGGCATCCAGGGACCGTTTTTCAACGACGAGTTCGGCGACGTTTTCGGCAATGTTTACGCGTTGACCGCGGAAGGCCTCGATTATCCGCAACTGAAAGATGCCGCCGAGCGCATTCGCGACGAATTGCTCAGCGTGCCGAATGTCGGCAAGGTTGAGATTTTCGGCATTCAGGACGAAAAAATCTTCATCGAACTGTCGAACGCCAAGTTGGCGACGCTGGGCATCGATCAAACAACGATTGTTCAGGCCTTGAACCAGCAGAATGCCGTGGCCGGTGCCGGCTTTTTTGAAACGGCGGAAGAGCGTATCCAGATTCGTCCCGGTGGTGCCTTCGATACGCTACAGGCGGTCGCCGACACCCAGATTCGCAGCGGCAACCGCAGCTTCCGGCTCGGTGACATCGCGACGGTCAGACGCGGAACGATCGACCCGCCGGCCACGCAAGTCCGCTATGGCGGCAAACAGGCCCTGGCCATCGGCGTGGCAATGGCCAAGGGCGGCGACATCATCGTGCTGGGCAAGGATCTCGAAAAGCGCATTGCCAGCCTGCAGACTGGCTTGCCGCTCGGCCTCGAAATCGGTACGGCAGCAAGCCAGCCGGATGCGGTCAAGCGTTCGGTCCAGGCCTTCGTCCAGTCACTGGCCGAAGCCGTCATCGTTGTCCTGCTCGTCACGTTCGTCAGCCTTGGGCTGCGGGTCGGCATGGTCGTCGCCATCTCGATTCCGCTGGTTCTCGCTGCGACTTTCCTCGCCATGCAGTTCTTCAACGTCGGCCTGCACAAGGTGTCGCTGGGCGCCCTGGTCCTGGCGCTTGGCCTGCTGGTCGATGATGCGATCATCGCCGTCGAAATGATGTGGGTGAAGATGGAGCAGGGCTGGGAACGCACCCGGGCGGCGTCATTTGCCTATACCAGCACGGCCGGCCCGATGCTGTCCGGAACGCTGGTCACGGTGGCCGGGTTCATTCCGATTGCGCTCGCCAAGTCATCGACCGGCGAATATGCCTTCGCCTTCTTCCAGATCAACGCCGTTGCCCTGCTGATTTCGTGGCTCGCCGCCGTCGTCGCCATTCCCTGGCTCGGCTACAAGCTGCTGCCCGACCCGCGTGCGCCCCACGTGCCGGGCATGATCGAACGCCGTTTGCCACGCCTCGCCCGACTGGCCGAGAAAATCGGCTTGTCCGGCCCGCCGCAGGGTGACGAGCACGATGTGTATGGCACACCGTTTTACCGCCGCTTCCGCCAACTGGTCGGCTGGTGCGTGCATCACCGCAAACTGGTGATCGCCATTACCGTGCTGCTTTTTGCGTTGTCGATTGTCGGCATGGGCAAAGTCCAGAAACAGTTCTTCCCGAATTCGACCCGCCTCGAGCTGAACGTCGAGCTACGCCTGCCGGAAGGGGCGTCAATCGCCGCGACCGATGCCGAAACGCGCCGTCTGGAGCAGTGGCTGGATAAGGACAAGGCTGAGTTCGATCACTTCGAGCACTACATCACTTACGTCGGCTCGGGTTCGCCACGCTACTACCTGGGCCTCGACCAACAATTGCCGGCGAGCAATGTCAGCCAGTTCGTCATCGTGACGCGCGATGTCGCGGCACGCGAAGCCTTGCGCGGTCGACTGATCCATTTGTTCGAAAATGACGGATTTGCCGCACGGGCCAACATTGCCCGCATCGAGAATGGTCCGCCGGTCGGTTACCCGGTCCAGTTCCGCGTTTCGGGTGACGATATCGACACTTTGCGCAAGACAGCCGCCCAGGTGGCCGAAATCATGCGCAGCGATCCGGAAATCTCGAACGTCAATTTCGACTGGAGCGAACTCTCGAAGGCAGTCGACATCGAGATCGACCAGGACAAGGCGCGGCTGCTCGGCGTTTCCAGCCAGGATCTCGCCGCACTGCTCAATATGTCGCTCAATGGCTACACCGTGACCAGCTATCGCGAAGGCCTGAAGAGCATCGATGTCGTGCTGCGCGGCGACCGTGAAGAACGCACCCATCTGTCGATGCTGCCCAATCTCTCGGTCCCGACACGCAGCGGCAAGAGCGTGCCGCTGAGCCAGATCGCCCGCCTCAAGCATGATTTCGAACCTGGCCTGATCTGGCGTCGCGACCGTCTGCCGACAATCACCGTGCGCGGCAACCTGTACGGCAAGATTCAGCCAGCCACGGTGGTCGACCGCATCAATCCGGAAATTGCCAGGATTCAGGCAGCCCTGCCCGAAGGCTACCGCATCGCAACCGGCGGATCGGTCGAAGAGTCGGCCAAGGGCTCAAGTTCGGTCATGGCCGGGATTCCGCTCTTCCTGCTCGCCGTGATCACCATCCTGATGATCCAGCTGCAAAGCGTTTCGCGCGTCGTCATGGTGCTGCTGACCGCGCCGCTGGGCATCATCGGGATTGCGCTCTTCCTGCTCGTCTTCCGCCAACCCTTCGGGTTCATGGCCCTGCTCGGCACCATCGCGCTATTCGGCATGATCATGCGCAATTCGGTGATCCTGGTTGATCAGATCGAACAGGATCTGGCGGCCGGCAAGCCCCGCTGGGAGGCCATTGTCGAATCGACGGTGCGCCGCTTCCGGCCGATTGTGCTGACTGCGGCAGCGGCGGTGCTGGCGATGATTCCACTATCGCGCAACGACTTCTTCGGGCCGATGGCCGTGGCCATCATGGGCGGCCTGATCATCGCCACCGCCCTGACCCTGCTGTTCCTGCCGGCGCTTTACGCCACCTGGTACAAGGTCAAGGCACCCGCGCCCTGATCAGCGCAGGTTGGCCAGTTCCTTCTGGATCGCCTGGATGTTGCGCTCATGCTGCGCCACGCGATCCCTGTAAGGCGCCACGCGATCGCGGCTGTCGGCCGCGCCCGGACGCACGGCTTCCTGCTCGGCCAGGTCCTTGCGCGCCTGATCGAGGCTGCGCTGCTCGCCGGACAACTCCTGCTCAAGGATATGCCGGCGATCGCCATCGCGGGCTTTCTGGGTATCTTCCTGCACCTTGGGGAAGCCGGAAGGTGTCGGACTGGCCGAGGCGCGTGGCGCTTTCGGCGCTGGCACGGCGGTTTCCGGGCTGAGCGAGACAGCCTTGCAATTCTTGTCGAGACGTGACGTCGAAATAATGGTGCTGCCGCCATTGGCATCCGGGCATTTATAAATCGACTGGGCATGCGCAGGCAAACCACAGGCAAGCCCCAGAAGGGCAAAGGCAAAACGTGTCATTGTCATTATTTCCTAGTGAAGCTTTAGTGTAGCGGACTTAAGTCCGACACCTCCATCCTGTAGACAAAAAAAGGGCGGGAAATCCCGCCCTTTCTTGGGTACTGAACTCGCTTAGCAGGAGTAGTACAGATCGAACTCGACCGGGTGCGTGGTCATGCGAACGCGATTGACTTCGTCCATCTTCAAGTTGATGAAGGACTCGATCCACTCGTTGGAGAACACACCACCACGGGTCAGGAACTCGTGGTCGGCTTGCAGGGCAGCCAGCGCTTCTTCGAGGGAAGCACAAACGGTCGGGATCAGTGCGTCTTCTTCCGGCGGCAGATCGTAAAGGTTCTTGTCAGCCGGATCGCCCGGGTGAATCTTGTTCTGGATACCATCCAGGCCGGCCATCAGCAGCGCGGCGAAGCACAGGTACGGATTGGCGATCGGATCCGGGAAGCGGGTCTCGATACGACGAGCCTTGGTGGAGGCAACGTACGGAATGCGGATGGAAGCCGAACGGTTCTTGGCGGAGTAAGCCAGCTTGACCGGTGCTTCGTAGTGCGGAACCAGACGCTTGTAGGAGTTGGTACCCGGGTTGGTGATGGCGTTCAGGGCCTTGGCGTGCTTGATGATGCCGCCGATGTAGAACAGGGCCAGTTCAGACAGACCGGCATAGCCGTCGCCGGCGAACAGGTTCTTGCCGTCTTTCCAGATCGACTGGTGAACGTGCATGCCGGAACCGTTGTCGCCAACGATGGGCTTCGGCATGAAGGTGGCGGTCTTGCCGTACTGGTGGGCAACATTGTGCACCACGTACTTCAGGATCTGGGTCTGGTCGGCACGCTTGACCAGGGTGTTGAACACGGTACCGATTTCGCACTGACCGGCAGTGGCGACTTCGTGGTGGTGAACTTCAACCGGGCAGCCGAGGGCTTCCAGGGTCAGGACCATGGCCGAACGGATGTCGTGCAGGCTGTCGACCGGGGGAACCGGGAAGTAGCCGCCCTTGACGGTCGGACGGTGGCCGGTGGCGCCATTGCCGTCGTTCTTTTCGCCCGAACCCCAAGCCGCTTCAGCGGAATGGATCTTCAGGTTGCAACCGGACATGTCGACATTCCATTCGACGCCGTCGAAGATGAAGAATTCGGGTTCCGGACCGAAGTAGGCGGTGTCGCCAATGCCGGAGGACTTCAGGTAGGCTTCAGCGCGCTTGGCGATGGAGCGCGGGTCACGGTCGTAACCACGGCCATCGGCCGGATCAACGACGTCACAGGTCAGGACGACGGTGGTTTCGTCGAAGAACGGATCGATGTAGGCGGTCGCCGGATCCGGGTTCAGTTGCATGTCGGAGGCTTGAATGCCCTTCCAGCCAGCGATGGAGGAACCGTCGAAAGCGTGGCCGTTTTCGAACTTGTCTTCGCTGAAGGCGGAAACCGGCACGGTGACGTGCTGTTCTTTGCCACGGGTATCGGTGAAACGGAAATCGACGAACTTCGCGTCATTTTCCTTGATCAGATTGAGTACGTCTTGCGGGGTTGCCATAAGCGTCAGTCTCCTAAGAAAACAAGTTGCCGGACGATCCGGCAGAAATCACAATAAGTCGAACGCAGAGGATTTAGCAGAAAGCATGCCAAAGACTCACGGAACAGCTTTACATTTTGCCACAACGAGATGCGTGATTTAAGCAAAGAATGCGCGCACGCAATTGGTGCAGAAACAAGTCTTCGCGCACCGTTATGGTGCAACCGTGCACGCAAGTCTAATTCGGCTGATGGTTGAGCCACTTTTCAGTCGTCCAGCCAACGAACGCTCGATCTCGATCAGGGAATTCAGCCCGGCAAATCCGGCGTGATCGAAAAACACCTCGACCTCGACCCGACCGTTCAGATAATGCAACAAAACCCTGAGCGGCGGCGGCAAGCCGTCCAGCAAGGGCATCACCTCTTCAAGCAAGGCTTCGCGCCCCGGCAACCGGGAAGCGGAAAGATCCGGATCGATATCATCCTCGGGATCAATGTGCACAAGCACATCCAGCACTTCCGGATGGGCCAGAAGAACATTGGCGCGGGCGGTTTCTGCGATTCGATGCCCTTCCGAAACGCTGATCCGCGAATTGACCATGACGTGCGCGTCGACCAAGGCCTGATGGGCCATGCGTCGGGTACGTAACTCATGCAAGCCGAGGACGCCCGGTGTGGCAACCAGGGTTTGGCGGATAGCCTCAACCTGGACTTGATCCAGACCGGTATCGATCAACTCCTTGAGCGCCCCCCAGGCCAGTTCGCCCCCCATACGCAAAATCATGAAACCCATCAGCGCGGCAGCCAGCAAATCGAGGAAAGACCAGCCCAGCAAGGCACCGCCGATACCGACCACCACGACCAGTGCCGAAGCGGCATCGGCGCGGGTATGCAGCGCATTGGCAATCATCAGTTGCGAACGCAGGCGCTCGGCGACGCGAATCAGGTAACGGTACAAACCTTCCTTGGCCACGACGGTGGCGATTGCCACCCAAAGCGCGGAAAGCTCAACCGACGGCAAGGCCTCGATGTGCTGCAAGCGCATGCCGGATTCCCAAAGGATGCCGCCACCGATCAAGGCCAGCGAAGCACCGAGAATCAGAGTCGCCGCCGTTTCGACCCGGGCGTGCCCATAGGGATGCGCCTGATCGGCAGGATGGGCACTTTGTCGACTGGCATAGATGACCAGAAAGTCCGACAGCAAATCCGAAAACGAGTGCAGACCATGAGCGACCAGCGACTGCGAATGAGCCAACCAGCCGACAATCAGCTGAATCACCGTCATGACGAAGTTGACCGCAACACTGACCCAGGTCGCGCGCTGCGCCTCACTGGCGCGGTCGACGGCACTTGCCGCCGGAAAATGCTCGGAATGTTCGTGCGCCATGTCCTCTGCCCTATACTGTCGGACCGGAATTTTAGCAGCCAAATATTATGGGCAAGTTAACTGAGATCATCCTGCTGGCACAGCAACGCGCCCAAGCCATGGGCGCTTCCTACAAGGGTGCCCTGACGCCCATAGAGGCTGCCGAGTTTTTGGCACTCTCCCCCGAAGCCAGGCTGGTCGACGTCCGGACCCGGGCCGAATGGGATTGGGTAGGCCGCGTTCCACAAGCCATCGAAATCGAATGGAATCAGTATCCCGGCGGCACGCGCAATCCGGACTTCATGGCTGAACTCAAGCGCCAGCTTTCCCCCGGTTCGCCGATCCTGTTTCTCTGCCGCAGCGGAGCACGCTCCGATGGTGCGGCCAGCGCAGCGACCGAAGCAGGCTACGACCAGTGCTACAACATCCTGGAAGGGTTTGAAGGCGACAAGGATGCCCACGGCCATCGCGGACAGCTTGGCGGCTGGCGCCATGCCGGCCTGCCGTGGACGCAAGGCTGACCGCAGCTAGCCGGTCAGCCCCTTCAGGCCGGTATAGATCGACATGAGCGTTGTGCATAAAGCAACAGCAGCACTCCCCAAGTCACTCCAGCGAGTCATCGAGTCGGTCAGTCCGCTATTCCCCAAGCCACCAACCCCGGCCGTCCGCAAACGGGCTAAAAACTGCTGGTGTTTCTGAAAGCGTCTGTCCGACCAGCGGAACAACCACAGCCCGGTAATAAAACTCAGGCCGATACTGGCTGCAAACTCGATAAACTCGCGCACTTCAACCGCATCCTGCGGCCACAAGGGAACCTTGTCGAGCCACGCGGTAATCCCGCTCATGCCGAATACGGCAAGCACTGCCACCAAAAAAGCCAGTAGCACACCAGGCAAAAGCGGAAGACGGGCCGCACGGGCAAATGCGAAGCCAAATGGCAAGGGTAGCAGCAGGGCAAAAACGCGCAGATAGAGAACCTTCGCGTCATAAACAAAGACCATCAGCCATTGACCGAGGAGTAAAAGCAACAATGGCAGGAGCAGACAGGCAACGGCCAGTGACAGATTCCGGCCCGGCGTCGGAAATGATGCTTCAGCCGGCATCGCAACAACCGTCACCCCTGCCTGGACAGGAGAAACAGTCTCGGCCGGCGCACGGGATGCGAGTTCGGCTTCCAGTTGGGAAATCCGCTCCAGCAACGGTTTGACGAGAAACAGATCGCGCTGGCAAACCGGGCACACCAGAGCTTCGTCGGCAATTTCCGAAGCGCAGTACGGACACTTCATTATTTGACCACGTTCAGCGTCATCACCACCTGGCTGCTCCGCCCTTCACTGTCCTGAACGATAATTTGAATCTGGTGCTCGCCGGGCGGCGTTTCTGCACCGGGCAGGTCGAGGCCCGCCTCGCTCAAACCCGGTTTGACACGAGCCAGCAGGTCGACCGGCTTGGCCTTGAGGTAGATGACCTTGGTCGCCGCCGCATCGATCTTGGCCCCGCCTCGCGCCTCGAAAGCCACTTTCAGATCAAAAGGCGAAGTCAGATTAGTCAGATCGGGGGTCAGAATCTTGATCGCCGGCCCGCGCGTAATTCCTCGTGTCGCCAGCACGCCTGCCCCGGCGGGCAATTTAGCTTCATCGGCCTTGATCAAGGTGACCGCCTCGGCAGAAAACGCCAGCAACATACCGACCAGAGCGACCCCGGCCATTTTCAAATTGGATTCAGACATTCACTTTTCCTCAATCGCCGACCAAAACAAATGGTGCCCAGAATAGTGGATGAGCATAGCTGAAAACCGGCTTTCCCGTCTTGGCATCCACCTTGCCCGCACCATCGACCATCCCGAGCATCGCCTGGCGCAAAGCCTCGGCCTTGCCCAAAGCTCGATCCGCCGACTGGCGACGGAACAAATCGGTCATCAAACCGCGAGCAGCCTCGGTTTCGACTGGCCAGTTCGAAACCAGCAAGGCGCGCGCGCCAGCATAGAAAAAGGCTCGCCCCAGACCAGAAACGGCTTCACTGCCCGAACCTTCTCCTGCCGCCGTATTGCAGGCGGACAAAACCACCCAGTCAGCATTGAGCTTGAGCGAGAGAATTTCTTCCTGGGTCAGCAAACCATCCCCGCTGCCGCCGCTAACCCCCGGCGCACTCAGCGCCAGAGCGGGCTGGGTCAAGCCATTCAGCTCTCCCGGCACCAAACCATGCGTCGCAAACATCACCACGCGCCGATTGGCCAAGTTGGCTGAAAAGACAGTTTTTTCACTCGCCCCCTGATGCAGAAAAATATCCGTTGCCGGGTCGGCGCCAAGTGTCTTGGCAATTTCACGGATTTCCAGCGCGGTATCGGGCAAGCGTGGCAACAGGGCCAACTCGGCTGAATCAACCGACTGGGTATGCGGTGCGCTACGCAGACGCAGGGGGACACCGCGCATCGCCACCTGGCTGGGTGCCGTTTTTTTATCCGCCTCACTGGCTTGTGCTTCGCTGAAATAAGGGTCGCCAAAACCGATGAACGGCAGCCGGTCCGGCGCGCCCGGCGGCAGACGCCGCAAACTGGCCAGAGCGGTCACCGAGGGAAGCTGGGCAACAGCCACCTGACGCATCAACCATGGAACCTGGCGGTAGGATGAAAAAATCACCCCGCCCTTGCCGGGTTTCGACGTTTCTGCCGTCACCAGCAAAGAAAGCGGTAATTGCCCCAACTCGCCATGCGGCACGGCGAGCAGCGTTGTTGCGCCCTGAACCAACTCAGCCACGGGAGCAAACAGCGATTGATAAAGTTGATGCGACAAGACCGTATCAAACTCGGGAATTTGCTCGACTGTCGGCGCCTCGGCATCCAGCGCACGACGCAGCTTGGTCACCGCCGCAGCCATCGTCGCCCGATCAGTCGGCAAGGCGGCAAACCGACTGCGTCCATCGGCGGCAATCGCCCAGACATGGGCATCGCGCCGGCCGAAATACCAGGACAGCAGCACCTCCCCGGGCTGAAGCATTTTGGCCACATCGGCCATGTTGACCGCGGGAGGATCAACCAGCCGGGCGTAATCGGGAAAGCGCTGGCTGATTTCCTTTTTCAGGCGCTCCCGGTTTTGCTTCAACCCCTCGATATCCTGCCGGATTCTTGCCTGGATCACCGGCAATTGCTGTTCAGGCGGCGCAGAGAGCAACTGGCTGAGCAAGTCGTTCAGGGCATTTCCGCGGCGCTGCGTGTCCTGTTCCTCACGCGCCAGCTGAGCCAGATCGGGATCCTTGATCGCAGCCCGTGCGGCACTCCGCGTCAATGCCCGCTGAACGGAACTGCCTCGCGCCAAATCAGCCATCACGAAGGCATCGTTGGCGGCATCGAAGCCGGACGGCAAACCGGGACGCCCCTGCATGTCGGACAACAAGCGGATGTAGCGCTCCAGAATACCAACCAACCGTTGCTGACGCCGCATACTGCCGGTCTCTGCTTCGCTATCGCTACGCACCCGCTCGACCAGGACAGGCAGCGCCAGACGGAAAGCCGCCAGCGCCCCCGCCTGCTCCCCGCGGTCAGCCAGCGCCATGGCGTAAAACGCCCGGACCTCGGAAGTCCTCAACGCCCGTTCGCCAAGCTGTTTGCTCAAACGCTCAAGCATTTCTGCCGCCATTTTTTCTGCCGGGAGCGGCTGACCGGTACGCAGCAATGCCTGAACCACATCCAGGTCACCGCGCAAAACCTGGGCAGCCATTTCTGGCGATCCCTCAACCGCCTTGCGCATACGTTCATAAAGCGCAAGCGCCTCGGCATCGTTGCCCAGCGACACCTGAGCAGCGAGATTGGCACGCAACGCGCCGAGCACGGTCAGGGAGTGAGGCGCGGCACCGCTGGCCAGGGCTGAGGTCAAGGCAGCCTCGGAAAGTTTGGCCGATTCAGCATAACGCCCCTGCTCGGCAATGATCCCGGAAAGCACCCGCAAACCGCGACCAACATCGGGAGACGAACGACCTGCCCGTTTCAACGTGTGTTCCAAGGCAGTTCGCGCCATCGACTCTGCCTCGACCAGCTTGCCCTGGGCCAGCAACACTTGCGCCAGACCGCGCTCGATGCCTTCGCTGCCCTGCTTCATGTTTTCAGCGGTTGGCGCATCGCGACCTGCGGCGCGAATGGCTGGCAGATCCTGCAACGCCAGAAGGTTTTCGCTCAAACTTTTCCGATAAGCCCCTTCGGCCTCGCGCATTTTGCCGGCCATCGAAAAATAATCGCCACGCGCCTTTTCAAAGGACGACAACCAGAAGTGCGACCAGGTAGACCAGCCACGACCATTCCGCAAACCGAGCAGCACCGACTCCAGCTTGGCCAGGTTTTGCTGGGCCATTTCGAAGTCGCCCAATTGCGATGCCAGGCTGACGATCTGGCTGTAGGCTCCGGTCAATTGCCCTTGCGACGATTGAGGCACTTGCTTGATCGCCTCTAGCGAATAATGCTGCGCCGCCAGGAAGTTGCCTCCCTGGCGCTCGGCCATCGCCAGCGCCCGCATCGCACGAGCGTATTCCGGCGCCCCCGTCTGGCCATACTCGACGGCCAGACGAAAGTCGCTGATCTGTTGCTGAACCTGCCCCAGTTCCGCGGCAGCCTGGCCGCGTTTCCAGTAGAAATCGAACAGGGCGGCACGTTCGGAAGTTTCGGGCGGACGCGCCTCGGCTGCGCTGCGTAACTGACGGACCAGATCGTCATGCTGGCGATAGTCGGCCAACATCCGGGTGATGTCATTGATCGAACGGGGCGGCGGACGCACGGCAAGCTCGTCGATTTCAGCACTGACTGACGGCTCACCGGCATTAGCAGCGAGGGATACGGCCAGAAGCGTCGCAATCAAACAGCGATGATAGAATCGTTCCCCAAGCATTTTGCCTCTCCTAGGCGCCGTCACTCTGGCAGCTTAACCTTCGAAAAGAATCCAATGCAAGCCGATCAACCGCTCGTTTTCGCCCCTTTCAACAAGCTTTCCGATGAAGCCTGCCAGGAACGCATTCGCGTTGCCCGTGCCAAGCTTGGCAAGAAGGCTGTCATTCTCGGCCACCACTATCAGCGGGCCGATGTTTATCAACACGCAGACCTGACCGGCGACTCGCTCAAACTGTCGCGCCTGGCCTCCCAGACGGATTCCGAATACGTCATTTTCTGCGGCGTGCATTTCATGGCCGAAGTCGCCGACATCATGACCGCCGCCAACCAGACCGCCATCCTGCCCGACCTCGCCGCCGGCTGTTCGATGGCCGACATGGCCAACCTGGCCAAGGTTGAACGCTGCTGGCGCGAACTCGGTGAAATCCTGAACGCCGAAGAGGAAGTGACACCGGTCACCTACATCAATTCAGCGGCCGACCTGAAAGCCTTTTGCGGTGAACACGGCGGCATCGTATGCACCTCGTCGAATGCAGGCACCATCGCCAAATGGGCTTTCGAACGCCGTCCGAAAGTTCTGTTTTTCCCCGATCAGCATCTCGGTCGCTGGACGGGCCATCAGATGGGCTTTGCCATGGACGAAATGGTTGTCTGGGACCCGGACCTGGAATACGGCGGCCTGACACCGGCGCAGATCAAGAAAGCCCGCATCCTGCTGTGGAAAGGCCACTGCTCGGTGCATCAGATGTTCCAGAAATCGCATATCGACGCCTTCCGCGCCAAATACCCGGAAGGCAAGGTCATCGCCCACCCAGAGTGCAACTTCGAAGTTTGTGCCGCCTCTGATTACGTCGGCTCGACTGAACACATTGTCAAAACCATCAAGGAAGCGCCGGAAGGGACCCGCTGGCTGGTCGGCACCGAGTTGAATCTGGTTGATCGCCTGGCCAGCGAAGTCCTGCCACAAAACAAGATTGTCCAGTTCATGGCCACCACGATCTGCATGTGCTCGACGATGCAGCGCATCGACCCGCAACACCTGGCCTGGACACTGGAAAACCTGGCGGAAGGCAAGATTGTGAACGCCATCAAGGTTCCCGAACACGAAGCCAAACTGGCCAGGCTGGCACTTGACCGGATGCTGGCCATTTCCTGAGCCCAAAAGCCCCGGCCCTTTGTCCGACAAGCGTTTCCGGAACAGGGGCCGGGTCTTGAAAAGTGAGGGACAGCATTGCCGACACAGAAATTTTACGGTTTAATATTCTATTGTCATAAAGCCCTCGCAATTTGTTTCTAGTTCGCATCCTTCTGTTTTTTGCCGCGCTGACGGCTGCAGCATTCTCCGAAGCTACACCGGCTGTCGCGCTTTACTACGGTCGACAGACACCGCTCAGCGATTTCCGCGCCTTTGACATTGTCGTTGTCGAGCCGGATCACGGGCATGAACCGAAGCGCTACGCTCGCCCGGACAGCGAGTTGTACGCCTACGTCTCGGTCGCCGAGGTCCAGGCCAGCCGGCCCTACTACAAGGCCATCCCTGAAAACTGGAAAATGGCCCGGAACGGTGACTGGAACTCCGTCGTCATTGACCAGACACCGGCCGAATGGCCCGAGTTCTTTGCCGAACAGGTAATTGCCCCGCTCTGGGTGCGAGGCTATCGCGGGTTCTTCCTCGACACGCTGGACTCTTACCGACTAGCCAGAAATTTCGATGAAGCCGCCCAGCAGGCCGGCCTGGTTCGGGTCATTGAAACATTGCACAAACGCTTTCCGGGCATACAACTGATCCTGAACCGGGGTTTCGAGATCGTGCCGAAAGTCCGCGATAAAATCCGCATGGTGGCTGCCGAGTCGATTTTTCAGGGCTGGAATGCCACCAATCAGCGTTACGAACCGGTCAAGCCCGCCGATCGCGAGTGGCTGCTGACGCAATTGCAGACAATTCGCCAACGCGACGGCCTGGAGATTCTGGCCATCGACTACGTCGCCCCTCACGACCGTGCGCTCAGCCGCGAAACAGCCGAACGCATCAAGGCGCTAGGCTTTATTCCCTGGGTTGCTGACAGCAATCTTGAAAGTATCGGGATTGGCATGATCGAAGCCGTTCCACGCCGCATCGCGATGATTTACGACAGTGCCGAGTCACCTGCGCTTAACTACGCCAATGCGCATCGCTTCCTGCAAATGCCAATCAACCATCTTGGCTACATCGTCGACTATGTCGATGCTCGCAAGCCACTGCCCGAACAGATTCGGCCAGATCGCTACGCCGGTATAGTCACCTGGATATCCGGACAACTTCCAGACACCCAAGGTCGGGCCCTGTCCCGCTGGCTGCTCAACCGCATCGATGCGGGCTTGAGGCTGGCCATCATTGGAGATTTCGGTTTTCCTGTCGAGCCGTCGCTTGCCAGCCGTCTTGGCCTGAAACTGCAATCCGGAAGCGTCTCAGGCACGCTCTGCATTGTCCGCCAGCACCCGATGCTTGGTTTCGAGGCAAAGCCCTTGCCAAATCGAACCGGACTGACTCCCATCCGCCTGGCTGACAAGCAGGCTGAAACATTGATCGAACTGCAAGACGCCAAACAGCAAATTTTCACAGGCGGCGCACTGACTCGCTGGGGTGGTTTCATTCTCGATCCATTCGCCCTGATCGAAGTACCCGGCACCGAACAGGCTCGCTGGGTCATCGACCCCTTCAGATTTCTGAAGGAAAGCTTGCAACTCCCCGTCCTGCCGGCCCCTGATGTCACCACGGAAAATGGCCGACGCCTGTTTTTCTCGCACATCGACGGCGACGGTTTTCCATCGCTGGCCGAATTCCCGGGCAGCCCGCCGGCTGCCGAGGTTTTGCTTAAGGAAATTCTGGAAAAATATCGCGTCCCGACCACGGTTTCGGTCATCGAGTCGGAAGTCTCGCCCGAGGGACTTCACCCGAAACAAAGCCCGCAACTGGAAGACATTGCCCGGCGTATGTTCCGGCTGCCCCACGTCGAGATTGCCAGCCATACGTTTGCCCACCCGTTTCTCTGGGACCACAGCGTCAAGCATGGCGTCTTCAAGGATGGCAAGGAGGAGTACTACCATCTGAATGTCCCCGGCTACCGTTTTGACCTTGACCGGGAAATCGTCGGCTCGATGAATTACATCCGCCAGCGCCTGGCACCGCCGGACAAGCCGGTGCGCATCCTGCTCTGGTCCGGCGACACCGCACCCGGCGCAGACGCGCTGGAAATTACCGAACGCTCGGGTTTCCTCAACATGAACGGCGGCGACACTTCGATCACCCGGAGCAATCCGTCACTGACCGCAGTCGGCGCCCTGGGCATCCAGAAAAACGGCTATCTGCAGGTCTACGCACCGATCACCAACGAAAACATCTACACCAACCTCTGGCGCGGCCCCTACTATGGCTTCGAGCGGGTCACCGAAAGTTTCGAGATGACCGAAAGTCCGCGTCGCCTGAAGCCGGTCGATATTTACTATCACACCTATTCGGCCAGCAAGCCGGCCGGCGTCAAAGCCTTGCACCGCGTATTTGCCTGGACACAGACACAATCGTTGCATCCGGTCTTTGCATCCGAATACATGACCAAGGTCCAGGATTTCCACACCCTGGCCATCGCCCGTGAGGGACAGGGCTGGCGGGTCCGGGGCGATGGCCGCTTGCGCACGCTGCGTCTGCCGACGGAGATGTTTCCGGACATGGCATCGGCGCAAGGCGTCGCCGGCCACACGCCTGGCCGTGATGGCAACTATCTTCACCTGACGGACGGTTCAGCCTGGTTCGCCGGTCGCAATACGCCGGAAAAACAACCTTACTTATTCGATGCTAATGGCCGGATCAGTCACTGGCAACAAACGTCTGGCCCAGGAAAGCTGCGCCTGAGTTTTCAGCTGAAGGCCCATCAAGCACTCGATTTCCGGCTGGCCAACGTCGCGGCCTGCCGTATTGATATCAACGGGAAATCCGTCACGCCAGACCGCACAGAAACCCTGGCGACCATTCCTGTCACCCGCTTCCGGCTCAAAGATGCTGCTGCCAAGATCGAAATTAGCTGCGCAGCGTCCTGACCGCCCCTATCTCGCGCCACTCTGGCTGCTGCTCCTGCTCGGCGGGCTGATCGCGCTCGCCCTGATCATCATCTACCCGCAAAAAAATCTGGTCGAGCGCGTCAGCCAGGCACCAGACAGCGAACTGAGCCGCGACTACCTGCTCAACCTGCTGCGGACCGACCCCAACAATCCCAAGCTTCGCCTCCTGCTCGCCCGGCAGGATCTGGCACGAGGCAACCTGAATGCCTTGCGCGACACCTTGCGTCCGGCGCTCAACGCCGGCGACCCCGAGTTGCATCGCGAAGCTCTCTGGCTGCTCTGGCTGGCCGGTGAGCGGGAATATACCGCCGAGGTGCAGCAGGACCAGCGCAACGCTCGTCGCAAGGAACTGGCCCGGCAACTCAAGGCCCTGGCCAACGAAAACTGGCCCGACGAGCGGCTGATTGAAATCGCCGGCAAAGCCTTCACCTTCGGAGAAAGCACGTCCGGCATCGCCCTGTTCGATCAACTGGCCAGGCGCAGCACAAACTCCGTCGCCACCGCCAACACCCTGATCGATGCAGCCCGTAGCGCATTGGCCAATGGCAACTACCGGGGCAGCGCCGAGCTGTACTTGCTGGCCAGAAAAAAAACGACCAATGCGGCACAGGCAAAACGCTGCTTTCTGAGCGCGCTCGCCACTTTGCAATCGGGCAACCAGTTGAGCGACGCCCTGTTTGTGGCCGAACGCGATATCGGCGAACTGGCCGATGACAGCGAGACGCTCTTCTATCTGACCAACCTGGCGCGGGCCGCCGGCCGCCCGGACGTTGCCGACCGTTACGTCCGCAAGCTGCTGCGCCTGAGTCTTTTGCGCCAGCTCGAACAGATACGCCTGGCCGCAGAGCACGGTGGCGCCCTGCCACAAAAAGCGGCTTTCCGGCAGGTAGACCGCAGCACCGACAATCCGGAACGGCAAGGGCCACAAATTCCGTTCGACGACAAAACCTATACCCTGGGCTACGAGGTTTTTCTCGAAAACAAAAAACTGGGCGATGCCTGGAAAGTCGCGGCATCCGCCGTTCGTCAGGTCCCGGAAAACCTGCTCTGGCGTGAGCGTCTGGCCCGGGTCGCCGAATGGACACAGCGCCCGGCCATGGCGCTCGACAACTGGCTGCATCTTGCCCGCCAGACCCAGCGCGACGACGCCTGGCAAGCCGTCCTGCGTCTGGCGCCAGGGCTGTTCAACGACGAAGCCCTGGTCGCCGGCCTGCAATACGAACTTGCCCGCCGCCCCTCGGATTCGAAGCTGCTGCGTGAAATTGTGGCCGCCTGGGAACGTCAGGGCGAGCCGAAAAAAGCAATCGCTTTCCTGGCCCAACTGAACCGCCAGCACGACACACCATTCGCCCTCGAAATGCAGGCTGATCTGTACGAGCGGGCAGGCGACCCCAAGGCGTCGCTGGAAACCTGGCAACGCCTGCTCGGCAAGCCTGAGCAGATCACGGCCCAGCGGGCCTTGCGGGCAGCCATTCAGGCGACACTCCTCGGCCACTACCGACAGGCACTCGATTGGCTCGACAAGGCTCGTACGCAAGATAGCGCCGACGCGGGCCTGAATCGGGAATTCTGGCAATTACTGGCCCGGCTGGCTGAATTCGAACAACGCGAAGGACTCGCCGTCGATGCCTATACAAAACTGACTGCAGGCTCGGATGCCGAAGAAGGCGATTTCGACACGCTCCGTCAATTGCTGGCCGCGACACACCCACTCGAAGCAGCCAGGGTAGCAGCTGCAAGTTGGGCACGTTTCGAACGGCCGGCGGCCCTGCTGGAAGCACTTAATCTATATGCCGGACAACAGCAATGGGCGGCTATGGGGGCTTTGCTGAAACAGCTCGACCCCACCCCGAATGCAACACGGCACGCACTGGCGGCTTTGCGCAAACAGCCTGACTTCTTGCGCCTCTCGGCGCTTTATCACCAAAGCAACGGCCAGCTCGAACTGGCACGCAAGGAGCTTTCTGCCGCCCTGCAGCTGGCCCCGGGCGTACGTGATATCCAGCAAAGCATGCTGTGGCTCCTGATCGACAGCAACGATGCGCCCGCACTACGTCGGCTGCTGGCCAGCCGCGAAAGCGAATGGCGGGCAGACAGCTCGCTGCACGACGCGCTGGGTGCAGCCTATCTCGCCTTGTCGCGCCCGAAAGTGGCACTGGATCGCTATCTGACGCCCCACCTCGCCGCCCATCAAAACGACTTTCTCTGGCTGATGAATTACGCCGACGCGCTCGACCAGAACCAGCAAACCGACCGCTCCTGGCGCCTGCGCCGCCATCTGCTCAGCCAGGAATGGCAAGCTGCACAGCCCGCGGCGAATAGCGCGGTCGACGCCAGAAACAAGGTAATTTCAACCCGTCGGACATGGCTGGACAATGACCAGATCGACGCCACCCGCCGGCTCGCCCGCGCCCGCTTGCTGATCGCCCAGCGCGACGGCGACACTGGGCTCGATGCCCTGCGCGAACTGCTCCGTCTCGACCGTGGCGCCGAACAAAAGTACTCGAACGCCGCCGTCGAAAGCATTCTTGGCTGGTTGCAGAATGCCGGCGAATACAGCGCCGAACGCGGCCATCTCTGGCAACAATATTCACGCAGCCTGAGCAAGCCAGCGAACCGGCCGCTGTGGGCTGAAATTTCGGTCGCGCTGGCCCATGATGACGGAACGGCTTTGGGCCAGATGCTGGACGAGGCCGGCGAACGCCTGCCACGCTACGACCGGATCAACGCCGCCCGCCGGATTGGTGACCTGCGCAGCGCCCAGAGTGATGCTTTCGACACGCAAGACCAGCAAAGCGACGACGATCCCTTGCACATGCAATTGACCGAATCCTTGCTCGCCTTCAGCGATCACGCCGGCGGCGCACTGGCCAGCCGTGACCTGGGCGCCTTCAGCGAAGCGCAAGCCAGCGCCGAATGGCACCTGGCCCTGACACCTCAGCTTTCGCTCGATGTTCAAGTTGGACGCATCCAGCGCCAGAAAGTCGACGAAGCCGTGATCCGCAACGTGCCCGATGAACGTTTCACCAGCCTGCGCATGAACTGGCAGGAAAGAGGCGAACAATTCTCGCTGCTGGCCGAAGATCGCCACAGCCTGAGCAACTACCAGCCACGGCAAATCGAATACGAACATCGCATCGACGATCGCCTGTCGCTGCGTATCGGACTGGGACAAAACCTGCCCAGCCAGGACAGTACCGCGCTGCGTATCGCCGGGATGAAAGACCGGTTTTCTGCCGGACTGAATTATCAACTCAGCCGCCTCGACCGACTCAGCCTGGAACAATTCAGCGAACGCTACGCCCTGCAAACCGGCTCGGCGATTGGTCGCGGGCAGCACACCTCCCTCGTCTTTGCCCATGCACTGCGCCAGGAAAGCCGCGACCTCGAACTCAGCGCGTTCTGGTCGGCCCACCGCTTCAGCCGCGAAGACAGCTACAGCGACGCCGCACTGCTCCCGCTACTCCCGGCCAGCATCGCCAATCTCGGCGAACTGCGCCCGGACTTCTTCCTGCCGGAAAATTTCAACTTCTACGGCCTGCGCCTGTCGACAGACATGCGCTACGAGCGGGAATACACTCGCACCATCCGGCCTTACGCCAGCTTGAGCCGAACCTGGCACAGCGAACTGGGCCCCGGCTATGACGTCCGCCTGGGCCTGGCCGGCAGCCTGCTCGGCGCCGACCATTTCAGCCTGACCTGGGGACAAGCACGCGGCGGACCGCAAACCGGCGGCCTGACGCGTGACCTGAATTTCAACTACCGCATGCATTACTGACACTTTGACCGGAAGCCCGATATGACCCGCACATTCCTCACCCTGCTCCTTGCCGCACTGACTCTTTTGGCCAGCGCCTGCTCGACGCTTGACCGCAGCCCGCCCCCGACGCTCGAACGCCAGGCCAACTGGGTCGTCCTGCCCTTTGCCAATCACACCGAAACGCCGTTGGCCGGCCAGCGTGCCGAGGCGATTGCCGAAGCCATCCTGCACAGCAACGGGATCAGCAAGGTCAAACGCTACCCAAGCAACCTGCAACAAGAAGCGCTGTTCGATGCCGGCGAACGCCGCCAGCAGGAAGAAGCCCTGGCCTGGGCGCGTCAGCAAGGCGCACGCTACGCCTTGGCCGGCGCGGTCGACGAATGGCGCTACAAAGTCGGGGTCGATGGCGAACCGGCAGCCGGTGTCGCCCTGCAAATCATCGATGTCGGCAGTGGCGATACGCTGTGGAGCGGCTCCGGCGGCAAAAGCGGCTGGAGCCGTGAAGCCCTCTCCGCCGTCGCCCAGCAACTGATCCGCAGCCTGCTCGGCAGCGGCCTCTCCGGCGCCCGCTGAGCCAGCCATGGGCTTGCTTGATCTCAAGGCGCCGAGCCAGGCCGGCACAACGACCGGAGCGACCGGGCAAAGCTCGGCGCTCGATCCCGGCACGCCGCAATGGAGCGTGTTCGGTCAGTTGACCTCGCCCGTCACTCACCCTTGGGCCATTGTCGGCGAAACCATCCTGCTTCCGCTGATCGCCGTCAGCCTCGGGCTCTGGCTGAATCCGGACGACCCGCTGTGGATACATGCCAGTTTCCCCTGGGCCTGGTTCGCCCCTATCGTCCTGGCCTTGCGCTACGGGCCGCTAACCGGCATTGGCGGCGCGGCGATGCTGCTCCTGGTATGGCTGGCACTCAATCTGGTTCACCCGGCCGAATTCCCCAAGCTGGTTTTCCTCGGCGGACTGATCCTGGTCATGGTCATCGGCGAATTCTCCAGCCTGTGGCTGGCCCGCGCCCGTCGGGCCGAAGCCATTCAACGCTACCTCGACCAGCGACTTGAGTTCCTGACCCACCAGTATTACCTGCTGCGCCTATCGCACGACCGTCTGGAGCAAGACTTGATCAGCCGCCCGATGGCGATGCGCGATGCACTTGGCGCCATGCGCAACCATATCGCCACCGAGCAGATGGACTCCGACTCGGCCGGCGCATCGGCCCTGCTCAGGCTGCTGGCCCAGTACTGTCAGCTGGAAGTTGCCGCGCTGCACTACCTGGTCGACGAACGCCTGCAAACGGCACCGATTGCCACGCTGGGCAACACCTCGCCGCTGCAGGCCGACGATCCGCTGATCGAGCATGCCATGCAGACCAGCCACCTGTGTCACATCGCCCAGTCGCTCAACCAGAGCGAACAATCGAGCCGCTACCTGATCGCAGCCCCTCTGAACAACCTCGACGGCAAATGTTTCGGCCTGCTGCTCGTCGAACAAATGCCGTTCTTTTCACTGCAGGATGAAACGCTGCAAACCATCAACCTGCTGCTCGGCTATTACGCCGACAGCCTGTCGATGCATGCACTGGCTGCCCAGATTCGCCGCAAAGAACCGGACTGCCCGCCGGAATTCGCCTTCGAACTGCAACGCCTCTGGCACATTCGCCAAAGTTCGCAGGTCAGCAGCGTCGTCGTCGCGCTGGAAATCCAGTCGCGTCCGGGCATGCCGGATGTTGCACAGCAAATCCAGCGCCAGAAGCGTGCACTTGATGAAAACTGGCTGATCCAGGACGTCGACCGCAGCATCCTGGCCACACTGATGCCACTCTCCGGACAATCGGCGGCCGAAGGCTATCTCAGTCGCCTGGAAATGTGGGCCCATCAAAAAAGCGGCCAGACCCTCGCCGAGCTCGGCATCTTCGGCCACATCCTGCCGCTCGACACCGATCCACCACTCGTCCTGCTGCAACGTTTAAACGAAATCGCCCATGCTTCAGCACAAACTCGGCCTCTACGCCCTCACGCTTGAGCTGAGCGCCTGGAGCGGCGGTGCGCTGCTGACCAGCCACAGCGACAGCGTGTTGCTCTGGTATCTGGTCTTTCACGGTGCCGCCAGCCTGATGCTCGCCAGCTTCGGCATTCTGTTCCTGCCGCCGGCACTGGCTCGCCCGCGTCGCCCGGTCCTCCTGCTGATGGCCGGCTGCAGCTACGCCATCCCGGTTTTCGGCTTTATCGGCGTGCTGATCGGCATTGTCATCCTGCGCAGCTATCGCCCCAAGGCACTGAACAGGCCATTCGAGTCCCTGCAACTGCCCGAATTCGACCCACACCAGCACAGCACCGGCGGCTTCCGGCAATCGGGACTGCGCTCCTTTCTCGGCAACACGCGCGCCCCGATGGCCTCGCGACTCGGCGCCCTGGTCGCCCTGCAATATGTTTCCGGCCGCGTGGCGTCGCCCTTGTTGCGCGACGTACTGGCCGACCCGAGCGAAGACATCCGCTTGCTGGCCTACGGCATGCTCGACAATCAGGAAAAGCGGATCAACCAGGCGATCGACGAGGAGCTGAAACACTGGGCCGAGGCGATAAACGCCGACGACGACCGGGAAAATGGCGCTCAGGCACAAGCCGCAGCCCGGCGTCTGTCCGACCTCTATTGGGAATTGATCTACCAGGAGCTGGTTCAGGGCGACCTGCGCATCCACGCCCTGTCCGAATCCTCGCGCTACTGCCAGATCGTGCTCGATCACGAGCCCGACAATCCGGCCCTGAACCTGCGTCAGGGGCGCCTGCTGCACGACCTGGGACAACCGGAAAAAGCCGAAGCGGCCTATCTCAAGGCACTCAAGCTCGGCCTGCCATCGACCCGCGTTTTGC